>JBBSCP010000008.1:0-31753 GCA_038250135.1 Acetobacterales bacterium | reverse complement strand
GGCAAGGGCGCCTCGGGCGCTGCCGTGCAGAATATCGGTCTGATGCTCGGCCTCGACGTCAAAGCGGCGCTGCCGCTCGCGGCGGAATAGGGCAGGCCGAACGATAGGGGCCGCCTTCGAATTCTCCGCTTGAGCCGGCTCCCATCGATCGCGCAAGGTACTGCGTGACGCAGGGGAGATCGGTCCATGTCAGAAACTTCACCGACGACGCTTGGCAACCTGACCATGCCAGGCGTCACGACAGCGGCGAAATCCACGCCCTTTCTGGCGCGACTGATCAACAACTGGCCTTTTGCGCGGCGTTTCGTCTCCGGCCTGGTGATCGACACAACCTCCACCGGCTCCGCCTCCCGCCCCGGGCCCTACTCGCTCTGGACGCCGCCGGGCAGTGGCGGGGCAATGCCAGCCTGGGCGGCGCGTGGTGCTGACCCCGCCGTGGCGGCGACGGCGGTGCGTGAACACACGTATGTGTCCTGGCCCTCGCTGGTCGATCGGCACTTCACCGGGCGGCACCTGCCGCCGGATCCGGACCGCAAGCTGCCGCCGCTCCAGGAGGTTGTAGAACTGTACCGCCGCCCCCCTGGCGGGCTGCGGCCGAGCAGCACCAACAGCGGATTGCTGGCCTATTTCGCGCAATGGTTCACCGACAGCTTCCTGCGCACCGCGCCGGTCGATCTGCGGTCCAACACCTCGAACCACGAGATCGATTTCTGCCAGATCTACGGCCTGGACGAGACCCGCACGCGCGCGCTGCGAGAGGGTCGCGGGGGGCGCCTGGCCAGCCGCGAGGTGGCCTCCGGCGAGTACCAGCCGCTGCTGTTCAAGGACGGCGCGGTGGATCCCCGCTTCGCCACCTTCGACTACGCGCAGCCGGTCGAAGGCGGGCTGCTCAAGGTGCAGGCCTGGATGGCTGGCGTCGGCCTCACGCCCGCGGAAATCGCCGCCAATACCCCCTCCCTCTATGCCACCGGGCTGGAGCGCGGCAGCGGCAATATCGGCTACGCCGCCTGCAGCGTGCTGTTCCTGCGCGAGCACAATCGCCTCGCCCGCGCCATCGAGGCGAAGCACCCGAACTGGTCGGACGACCGCATCTTCGAAACGGCGCGGAACACGCTGATCGTCATCGGATTGAAGCTGGTGATCGAGGACTACATCGTCCAATTGGCGCAGACACCATTTCGGCTGCAGATGGACCCGGGCCTCGCGCCGCGCCGGCCCTGGTACCGCACCAACCGCATCGCCATCGAGTTCAACCTGCTCTACCGCTGGCACTCGATGGCGCCCGAGGTGGTGGAGGCCGGCGGCAAGAGCCTCACTTTCCACGAATTGCAGTTCAACAACGCGCTGCTCGAACGCGTCGGGCTCGAGACGCTGATGGACGCCCTCTCGCGCCAGCCGGCGGGCTATATCGGGCTGGGCAATGTGCCGGACTTCCTGATGGGGGCCGAGACGTCAGCGCACCGGATGTCGCGCGCCTTCGCGCTCGCGCCGATGAACGCCTATCGGCGGCATTTCGGGCTGAAGCCGCTGACCTCCTTCGACACGCTGGGAGCGGACATCGCGACGCGCAATGAGCTGAAGCGGCTCTACGCCAACGACATCGATGCGGTCGAGTTCCTGCCAGGCATGTTCTCGGAGGATGAGCGCGGCGATGCGTCCTTCGGATCGCTGCTGATGCGCATGGTCGGCTTCGACGCCTTCACCCAGGCGCTGACGAATCCGCTGCTGGCGCCGCAGCTTTTCGTGCGGGAGACGTTCTCGCAAATCGGCTGGGAAGCGATCCACGAGACCAATTCGCTCGACGACCTGTTCCGCCGCAACACCAAGGCGACCGCCAGCCAGAGGGCGAGCCTGGGGCTGCCCTGACAACGTGCGCGATCTGTGCTGGATTGCCGCGCATGAACATCCTCCCCTTCGAGGGCAAGCTGCCCACCATCCACGAAACCGCCTGGATCGCCCCCACCGCGGTCATCGTCGGCGATGTCGAGATCGGTGCCGACAGCTCGGTCTGGTATCAGTGCGTGCTGCGTGGCGACACGAACATCATGCGCATCGGCGCGCGCACCAACATCCAGGACGGCTCCGTCCTGCACCTCAATGCCGGCGCCGAGCCGCTGATCATCGGCGATGACGTCACCATCGGCCATGCCTGCATCGTCCACGCCTGCACCCTGAAGAATCGTGCCTTCGTCGGCATGGGCGCCACGGTGCTCGACCGCGCGGTGATCGAGGAAGGCGGCATGCTCGGCGCTGGCGGGCTGCTCACGCCGGGCAAGGTGATCGGGCCCAACGAGCTATGGACCGGCGCGCCCGCCAGGCTCGCCCGCGTGATGACGGCCGAGGAACGCGCGCGATTCGATCGCACGGCGGTGCATTACGTGGAACTCGCGCGGCGCCATCGCGCCAGCCTCTCCGCCACCTGACGCTTGAGGCACGGCCCAGGCTATCCATATGCTGCAGTGGAGGGGCGAATGATGAGGCTTCCCGCCGCCAGCCTGCTGCTCGTGCTTGCCGCCTGCGCCGTACCGCCCGCGCCGACCCCGGTGACGCTGCCGACCAGCGCGCTGCCCGAGGGGGCCGGCGACCCGGTGCGCGGCGCTATCCTTTCCAGCGCCTTCGTCTTTGGCCAGCCCAGCAGCGTCGCCGGCAACCCAGGCGCGGCAGCCACCGCTCTCGGCCAAGTCGAGTTCCTGGCGGTGGAACTCGCCGGGCCGCGCTGGATCGGCGTCGATGCGCTGGTCGTGCCGATGCTCGCGCAGGCGCGTGACGAGATTCGCGCGACCTTCGGATTTGCGCCGATCCCCCCGCAGGCCGCAATCGACGCCCTGTTCGGCGCGGCCGAGGCGCTTCGCCGGAACGACCCGGCAGCGGCGACCCGGGCTTTGGCACCCTTGGCGCCCGGCGCCGAAGCCGCCACCCTGGCTCGGCTCGTCGCGCTGCCACCCCTGCCGCTCACGGCCCAGGCCACCGCGCGGGCCAGTCGCGTGCTCATGCAACGGAATCAGGGCCATGGCCGCAGGCTGCTTTTCTGAGCGCACGCGCCGTTTGTTGCCGGTGGCCCTTTTGCTGCTCGGCGCCTGCACCGGCGCGCCCCGCCTCGTGCAGGGACCGGAAGTGCCCCTGCCGCCCGGCCCGCCCGGCACCGCGAGCAGCGCCGGTGACCCCGGGCGGGGCGCGGTGCTTTCCGCCGCCTACGCCTTCGCCCGGCCCGAGCGCCTGCGCGGCAATCCGGCGGCCGCGGCACGGGCCGTCGCCTCGCTCGAATGGATGACGGCGACGCTACCCTTCGAGCAGCACTGGATCGCCGCCACGCCCGCCACTTTCAGCCGCCTGACCCTCGGGCGAGACGAGGTCCGCGGCGCCCTCGGCCTGTCGCGCGACGCGCCGCCGCATCTGGTGGCCGCGGCACTCGGCCAGGCCGCCCTGGCGCTCGATCGTGGCGACCGCGAGGCCGCCGCCACCGCGCTCAATCCCGTGGCGCCCGGGGGCGGTGCCGGGGTGCTCAGGGTACTGGACGCCCTGCCGCGCCTGCCCCGCGCCGCCGAGGCGACCGCCATGGCGGATCATGAGATGCTGCGCCTGATGCAGGAAGACCCAGTCAGCTGACCGGTCTGGGGACAAGGATGCGACTCATGCGGGCTGCTTTCTGGGGCATGGCATTCCTGGCGCTGGCCGGCTGTGCGGAAATCCGCACGCCCGCCCCCGCCAGCCGTATCCCACCCACCCTCGCCGCCGGCACGGCGGACCCGGTGCGCCTCGCCGTGGATCAGGCCGCCGAAGCCTTTGCCGATGCGGGGCGCAGCCTGGCCAACCAGCCCGCCCGCACCGCCCGCGGCACCGCGCAGGTCGAACTCCTGGCAGCGGAATTCGCGCGAGACCTGCGCTGGGCGCCGTTGCCGAACGGCGTGCGCTTCGAACTCCGCGCCGCCCGCACGGAACTTCGCGCAGCACTCGGCACCCGCGCCAATGCCGACCCCGATGCGGTGGTGCGCGCCCTGGCCGCCACGCAGGTCGCGCTCGACCGCAACGACACGCGCGCCGCCAGCGAGGCGCTGAGCCCCGCCCTGTTCGAACCTGGCGGCAGCGTGACGCTCGCGCGGCTCGCCCAGCCGGGCAATTTGCCGCAAACGCGTAACGCCACCTCCGGGGCGCGCGAGGAGGTGGAGCGCCTGCAACGCAGCCGCCTCGGCGGCGTGGCGGGCGCGCTCGACCCGAACGCCGATGCGATCACTCTCTCCCCGGGGCTGGGCAGCGTGCGCTAAACGCCGAAGCTCTGCCGCACCCCGTCGAGGGCGATCTGTGCCGCGAGTGCGGCCAGCAGCACGCCCAGCACGCGGCCGATCACGTGCCCGCCGGTCTTGCCGAGCAGCCTTGAGACGGTGCTGGCGCCCAGCAGGCAAACCAGGGTCAGGGCGAGCACCACGACCAACGCGGCGATGACCGCGGCATAGGCCTCGAAACTGCCGCGCGCCTGTTCACGCATCAGGATCATGCTCGTCATGCCGCCGGGGCCGGCGAGCAGCGGGATGGCGAGGGGAAAGACCGAGATGTCGGGCTCCTCCGCGCCGGCCTTCTGTTCAGCGGGCGTGGCGCGCAGGAAGGTCTGGCCCATCACCATGTCGGCGGCGAGCAGAAACAGCAGCAGCCCGCCGGCGACCTTCATCGCGGGCAGCCCGATGCCGAGCGCGCCAAGCAGCCAGCCGCCGGCGATGGAGAACACCATCAGCACGATGGTGGCGATGACGGTGGCGCGAATCGCCTGGCGGCGGCGTTCGGCTTCGGTGTTGTTCGTGGTCATGCTGGCGAAGATCACCGCCGTCCCCAGCGGGTCGATGATCACCAGCAGGGCCACAAGCGTGAAGCCGAAGGTCTCCAGCATCGTGCTCTACAGCACTATCCGCTAACATTGAATCAATGTGAGCGGATTTCGTGCTGTAGATTCAACAGTTTCTAGAGCACGAGATCGATCCGAGAGGATCGATCGTGCTCTAGCGCACTATCGGTTCGATTGAACCGGTTTCGTGCGCTATAAACACTTGAATCTAAAGCACGGATTTTGGTTCAAACGAATCCGTTTGCACCAAACGTGCTTTAGCTGCCGACCTTGAGCGTGCTGGTCAGGCCGCGCAGGCAGGCGAGGATCGACAGCGGCGTGATCTTGCCGGTGCGCGGGTTCTCCTCGGAGGGCACGTTCTCGATGGTCATGGTCAGGCGCGCGCTCGCGGCCTCGACGCGGATGGTGTGGGTGTTGCGCGTCACGCCCGGGTCGGCCCAGATCTCCACCATGGTGCGCTCCGGCCCGATGCCGGCGAGGGCGAGGGCGGCGGCGACGTTGACGTTGGCGGGGAAGCCCTGCGCGGCATCGAAGGCGTTGCCCTTGAACACCAGAGTCGCGGTGGTGATGGTGGTGACGTCGATGTTGTGCAGCTCGAGGTAGGGCGCGCCGACCAGCCCGCGCGGCGGCTTGCGCGTCTCGATGGTCACGCTCTCCACA
The DNA here is from genome assembly GCA_038250135.1 of Acetobacterales bacterium. Taxonomy (GTDB): domain Bacteria; phylum Pseudomonadota; class Alphaproteobacteria; order Acetobacterales; family Acetobacteraceae; genus Falsiroseomonas. Next base: position 26,259 of record JBBSCP010000008.1, on the reverse strand, counting down.
TCGCCCTCCGCGGCGGCGCGCACGGCATCGAGGCCAAGCAGCGCGCCGGTGGGGACGACGATGCGCGCGCCGGATTTGCGCGCGGCCTCCACCAGATGCATGCGCGGCAGCAGCGCACCGACCGAGGAGGGCACGAAAATCTTGCCCAGGCCGATGGCGCTGGTCGCGATCTGCTCGAACACCGCGGCGGGGGCGGCCTCCACCACGATGTCGGCGCGCTGGGCGAGGGTGGGCAGGTCCACCAGCTCGGGCGGGTTGCGAAAGCCGATCAGATTGGCCCGCGCCTTCGCCTCATCGCGCGCGCTGACGGCAACCAAGCGAAGCCCCTGCACGCCCTGGTCGAGCGCGCGCGCCAGATGCAGCCCGATGGCGCCGAGCCCGCCAACGGCTACCGTCATTTCACGCATGGAGAACCACCTCATCAAACAGGAAGCGCAGGAACCACGTTTTCGCCTGCCCGCGCCAGCGCGCGGGTGGGTCGCTCACATGACAGGTGAGCGGCCACCATCGACGTTGATCGCCGTGCCGGTGATGTAGCCGCCCTGGTCCGAGGCGAGGAAGGTGGCGAGTGAGGCGAATTCCTCCGCCTTGCCGATGCGCCCGAGCGGTACACCCTTGCCTTGTTCGGCCTTCCATTCCTCCCAGGTGATGCCGCGCGGGTCGGCGGCGTGGCGGCGCACCCATTGGTCGCTCTCGATGATGCCGACCATCAGGCCGTTCACCAGGATGCCATGCGGCGCGCCCTCGCCGGCGAGGATCTTGGTCAACGCCATGCCGGCGGCGCGGGAGACGGCGGTGGGGGCGCCGGCGGGGCCGGGGGTTTTGGCTTGCGTGCTCAGCACGTTGATGATGCGGCCCCACTTCTTCGCCTGCATGCCGGGCCAGACGGCGCGGATCAGGCGGATGGCAGCGAACAGCTTGAGGTCGAGGTCGGCCTGCCACAGCGCGTCATCCACCTCCATGAAGGGGCCGCGCTGGCTGGTGCCGGCGTTGTTCACCAGGATGTCGATCGAGCCGAGCGCGGCCATGGCGGTGGCAACGGCATTGGCGCAGCCCTCGGCGGTCGAGATGTCGGCCGGGATGGCCACGACCTGCGCCCCCTGCAAGCGGCCCGCGATCTTCGCGCGCGCGGCTTCCAGGGCCTCGGCACCCCGGGCGACCAGGGCAACCTGGGCGCCAGACTCGACAAAATGCTCGGCGATGGCGAGGCCAAGGCCCTTCGAGCCGCCGGTGATCAGGGCGGTGTGGCCATCGAGGCGAATTTGCATGGGGCGTCCTTCGCGGGGCAGGGGCCGGGAAGGGGAGGCGGGCTACGCCGGCCCGGCTTCAGGAAAGTAAACCGATGGGGCGATCGACGGGGCTCGAACCCGCGACATCCAAGACCACAACCTGGCGCTCTGCCAACTGAGCTACGACCGCCGCATCGGAGCCGCTGGATAGGGCGCGGGCGGCGGTGGCGTCAACCCGCCGCGGCGCGCAGCCCGCCGGCGCGTGCGGCGATCCAGGTCTCCAGGCGTTCCAGCGCGGCATCGATCACCGCGTCGCCCTTGCAGAAGGCGAAGCGGGCGTAGTGGTTCGGCGCATCGGCGGAGGCGTAGAAGGCGGTCACGGGAATCGCCGTGACCTTGGCCTCGGTGGTCAGCGTGCGGCAGAAGGCGACGTCATCGCCGTTGAACCCGAGCGGGCGAAAATCGGTGGTGATGAAGTAGCTGCCCTGGGTCGGCAGCACGCCAAAGCCCAGCCGCGCCAGGCCGTTGCCCAGCCGGTCGCGCTTCGCCTGGAGGCTGGTCGAAAGGCCCTCGAAATAGGCATCGTCCTTGGCGAGCCCCACCGCGATGCCGCGCTGCAGGTTGGGCGGCGTGGTGAAGGTCAGGTTCTGGTGCGCCTTCAGCACGTTGGCGAACAGCCCGGCATCGCAGGTGACGTAGCCGATCTTCCAGCCCGTCAGGCTGAAGGTCTTGCCGGCGGAGCCCACGCGCATGCAGCGTTCGCGCATCCCCGGCAGGGTCATCAGCGGCATGTGCTTCCAGCCGTCGAAGGTCAGGTGCTCATAAACTTCGTCGCAGACGGCGTAGCAGTCATGCTTGTGGATCAGGTCCGCGATGAAGGCGAGTTCGGCGCGCGTAAAAACCTTGCCGGCCGGGTTCATCGGCGTGTTGAGCAGGATCGCCTTGGTCTTCGGCCCAACGGCGGCGGCGAGCTCGGCGCGCGGCAGCTCCCATTTCGGCGGGCTGAGGCGTACCAGCTTGGGGATCGCGCCGAGCAGCTTCACCACCGGCAGGTAGGTGTCGTACAGCGGCTCGATCAGCACGCATTCATCGCCGGGGTTGAGCACGGCCATGAGGCAGGCGGTGATCGCCTCGGTGGCGCCGGAGGTGATGATCACCTCGCGCATCGGGTCGATCTCGAGCCCGTAGAAGCGCTTGTTGGCGGCGGCCACGGCCTGGCGCAGCTCGGGCAGGCCGGGCATCGGCGGGTATTGATTGCGGCCGTCCATCAGCGCGTCGGCGGCGGCCTTGATGACGTCGGCCGGCCCGTCATAGTCGGGGAAGCCCTGGCCGAGATTGATCGCGCCATGCTCGACGGCCAGCGCCGACATGACGGTGAAGATCGTGGTACCGGTGGCGGAGAGCAGGTCGTTGTGCGGCTTCACGAGCAGGGCCTCGGGCGTGGGGGCAGGCGTATTTTCCGACAATGGGGGGTGGGGCCGGGCTGCGCAACCTCCGGCGTCGCGATGCCCCGGATGACTGCCTGTCTTTTCGGCACTATGCTCGAATTATGGCAGAGGCTGGTGGCAGCTGCGCCAGAATCCTCGGCAGGTGGCGTTGCCGTCTTGGCACGGGCCATGCAAAACACGGCGCGTCGTAAGGCGTGACGGGGTTGCGGGACGAGCAGGAGACAGGCGCGCGCCAGATCCTCGGCCATCCGGGCCGGGGTTTTGCAGCAGCGGGCGGAGTGACGGAGCCGATGAAAAAGATCGAGGCGATCATCAAGCCCTTCAAGCTCGACGAGGTGAAGGACGCGCTGCACGAGATCGGGCTGCAGGGCCTGACCGTCATGGAGGCGAAGGGGTTCGGTCGTCAGAAGGGCCATACGGAATTGTATCGCGGCGCCGAATACGTGGTGGATTTCCTGCCGAAGGTGAAGATCGAGGTGGTCTGCCCGGATGATCTGTGCGACCGCGCGATCGAGGCGATCACCGCTGCGGCGCGCACTGGGCGCATCGGCGACGGCAAGATCTTTGTCAGCGACGTGCAGGAAGTGATCCGCATCCGCACGGGCGAGCGCGGCGACGACGCGGTTTGACGGCGTCGTTTTCTTGAGCTTCACGTCCTGGTCGCGCGATGCGGCCTGGGCGCGATACGGGCCGGACCGGCATGGACCGGGGAAGGCTGGCTGGATGCAGGGCGTCTCCCTGAGGGGATGATGGCAGCATCCGGGCGCGTGGCGGGGGCCGGTCTCCGTCGCGCGGCACTTGGACCGGGACGAGCAGGGGATAGGACCACACACGATGGCGAAGAAGCCGGCAGCCGGGGGCAGCAACGCTGCCGTCTCCAAAGTCATGGAAATGATCAAGGAGCACAGCGTCGAATACGTTGATTTCCGTTTCACCGATCCGCGCGGCAAGTGGCAGCATACCGCGCAGCACGTCTCCACCATTGATGAGGACGTGTTCTCAGACGGCATCATGTTCGACGGCTCGTCGATCGCCGGCTGGAAGGCCATCAACGAATCCGACATGATCCTGATGCCGGACGCCGCGACCGCAGTGATGGATCCCTTCTCGGCCAAGCCGCAGATGATCCTGTTCTGCGACATCGTCGAGCCGAGCACGGGCCAGATGTACTCGCGCGATCCGCGCAGCACGGCCAAGCGCGCCGAAGCGTTCCTGAAGTCCACCGGCATCGGCGACACCGCGTTCTTCGGCCCCGAGGCCGAGTTCTTCGTGTTCGACAGCGTGAAGTTCGGCACGGGCGGCAATTTCGGCCACTACTCCCTCGACAGCATCGAGGGCCCGGGTGCGAACATGAAGGACTACCCTGAGGGCAACATGGGCCACCGCCCGGTTGTGAAGGGCGGCTACTTCCCGGTCCCGCCGGTGGACAGCGAAAGCGACCTGCGCGCCGAGATGCTTTCCACCATGGGCGAGATGGGCCTCGCGATCGAGAAGCACCACCATGAGGTGGCGCAGAGCCAGCATGAGCTCGGCACCAAGTTCGGCCCGCTCGTGCAGCAGGCCGACCACATGCAGATCTACAAGTATTGCGTGCACAACGTGGCCCACAGCTACGGCAAGACCGCCACCTTCATGCCCAAGCCGGTCTATGGCGACAACGGCTCGGGCATGCATGTGCACCAGTCGATCTGGAAGGCCGGCAAACCGATGTTCGCCGGCAATGGCTATGCCGACCTCAGCGAGATGGCGCTGCACTACATCGGCGGCATCATCAAGCACGCCAAGGCGCTGAACGCCTTCACCAACCCGCTGACCAACAGCTACAAGCGCCTGATCCCGGGCTTCGAGGCCCCCGTGCTGCTGGCCTATTCGGCCCGCAACCGCTCGGCCTCCTGCCGTATCCCCTATGCGACGAGCCCGAAGGCCAAGCGCGTGGAAGTGCGGTTCCCGGATCCGGGGGCGAACCCCTACCTCGCCTTCTCCGCGATGCTGATGGCCGGCCTCGACGGCATCAAGAACAAAATCCACCCGGGCGATGCGATGGACAAGGATCTCTACGACCTGCCGCCGGAGGAGCTGAAGGGCATCCCCACCGTGTGCGGGAGCCTGCGTGAGGCGCTCGGCGCGCTCGCCGCCGACCACGAGTTCCTGCTCGCCGGCGACGTGTTCAGCAAGGACCAGATCGAGAGCTACATCGAGCTGAAGTGGACGGAAGTCTACAAGTTCGAGCACACGCCGCACCCGGTCGAGTTCGAGATGTACTACTCGGTTTGATCGGCGCTGCCCGATCGACAAGGAGAACCCGCCGGAGCGATCCGGCGGGTTTTTTCATGAGTCGCTTTGCACTCGCCGAGCTTTCCGCTATCGGGCCGTCATGCCCTCAATGACGATGCGGATCACCTTCGCCCTGGCGCTGGTGTTGGCCGGCGCGGTGGCGCTGCTGGCGCAGCAGGGCGGGCGGATGGCGCTGCTTTGGCTGCTCGGCGCGGCGCTCGGCCTGAGCCTGTTCCACGCCGCCTTCGGATTCGCCGGCGCGTTTCGCCGCCTTCTGGCGGAGGGTCGCGGGGCGGGGCTACGCGCGCAGATGCTGATGCTGGGTCTCGCGATTCTGTTGTTCTTGCCGGCGCTCGACGCAGGCAGCCTGTTCGGCCAGCCGGTGCGAGGCTTCGTCTTTCCGGTGGGGCTGGGGCTGCTGCTCGGCGCCTTCCTGTTCGGCATCGGCATGCAGTTGGGCGGCGGGTGCGGATCGGGCACGCTCTACACTGCGGCGGGCGGGCAAGGGGCGCGGATGTGGGTGACGCTGGCCGCCTTCATCGCCGGCGCGACGCTCGCCGCCTATTTCGGCGAATTCTGGACGGAATGGCCGGCGCTGCGGCCGGTGTCGCTCCCCGCGACGCTCGGCACCTGGACTGCGCTCGCGCTCAGCCTTGCCGTGCTCGCGTTGGTTTGGGGCGTCTCGGTTTGGGTCGAGCGCCGTGCGACGGGTGGGGTGGAGCCGCTCGCCTGGCGCGGCGGCGCGCTGCTTGCCGGCCCCTGGCCGATGGTCTGGGGCGGAGTTGCGCTGGCCGTGTTGAACTTCGCGACGCTCGCCGTGGCGGGCCGCCCCTGGGCGATCACGGCGGCCTTTCCCCTCTGGGGCTCGCGTGTGGTGGAGGCGCTGGGCTTCGACGACCCGGCCTTCTGGCCCTATTGGGAGGACCCGACCCGGACCGAGGCGCTGCTCCGCCCGCTGCTGGCGGACCGGATCACTGTGATGGACCTCGGCCTGATGGCGGGGGCCTTCCTCGCGGCTGCGCTAGCCGGGCGCGCGGCCGATTGGCGCTGGCCGGGGCTTGGCCCGCTGGCGGGTTCGGTGCTCGGCGGGCTGCTGCTGGGGGTGGGGGCGACGCTCGCCTTCGGCTGCAATGTCAGCGCCTATTTCGGCGGCATCGTCTCGGGCAGCCTGCATGGCTGGGTCTGGATCATCCCAGCCCTGGCGGGCAATTGGGTGGGGCTGAAGCTGCGCCCTGGCTTCGGCCTCGAGGCGCCCGCATAAATTTTTTCGCCCTCCCAAGCGCCATATCCTCCTGTGACGGCGCGCCTCGCTGCCATGCCATCCTCCCCAAGGTTACCGTTTTGGCATGCCATTGCCGGCGCCTCTCCCTGCGGGGTCGGCTGCACTGGCAGGGGCGTTTGACGGCAGTTGCGACACCGATTAGCGACGTGCAGCCGTGCCGCCGAGGAGCCTGCCATGCCCATCCGTGCCCTGCTGGCCGCCGTGCTGATCGCTGGCGCCACACATGCCTTCGCCCAGACTCCAGCAGCAACGCCCGGCCCGCTCGCCGCCGAGGGGTGCCTCGGCTGCCATGGCCCGGCGGGGTCTGGCAGCGGGCCGATCGTGGCGCTGGCCGGGCACGACCAGGCGGAAATGATCGCCGCCATGGCCGCCTTCCGCAGCAATGAACGCGCCGGCACCATCATGGGCCGCGTCGCGCGCGGCTACACCGAGGCCGAGATCGCCGCCATCGCCGCGCATTTCGCGCGCCTCCCGCGCTGAGGAGACGCCAGATGGCCAACACCCTCTCCCGCCGCGCGCTGCTCGGCGCTGCGGCCTTCCTCGCCGCCCCCGCGACGCTGCGCGCCCAGGGCAGCACGGCACGCCTGCTGGTGATCGGCGGCGGCTTCGGCGGTGCCTCGGCGGCGAATTTCGCGCGCCGCGCCTATCCCTGGCTCGAGGTCACGCTGGTCGAGCCCAAGACCACCTTCGTCACCTGCCCCTATGGCAACCTTGTCATCGCGGGCGTCCGCCAGATCGGCGATATCTCCCACAATTATGATGGCCTGCGCGCCCGTGGCGTGCGGGTGGTGCATGATTGGGCCACAGGGATCGACGCCACCGCCCGCACCGTGCGCCTGCAGGGCGGCCAGTCGCTAGGCTACGACCGGCTGATTCTCTCGCCCGGCATCGCGCTGCGCTGGGGCGCGCTCGAAGGCTATACTGAGGCCGCTTCGGAAGTGATGCCCCATGCCTGGGTGCCAGGCGATGGCACGCAGACCCTGTTGCTGCGCCGGCAGCTTGAGGAAATGCCCGATGGCGGCGTGGTCGGTATGTCGATTCCGGGCAACCCCTTCCGCTGCCCGCCCGGCCCCTATGAACGCATCAGCATGATCGCGTCCTACCTCAAGCGTCACAAGCCGCGGTCCAAGATCCTGGCCTTCGATGCGAAGGAGGCCTTCAGCAAGCAGGGCCTGTTCCAGGATGCCTGGGCCGCGCTCTATCCGGGCCTCGTGGAATGGGTGCCGGCGAGCCGCGATGGCCGGATCGTCAAGGTCGATGCGGCCGAGCGGGTGCTGGAAAGCGAGTTCGGCGAGAAGCACAAGGTGGCCGTTGCCAACGTCATCCCGCCGCAATCCGCCGCGCGTATCGCGATCGAGGCCGGCCTCACCGATGCCTCGGGCTGGGTGCCGGTGAGCCCGGTTACCTTCGAAAGCCGCGCGGCACCAGGCATCCATGTGGTGGGCGATGCGAACATCCCCGGGCCCATGCCGAAATCCGGCTATGTCGCCAATTCGACGGCGAAACAGGCCGTCGCCTCGGCCGCGGCCGCGCTGCGCGGGCAGGCGCCGACGCCCGGGATTTATTACAATACCTGCTATTCCCATGTCGGCGACGAGTATGGGATTTCGGTGGTCGGCATCTTCCGCCCCAACGCCGAGGGCAACGCGATTGTGGAAGTCGCCAATTCCGGTGGCGTTTCGCCGCGCGGGAACTGGCCCGAGCAGCGGCGACTGGAAGCGCACTACGCCGATGCCTGGTATGGCAGCATCACAAGGGACATGTTCGCGTAATGGTTGACCTATCCCGCCGCGCCACAATCGCCGGCGCCCTGGCGCTCGTGGCGCTTCCCTTCACAGCGTTGGCGAGCACCGACAACGAACTCGCCACCGCGATCCGCGAGCAGGTGGGCGATGCGGAGCCGCAGGATGGCGGCATCACGCTGCGCGTCCCCGCGATGGCTGAAAACGGCGGGCAGGTGCCGGTGACAGTGCTGGTCGATAGCCCCCAGACGGCGGCCGACCACGTTACCGCCATCCACATCTTTGCCACGCGCAACCCGACGCCCGGCGTGGCGAGCTTCCGCCTCACGCCCGTCCTCGCCCGTGCTGAGGTGCAGACGCGCATCCGCCTCGCCGAGGAGCAGCGCATCATCGTGCTGGCGCAATTCAGCGACGGGCGCGTGCGCCGGGCCACCGCTGAAATCCGCGTGACGACGGGCGGGTGCCTGACATGAGCGCCCCCGATAACCGAAGCGCCGCATGGCGCGCAGGTCTGAATCGGCGGCGCCTTTCATGAGCGCCCCCGATGACCGAAGCGCCGCATGGCGCGCAGGTTTGAATCGGCGGCGCCTTTCATGAGCGCCCCCGATGACCGAAGCGCCGCTTGGCACGCAGGTCTGAATCGGCGGCGCTTTTCATGAGCGGCACGCTCTCGACGCCGCGCATCCGCGCCCCGCGCAGTGCGCGGCCCGGCGAGGTGGTGGAAATCCGCACGCTGATCGAGCACCCGATGGAAACCGGGCTGCGCCATGAGGGCCAGCGCACGGTCCCGCGCGACCTGCTCAACCGCCTGACCGTGCGCGTGAATGGCGAAGTCGCGCTGCAGGCCGAACTGCGCAACGGCAGTTCCTCCAACCCCTATCATGTTTTCTTCCTGCGCCTGGAACGCACCAGCGAGATCGACTTCACCTGGACCGACGAAGCCGGCCGCACCGCCCGCGCCGCCACGCGGATCACGGTGGGCTGAGCGCATCCGCCATCCGGCGCAGCGCGGCGGCGGTCTGGGCATCGGCAGGCAGCAGGGCCTCGACGAAAATCTCCGACAGCGTCAGATCGACCGGTGTGCCGAACACCGTCGTGGTGGTCAGGAAGGACAGCTCCCCCACCCCCGGCACGCGCAGCCGGAAGGCCAGCGCGATGGAGCTTTGCTCGGCGGTCGTCGGGCCGATGGGGCCGGGGTAGCCGCGCAGCTCCTCGAGCAGCGTCAGCAATTCCGGGTCGGCCGTCAGCGCCACCTGATGCGCCAGACGCTCCAGGATATGCGCGCGCCACTCAGGCAGGTTCACCACCTGCGGTGCCAGGCCGCGCGGGTGCAGCGACAGGCGCAGCACATTCACCGGCGGTGTGAGCAGCGCCTGATCGACGCCCGCAAGCAGCGGCGCCACCGCGCCATTCGCCGCCACCATGTGCCAGCCGCGATCCAGGGCGAGGGCCGGAAAGGGCATGTGCGCGGCCAGCACTTGCTCCACCGCGAGGCGTGCCGCCTGCATCGCCGGGTCGCTCAGTGCGCGGCGCGGGAACGCCGGCGCATGGCCTGCTGCGACAAGCAACGCATTGCGCTCCCGCAGCGGCACGTCGAGGTGGCGCGACAGGCGCAGCACCATCTCCCGGCTCGGCACGGCGCGGCCGCTTTCGATCCAGCTCAGATGTCGCTGCGAGACCTCGGCGTCGAGCGAGAGGTCGAGCTGGCTGCGCCGCCGTCGCCGCCGCCAATCGCGCAGCAGCGCGCCGACAGGACTTCCGGGGAGTGGCGGGGTGAGACTGGCCATGTCGGCAGGATAGGCCGCGGCGCCGCCGCGCCGCCATGACCTCCGAGGTCATCGCGCAGCCGCCGCAGGGTGTGGATGGTTGGGGCGTTGAAACCCCCATGGGAGACCTCCGATGCAACGTCTGAATGCCACCCCCTTCCTGCGCCTGGCGCTGATGGTCGATGCCCTGGCGAGTGGTGCTACCGGTCTGCTGCTGGCGATTCTTTCCGGACCGCTCGGCGCGCTGTTTGGCCTGCCGGCGTCGCTGTTGCTGGGCGTGGGGCTGTTCTTCCTGCCTTACGCCGCCGCCGTCGCCTTCGTCGCCACCCGCCCGGCGCCGGCGCGGTTCGCGGTGCGGGCGATCATCGCACTTAACCTGACCTGGGTGGTGGACAGCGTGTTGTTCGCGGCGTTCAGCGGCGCTCTGGCGGGGCTCGCGCCGAGCGCGCTCGGCGTCGCTTTCGTGCTGGTGCAGGCCGCGCTGGTGCTGGGCTTTGCGGCGATGCAGGCGGTAGCCCTGAAACGTGCCGGTGGTGGCCAATTGATGGCCGCGCCGCGCCCGGCGTGATACCGGCCGGGCTACGAATATTCCGCACAGGCCGGCATGTCGCTGATCGGCACCCAAAGCGCCGTGGACTCCCTCGGCGTATCCTGCCAGACGGTGCGCCAGATCCGGCTGAACCACGCAGCGCTCTCCGCGTGCCTTGGCGACACCCTGCACCCGGCAAACCTGCCCTTCGATTGGATGTTCGCCCCACCCGATGCGGCGGCGCGACTGCTCACCGCGAAGGTGCGCGTGCCGCCGGGGCGTGGCGAGCCGATCCGCGCCGAACAACCCTTCTGGGCGCGCCATGGCTTGTGGCTGTGGCACGCCCCGATCGCCAACGACGCCGATTTCGCCGCGATGCAGGAATGCCAGACCCGTCGCTGGGCGCGCTGGGACGGCCTCGCCAGCCTCAAGCGGCGCGTGTTCGTCGTATCGAATACGCAGAAAAACCTCGACCGCGTAGCCAATGCGGCGCCACAGCGGATGGATTTTCGCCTGACCAACCAACGCATGTCGGCGATCGCCGCGGCCGTCACGGCCACCTTCGGCGCGCAGGACAACGCTATGCTTTTTGTGGCCGACGCCGAGCGACTGTCCCGCGACGCCCATACCGCAGGCTTCCCGCTGGCGGTGCTTGAGCCGGACAAGACGGATCATGAGGGCAACGATCCTCAATGGTCGGCGACGCTGGAGCCTGGTTCGCTGGAGCACGATCGATCCTCTCGGATCGATCTCGTGCTCTCGAAATCATTGAATCTACGCCACGAAATCCGCTCACGTTGAATCAATAAGAGTGGATAGTGCTGTAGACGCTGGTTCACAGCAATTCCAACTGCCGCGCCGGGGCGTTCGGCGGGCTGAACTGGGTGCAGTCCAGGCCCTGGCTCATTTCAGCCCGACCTTCCAGGCCGCAGCGGCGCAGCGCCAGCTTGAATCGCTGCGCCAGCAGATCGGCATAGGGGCCGGTGCCGGTCTGGCGCTGGCCGAAGCGGCTGTCATTGAGCGCGCCGCCACGAGTCTCCCGCACCAAGGCGAGCACGCGCGCGGCGCGGTCCGGGTGATGTTCGCGCAGCCAAGCCTCAAACATTGTGCGGATTTCGTGGGGCATGCGCAGCAGCACATAGCCGGCCCGGCTGGCGCCGGCGCGCGCCGAGGCCTCCAGGATCTTCTCCAACTCGGCGTCGTTCAGCCCCGGGATCATCGGCGCCGCCAGCACGCCGACGGGGATGCCGGCGCGCGCAAGCTCGGTGACCACGGCAAGGCGCCGCAGCGGCGAGGCAGCGCGCGGTTCCATCACCCGGGCAAGCTTCAGGTCGAGCGTCGTGATCGACAAACACACATGCACCAAATTGCGCTGCGCAAGCCGCGTGAGGATATCCAGGTCCCGCAGCACGCCCGCGCCCTTGGTGACGATCGTCACCGGGTGGCCAAACCGTTCGAGTACCTCAAGCACGCGGCGCGTGATGCCGAGCGTGCGCTCCACTGGCTGGTAGGGGTCGGTATTGGCACCGAGCGCCACCGGGCGAGCCTCGTAACCAGGCTTGGAGAGTTCCTTGGCCAGCAATTCCGGCAAATCGGGCTTGAACAGCAGCCGCGTTTCGAAATCTAGGCCCGGCGAGAGCCCGACATAGGCGTGCGACGGCCGCGCATAGCAGTAGATGCAGCCATGCTCGCAGCCTCGATAAGGGTTGAGCGAGCGGTCGAAGCCGATATCGGGGCTGTCGTTCCAGGACAGCGCGCTGCGCGCGAATTCGCGCGTCAGCGTGGTCGGCAGCGGCGGCAGATCGGCGAAATGTGCCTCAAGCGTGCCCCAGCCATCATCCCAGGCCTCGGTCACGCGGCTTTCGAAGCGAGTCCCCGGATTGGTGACGGCACCGCGCCCTTTGCGGGCGAGGGACGGCAGGGAAGAGGCGCCTCCATCGGGCATATTCGGTCCTCACATTCGCTTTTTGTTCCCGCGTAAACTCAGCCGAAACGCACCTGGCCGTCAAGAACAAAATGCGAATAGATAACGCTATTCCACTGTCGCGCCCCAAGCCCTGACGATCGGAACCCAGCGGGCGATCTCGGCGCGGAGCCCCACGCGCCGCCAGGTTGAGCCGCGAACCACGGCATCGGGCGTGCGGGTGGGGGCGGCCAGGCCGAACCAGGCGGTGACGTCCAAGCCCGGCAGGCCTACCTCGCCAGATGCTCGACCTGCAAATTCATCGCCGCCTTCCTATCGCTTCACGATCTCGACACGGCGATTCTGCGCGCGTCCGGCGTCATTGTCGTTTGTGGCGACCGGCGTCGCCATCCCCGCGCCGAAGGCGGTCAGCCGCGCGGCAGGGATGGCGAAATCGCGCGACAAAGCGGCCACCACCGCCTGCGCACGGCGCGTCGAGAGCTGGATGTTGTAGTCAAAGGCGCCCTGCGAATCCGTGTGCCCCGCCACCACCACGTTCAGCGCCGCATTGGCGCGCAGGAATTTCGCGATCTCATCCAGCGTGGGGCGGGAGGCCGGCAGGATCTCGGCGCTGTCGAAGCCGAAGGTGATGCCGTAGAGCGCGATGCGCCCTGTCTGCGCCACCGCGCGCTGCATGGCGGAGGCATCGACGAAGACGATGCGCCCGGTCTCCATCGGCCGCGTCTCGACCACATCGACGAGGACCTGCGCGCGCTGGCCGAATGTGATCACCAGCAGCGCGACATAGACATCGCCTTGCGGCCGCGCGAGCTTTGTTAGCGTGTAGAGCTGGTTCTCCCACCCGCTATGCAGGCCGGAGGAGGGACCGGGCACGCTTTCCGTCACTGCAAACCAGAGCTCGGCCGGCGTGCCGCACTCCTGCGCGCGGCAGGCGAAGACTGTTTCGAAGCCGTTGGCCGCAAGGCGCTCCTGGTGGTTGCGCATCACCTCCAGCGCCGAGCGCCCCTCCGGCCCGTCATAGCGCAGCCGCCAGGCGCGGCCCGAGACCGGCATGGAGTTACGCTCATTGATGCGCGAGCCCGTGGCGCGCGTATCGGCCGGCAGCACGCGGGCGTTGACCATGCGGAACTCGTCGAAGTCGCGCGGCCGATGGTGGCGCAACACCGCGCCCTCATAGCGCCCGACCAGCGGATGGTCCCGCCCGCCGGCGACGTCGGTGGGTGGGCGCTGCGCCTGCGCGGGCAGCGTGAACAACAGGGCCAAAAGCAGCGCGATGAACTTCATCGAGGCAGTATCCAATCAGCCCGCACGACGGCACAAGGGGCGTCATGACCGACGACGACACGCTGATCCGTGATCTGCTGCTTTCCACGCGCCGCATCGCCGTGCTGGACGCCGTGGTGGACGAAGCGATTCGCCTCGGCGCGAGACCCCTCGGGCTGCAATTGGGCGTGGAGGTTGACGCCGCCGCCGCCCGGGCGCGCGCCGCCGGCGTTATCTTTATGCAGGATCGATCCCCGGCCCTCGAATGGCGGCGCTTGCCCCTGCCGGCCGGCATCGTCACCTGATCGCCGCTTGAAATCCGCCGCGCAGTGGGCCACGTCACGCTTACCTAAAATACCGGTAAGGATTCGCGGGGTCCTTGTCGGCATCGTCCCCCCGCCCGGCCCTTATGGTGCCGGTCAACGCATAGGGAATCTATCGACAATGACGGACGAGGAACGCCGGATCATCACCGGCTATGTGGAGCGTGTGAGTGGCGCGGTAAACGCGGCCCCGCCGCGCCCGGCCTCGCCCTGGGGCGCCATTGGCGGCCAGGCACAGCCGGCGCAGCAGCCCCTGCCGCCCATGGACCCTGAGGCCGATCGCCTGATCGCCGACCTGTTCAGCCGCTACCCCGAGGCGCGTTACCGCATCACGCAGACCTCCTTCGTGCAGGAGCACGCGGTGGTGGAGATGCAGAACCGGATCCAGCAGCTGGAATGGGAGCTGGAGAATGCCCAGCGCCAGGGCCAGGCGGCGCAGTCCAAGGGCGGCATGTTCGGTGGCATGTTCGGCGGCGGCCAGCGCCCGGCCGCGATGCCGCCGCGCCCGAACCCGCAATATCCGCCAGGCTATAACCCGGCCGCGATGCAGCAGCGTCAGGGCGGGGGATTCCTCGCCACCGCGATGATGACGGCGGTCGGCGTGGCCGGTGGCCTGATGCTTGGCAATGCCCTGATGTCCGCCTTCTCGGGTGGCAGCGCCGAGGCGGCGACGGGTGCGGCTGATGCCGGCGCAGGTGCCTTCGGCCAGGATGCAGTGCCAACCAGCTATGGCCAGGACGCCGCGGCACAGGACGACGCCCAGGCCCATGGCGGGGACGACGCCGGCGCCTATGAAGGCGGCGGTTACGACGAGGAAATTTGATCCGGCGCCGTTGCGACCGGATGACGGGGCGCGCATAGCAGCGATGCCATGCGCGTCCCTGACCTCGACCTCGACCTGCTGCGCTGCTTCGTCCAGGTAGCGGAGCAGGGTGCCTTCACTGCGGCGGGCCAGGTGCTTGGCCTGACGCAATCTGTGGTCAGCCCTGAAGATCAAGCGGCTGGAGGATCTAGTCCGCCGCCCCGTCTTTCGCCGCACCAGTCGCCGCGTGGAACTGACTCGCGAAGGTGAGACGCTTCTCGCCTATGCGCGCCGCATGCTGGCCTTGAATGACGAGGCCGTGCAGCGCCTGATCGGACCCCCCGTCGCCGGCAGGTTGCGGCTCGGCGTGGCCGATCATTTCGTGCCGCGCTCGCTAACCCCCATCCTCGCCCGCTTCGCCCGCACCTATCCCGAGGTGCATCTGGAGGTGGAGGTCGGGCGCAGCCACGAATTGCGCGCCAAGCAGGTGGCCCGTGGGCTCGACTTCGTGCTCGGCAAGCGCCGTGATGGCGAGACCGCCGGCGTACCGATCTGGACCGAACCCGTGGTCTGGGCTGCCGCGCCGGAATGGGAGCTACCGGAGGGCCGTCCCCTGCCGCTCGCTTTGCTGCCCGAAGGCTGCATGTTTCGCGAGCGTGCGCTGCGCGCCTTGGCCCGCGCGGGTCTCGCTTTCGAGCCTGTCTTTACCTGCGACAGCCTGCTCGGCCTGGCAGCCGCGGCGCAGGCCGGCTTCGCGCTGACCGTGCTCGGCCGCAGCGGCTTCCCACCCGGGCTGCGGGAGGTGCGAAGCCTGCCGCCCCTAGGTATGGTGGAAATGGCGGTGTTCGGTGATGCGGCGGGGCGGACGCAGCTCGTCGAGCCGCTGGTCGGCTTCATTCGCGACAGCCTGACCACGTGTGGTTGAAGGGGGCGGTTGATTCCCGCGCCGCACCGGCGCAATTTCATGTCTCCCGCCCCGGAGCTGCCCGGCATGCCCGCCCCTGAAGCCGCACCTGTCGCGCGGGAGTCCATCGGCAGCGCGCCTGTCGCGCGTGACGCCCGCATCCTGATGCTGATCGGCACGGGCCACTTCCTCAGCCATTTCTACATGCTCTGCCTGCCGCCGCTGTTCCTGGTGTGGCGAGAGGAGTTCGAGGTCTCCTTCGCCGCGCTCGGCCTCGCGGTCGCGCTGATGGCGGGGGTGACGGCGGCGTTGCAAACCCCGGTGGGATTTCTCGTGGACCGGCACGGCGCCAAGCCCTACCTCGTCGGCGGCGTGGCGCTGATGGGCGTGTCCATCGCGGCCATGGCCTTCGCACCCGGCTATTGGGCGATCCTGGTCCTGTGCGTGACCTCGGGCATCGGCAATGCCGTGATCCACCCGGCGGATTACGCCATCCTCGGCGCCTCGATCGACAAGTCGCGCATCGGCCGCGCCTTCGCCATGCACACCTTTACCGGCAATCTCGGTTTCGCGGCGGGCCCGCCAGTGGTGGCGGCGATGCTGCTGCTGATGGATTGGCGCATGGCGCTACTGATCCTGGGCGTGCTCGGCGTGCCGGTGGCGCTCTCGATCCTTTGGCAAGCCTCGATTTTGCGGGACCAGATGAAGCCCAAGACGAGGTCCGAGGGCGGGCCTTCCGGGCGGGAATTACTGCTCTCCCGCCCGATCCTGCTGTTCTTCGGCTTTTTCCTGCTTTCCGCCATGGCGGGCACGGCGATCCAGGCGTTCTCCATCACCGTGCTGGGCGAATTGTGGGGCACGCCGGTGGCGATCGGCTCGCTGGCGCTGACCGGCTACATGGTGGGGGCGACGGGCGGCACGCTCGTCGGCGGCTGGTTCGCGGACCGCTACAAGCGGCACCTGCTGTTCATCGTCGCCC
The DNA here is from genome assembly GCA_038250135.1 of Acetobacterales bacterium. Classification (GTDB taxonomy): domain Bacteria; phylum Pseudomonadota; class Alphaproteobacteria; order Acetobacterales; family Acetobacteraceae; genus Falsiroseomonas. The sequence continues at coordinate 9,794 of JBBSCP010000008.1, read as the reverse complement.
TCACCATCATCTCGGCGGCGCTGATCATGATGATGGGCGTGGTGCGCATGCCCGATCCGATGCTGCCGATCGTCGCCTCGCTGGCGGGGCTTGCGATGGGCGCCTCGCGCACGCCGCGCGACGTGATGCTGAAGGATTCCATCCCGCCGGGGCAAATGGGCAAGGTGTTCGGCTTCGTCTCCTCCGGCCTGCCGCTCGGCGGAGCCATCACGCCCGTGCCCTTCGGCTGGCTGATCGACCTCGGCCTCGCCTGGCTGGTGTTGCCGCTGGCGGCGGCGCTGATGCTCGCCTCACTGTTCTGCATGGGCGGCGCGCAGGGTGCGGTGCGGGTGGCGCGCGCGCGCCTCGTTGCGGCGGAATAGCCGTTGCAGGGCCTCGACAGCGTGCTCCGCATCATCGATTTCGCCGCCATCTTCGTCTTCTCGGCGTCAGGCGCGCTGGTCGCGAGCCGCAAGCAGATGGATGCGGTGGGCTTCATCCTGATCGGCTGCATCACCGGCTTCGGCGGCGGCACGGTGCGGGACCTGCTGCTCGGCCGCACGCCGCTGTTCTGGCTGCGCGCACCGGAGTTGATGGCGGTCGCGGCCGCCGGTGCGCTGCTGGTGTTCTTCTTCGCGCACAAGGTGGAAAGCCGCTTCAAGACGCTGCTCTGGGTCGATGCGGTGGGCATGGCGATCTACGCCGTGCTCGGCGCCGAAATCGCGTTGATCGCGGGCGCCGAGCCCTGGGCCGCAGTGCTGCTCGGCACCGTGACGGCGACGGCGGGCGGCATCTTGCGTGACGTGGTCTGCAACGAATTGCCGCTGATCCTGCGGCGCGAGATCTACATCACCGCCGCCGCGGCGGGCGCGCTGGCCTATATTGCCTTGCGCCTCGCGCCCCTGCCGCGCGACATCGCGCTGCCGGCGGGCATCCTGGTGGGGTTCGGCATCCGCGCCGCGGCGATCTGGCGCGGTTGGTCGCTGCCACCCTTCCGGGCGCGGCCGGCGCGGGACTATCCGGACGTCCGCTGAGCCTTCAGCCGCAGCTTCGGGCCGCGGCCGGGGGTTCGAAGCCCTCGAATTCGGCGAGGCGCGTATCGGCCTCGATCCAGCGCAGCGCGCCGAGGGCGGGCTCGATCCGTGCCTCGCCTGCGATGATCCGGCTGGGTTGCAGGGCGGATTGGCGAGTGTAGCTCAGCCGCGTGCCGTCATCCTCGATCCGCCAGGACAGTATTGGCAGGGGGCGGCAGAAGAACAGCAGCTTCACGCTGATGATCCCCCTTCCCTCCGCCTCGAGCAGCAGGCGCGCATCGCCGCCTTCGGCGCGCAGCTTTGCCGTGCGGCCGATCCAGGCGTCAAAACGCGGCACCGGAAAGCCGGCCCGCGCCGGGGTGGTGAGGGCCACGAAGGGCAAGGCCAGCAGGGCGCGGCGATGATACACGGTGTCTTCCATCGATAGATCAGGATGCAACCATTCTGTCGCAAATCGCCAGCGTGGTGGACGCCCGGTGACGCTTCTTCACATAAGCAGAGTCACCCTTACCAATAGTTTATCCGCGGCCAGACCGCCACGAGGGCACCGTTTTCCACCACATGATAGCGGTCATGCGCTGCCGCCGTCAGGCAGACATGGTTCGGCGCCACGCGCACCCGTGCCCCGACGGGCAAACGATCGAGCGGCAGGGTGACGCCTTCCGCCGCGCGGACCTCGCCATGTTCCTGGTGCACGCGCGTGACCATGGCGTCACCGAGCGTGGGGTTGCCCTCGCGGTCGAGCACGCGGCCGAATTTCCAGTCGCGCGGCGCGGCCTCCGTGCTGCGGTCCTTGGAGAGTGCGAGCGCGCCGGCATCGATCAGCACCGCCCCGCGTGCGGGGTAGCGGCCGATGACGCTGGCCAACACCGTGACGGCGATATCCGCCAGCGGATGCGTCGCCAGCTGCGCCTGCAACAGATCGCCCATCATGTAGACGCCGGCGCGCATCTCCGTGATGCCATCGAGGTTCTTCGCATACAGCGCGGTGGGCGAGGCGCCAGCCGAGAGGATATTCACGGCGATCCCAGCCGCGCGCAGGCGCGCCGCAGCGTCGAGCAGCGCCACGCGTTCCTGCTCGGCCAGATCCGCCATCGCCTCGACGCTGCGGCCCGCATAGGAGTGGCCGGAATGCGACATCAGCCCGGCGAAGCGCCGCCCAAGGGCGGCGGCGATTTCCAGTAGCAGCGGATCGTCGGGCGCGACCCCGGCGCGACCCTCGCCGACATCGACCTCGATCAGCGTCGGCAGCGGCCCGGGGAAGGCCGCGATGGCGCGCGCCACGTCGAGATCGTCGGTGATCACCTTCACCTGCGCGCCCTGCAAATTCAGCGCCGCGACGGCGGCGAATTTCGCGGGCACGATGCCGACGGCGTAGATCTGGTCGCGAAAGCCGTGCGTTGCAAAGGTGCGCGCCTCGGCCAGGGTGCTGACGGTGATGGCGCCGCCGCCAGGTGCCGCGAGCGCCGCCACCTGCACATTCTTCGCCGTCTTCATGTGCGGCCGCAGCGTGACGCCGGGATGCCGCGCGATGGCCGAGGCCATGCGCGCGATGTTGCGTTTCAGCGTCGGCAGGTCGAGCACCAGGCAGGGCGTCGGCAGCGTATCGAGAAAGCTCACAGCACGACCCCCAGCATCTCGGCATAGCGCGGCGTGGCCTTGAGGCCGGTGCCGGTCAGCACCACCACCGTGCTCTCCCGCGCCGCGATGCGCCCTTGCGCGATCAGGCGCGAGAACGCCGCCGCAGCCTGCGCGCAGGTCGGCTCCACATAGACGCCGCCGCGCGCGAGTTCGAGCGAGGCCGTGGCGATCTCATCCTCCGACAGCAGCACCGCACCACCTTCGCTCTCGCGCAGCGCGGTGAGGCACTCCGCAAGACGGATGGGCTGCGCGATGGCGGTGCCCTCCGCGATGGTGGCCTTTGCTTCGATGGCCGGCAGGCCGAGTGCAGCGCGCCCGATAGGCCCGCAATTCGCGGGTTGGGCCGCAAAAATGCGCGGCAGCTTCGCGATCTGGCCGACCCGCAAAAGTTCGGAAAAGCCGAGCCAGCATCCCAGGACATTCGATCCCGCGCCGCAGGGGACGATGATGTTGTCGGGTGCTGCGAAGCCGAAATCCTCCCACAGCTCATAGGCCAGCGTCTTGGTGCCTTCGAGAAAGAAGGGCTGCCAGTTGTGGCTGGCGTAGAACAACTCGGCCGACTTCGCGAGCGCGGCATCGGCGCAATCCTGCCGGCTGCCGGGGATCAGCTCGATCGTCGCCCCCGCCGCACGCGACTGTACGGTCTTGGCGGGACTGGTGCTGGCGGGCACGAAGATCGTCGCCGCCATGCCGCCCGCGGCCGCATAGGCGCTGACCGCGGCGCCGCCGTTGCCCGAGGAATCCTCGAGGACTCGGGAAATTCCCTGGTCGCGCAGCAGCGAGAGCATTACCGAGGCACCGCGATCCTTGAACGACCCTGTCGGCATGAACCACTCGCATTTCAGCAGCGCCGTGCCGCCGGGCAGGGCGCGCTCCACCAGCGGCGTGCAGCCCTCGCCCATGCTGATCGGGCCTTTCGGCATCCAGGGAAAGGCCGCGGCGTAGCGCCAGATGCTGCGCGTGCCGGTCGCGATGTCGTCGCGCGAGAGGCCATCGCGCGGCGTCAGCAGCAGCGGTGCCTGGCCATCGCCGCACCAGCGGGGTTCAGCGAGCGGCCAGGTACGGCCGCTGCGTGGGTCGAGATAGCTCTGCATCATCATAAGCGCATCCTCCCTTGCAGGGCTGCTTCGGGCAAGCGAGGCTCGGCAGATGAACATGAATGACCCGGTGCTGCGCCTGGCAGCCGACCTGATCGCGTTCGACAGCCGCTCGACGCTTTCCAACCTCGCCATCGCGGAGCGGATCGAGCAGGAGCTCAAGGATTTCGAGGTCGAGCGGCTGGACTACATCGACGCGAACGGCATCGCGAAGTGCGTTTTGGTCGCGCATAAGGGCCCCAAGGGCGGCTACGCGTTGTCCGGGCACATGGATACCGTCCCGGCCACGGGCTGGGAGAGCGACCCCTGGAAACCGCGCCTCGATGCGGAAGGGATGCTGCATGGTCTCGGCTCGGTGGACATGAAGGGCCAGTTGGCCGCGGCGATCATCGCGGCGCGCGCCGCTCCCGCCGATGTGCCGGCGACGCTGCTGATCACCACCGACGAGGAAACCACCAAGGCCGGCGCCGCACGCATCGCGAGGCACAGCGCCCTGGTAAAATCGCTGAATCTGCAAGGCATCATCGTCGCCGAGCCGACGGGGCTGATCCCCGTGCGCGGCCATCGCAGCCACATCGCCTTCACCGCCACGGCGCGCGGGCTGCAGGCGCATTCCTCGACCGGCAAGGGAAAGAACGCGAATTGGAAGCTGCTGCCCTTCCTTCTCGCGATGCAGCGCGTGCATGACGAGCTTCGTTCCAATCCCGCGCTGCACGATCACGACTACGACCCGCCCTTCTCGGATTTCAACCTGATCGTGGACAATCACGGCACCGCGATGAACGTCACCGTCGCCAAGGCCACCGCGCAGATCAAGTTCCGCTACAGTGCCAAGGTCGATCCCGCCCCGGTGCTGCGCGCGGTGCGCGAGGCCGCGACGGATGCCGGCATCGAGCTTGCCGAGCAACACGAGGGCTTCCCGCCCGAACTGCCGGCCGAGCATCCGCTGATCGCGCGCGCCATGAGACTGACCAACCATGCCGCGCGCACCGCGCCCTACGGCACTGATGCCTCCGAGTTGCAGGCGATCGCGCCCTGCGTGGTGCTGGGGCCTGGCGACATCGCCCGCGCCCATACGCCGCGCGAATGCGTGCTGGCGCAGGATCTGCTGGACGCCGTGCCGGTCTTCGCGCGGCTGCTGGCGGCGTAGCGCTATCGCGCCGTGACGCCGCTTTCGTCCGCCAGCCTGTCAAGCTGCGCGAGCAGCGGCGCGGAAAGCGGCACCCCCTTCGTCGCGCGCCACGCCTGGCAGGCGGGCGGAGCCGCGCAGGTCATCGAGATGCCGCTGCACCTCCACCTGAAAGGCACGCGGCTCGAGGCAGCGGGAAACATCGAGCGCGATGAGAACATGGTACATTACGGTAACGGTTCGACCAACCGCGTTGAAAGCCGCCATTCGCGGCCGAAGGCGGCGCGGTTCAAAGGGCCGGCAAGCAGGCCGCGCATGAGGGCGAGTCCACTGCCCTGATAGCCGCCGATCGGCAGCCCGATGCGGTCCTTGCCCTGCTTCGGGTCGGTCAGCGGACGCCCCAGGGCGCCAAATGGTTCGCGCGGACAACGACCATGTTGATGCCGACCATCCCCGCCGCGAGCGGCAGACGGGCATGCCCCGCGCCCGACCCCGCATTGTTCAACCGCCGCGCGCCCCAGCACGTCGGCGACGAAGCCGATCCTTGCTTCGGCCTGCGTGTGTCTCAACGGTAGCCAGGGCGTGCGCTTGACGCCGAGCGAAAGCCCCGCCGCCTTTGCGCAGTATGTCGAGCGCGATGTCGCCCGCTGGACCGCGCTGACGCGGGAGTTCAACATCACCGTGAACTGACCCCGGAGCCTCCATGCCACGGCCTCGCATCGCGCTCGGCAGCTTCATGCTGGAGAGCAACGGCCACGCCCCCGTCGCCACCAAGGCGGAGTTCGAGGCCACCTGCTGGCTGGAGGGTGCTGCGCTGGCGGCGGACCTCGCCACGCCGGCGCCCCGCGCCTCGCAGGGGCTGACAGGCTTCATCCAGGCGATGGACGCTGGACGCGACTGGGAGCCGGTCTTCACCGTCGCGGTGGGTGCGGGCGCCTCCGGCCCGATGGAGCAGGCGGTGTTCGACGAGATGCTCGGCAAGCTCGAAGCCGTGCTGCGCGAGGCGATGCCGCTGGATGGCGTGTTCCTCGCGCTGCATGGCGCGGCGACGGCGACGGTGGACCGCGACCCGGACGGCACGCTGCTGCGGCATGTGCGCGCAATCGTCGGGCCGGAGGTGCCGGTGCTGGCAACCCTCGATCTGCACTGCAACATGTCGTGGGAGATGGTGCGGCATGCCGACATGTTTGCCGGCTTCATCACCAACCCGCATGTCGATCAGCGCGAGCGCGGTGCCGAATGCGCGGGCGTGATGCGCGCGATGCTGGGCGGCATGAGGCCGCGCATGGCTTACGCTAAGCTGCCGTTCATTCCACCGGCGACAAGCCAGAACACGGCCGCCGGCCCCTATGCGGAGGCCATTGCCCAGGGCCAACGCTTCCTCGACCATGAGGTGCTGAACGTCTCGATCGTTTCGGGCTTTTCGCGCGGCGACACGCCGAAGAATGGCCTCGCCGTGATGGTGACGACCCGCACGAGTGCTGCGCGTGCGCAGGAAGTCGCGGCGGATATCGCCGCCTGGGTGTGGTCCACGCGCGCGAGATGGGTGACCAACCTGACAAGTCTCGAAGACGCCACGGAGCTGGCGCTGGAGGTCGGGCGAGACTCTGCAAAACCTTCGCTGATCTTCGCCGATGTCGCCGACAATCCGGGCGGCGGCGGGCGCGGCAACACCACCTGGATTCTCGATTCCTTCCTCAAGGCCGGGATCGAGGGCGCGGTGTTTGGCATCCACAACGACCCAGCGCTCGCGGCCGAGGCGCATGCACTCGGGGTGGGTGCACACTTCACCGCGCGCTTCAACCGCGACGAGACGGATGAGTTCTCGAAGCCACTGGTGGCGGAGGCGGTGGTGGAATCGCTTTCCGCTGGCGAATGCGTCGGGCGCCGCGGCATCTATCTCGGCCGCAGCCTCACCATCGGCGCTTGCGCATTGTTGCGCGTCGGCGGCCTGCGCGTCGCGGTGGTGACGCATCGCAAGCAGCTCGCCGAGCCCGCGATGCTGGAGATTCTCGGCGTCGATCTGCGCGCGGTGCGGTCGTTGGTGGTGAAGTCGCGCGGGCATTTCCGCGCGGGCTTCGACGATATCTGGACGCCCGAGCGCATCATCGAGGTCGATGTGCCGGGCCTGACAACCGTGGTGATGAACCGTGTGCCGTGGCGCGAGGTGCCGCGGCCAATCTATCCGGTCGATCCCGAGATGGAGTGGGACCCGCCGCGCCCCACAGAAATCCAGGTACGCGGCGGGTAACGCTTCAGCCGAGGCCGAGCAGTTCCACGTCAAACACCAGCGTGGCGTTCGGCGGAATCGCCCCTCCGGCGCCGCGCGCGCCGTAGCCCATCTCGGGCGGAATCGTCAGGCGGCGCTGGCCGCCGATGCGCATGCCGGCCACGCCGCGGTCCCAGCCCGCGATCACCTGCCCGCCACCGAGCTTGAAGCCGAAAGGATCGCCGCGGTCGCGAGAGCTGTCGAACTTGCGGCCCTTGGTCTCCGGCGCCGAAGCGTCGAACAGCCAGCCCGTGTAGTGCACGCTGACCTGCTTGCCTGAGAGCGCCATCTCGCCCGTGCCCTCGACGAGGTCGTCCATCTTCAGACCCATGCTACTTGCTCCCTGCGCGAAAAATGATTGACTTGTTGCCGTCCCACAGTACCGAACGGCCGATCGTCGCCAGACGATCGAGGCCATCCCGGATGGTCAGGAAGTGGTTGCCCGCGAGCGGCCCGGCCTTGGAGGCGAAGCCGCAGGGGCCGTAGGCGATGAGGATTTCCGTCTCGCTCAGGCTGGTCGGCAGGCCGCCCGGATAGACGATGATGTGGCCCGGCGCGGGATGGCTGGTGGCGTTCTCGAAGCCGAGCGAAAGGTCGCGCTCGCCCATCGGAATCCAGCAGGCCTCGCCCGACCAGCGGACATGGATGATGCGGTCGTTGAAGGGCAGCAGCTCGCGGAAGCGCGCGCAGGTTTTCGGCGCGTCCTTCTCCTCGAAGAAGGCGTGGAAGACCTCGCCCCCGATGTCGATCTCGATGTCTGCCATGTGTGCTCCTGCCCCTTGCTTCGGCGCTGCGCGTAGAACACGCAGCGCCGCTTGCCAAGGGATCAGAGCCGGCGAAGCGCGCCGCAGACGTGGTTGAGCTGCGCGCCGGTCAGCTCGGGGAACATCGGCAGGCTCATCACCTCGCTTGCCGCGCGTGCGGTCTCGGCGCAGCCGGCGGGGCCCATCGGCGTGCGGCCGCGGTAGGCGGGCTGGAGGTGCACGGGCTGCGGGTAGTGGATCGCGGTCGCGACCCCTTCGGCGCGCAGCCTGGCCATCAGCGCGGCACGTTCCGGCACGCGGATGACGTATTGGTGGAAGACATGCCCGGAATCGGCGCGGCGCGGCGGCGGCGTGAAGGGGCCATTGGCGAGCGCTTCATCATAGGCCGCCGCGATGGCCTGGCGGCGCGCGTTGCCGGCGTCGAGATGTGTGAGCTTCACGCGCAGAATCGCCGCCTGCATCTCATCGAGGCGGCTGTTCACGCCGACCTCCGCGCTGATGTAGCGCTCCTTCCACCCGTATTGGCGGATCGCGGCGATGCGGTCGGCCAGCGCCGGATCATCGGTGGCGAGCACGCCGGCATCGCCGAGTGCCCCGAGATTCTTCGTGGGATACAGCGAGAAGCAGGAGGCATCGCCGATCGTGCCGAGTTTTCGGCCGCCCAGCGTCGCGCCATGCGCTTGCGAGACATCCTCGATCATCTTCACCCCCTGCGCGCGGCAGGCGGCGAGCATCGGGGTGAGGTCGCTCGCCTGGCCGTAGATATGCACGGGGATGATCGCGCGGATCGGCGGCAGGCCCGGCGGCGGATCGTCGAGCACGGCGACGAGCTCATCGGCATCCATTGTGAAGGTGTCGGGATCGATATCGATCAGCAACGGTGTGGCGCCGACCATCTCGATGGCCGCGACGGTGGCCACCGCGGTGTGGGAGACGGTGGCGACGGTGCAGCCGGCGCCGATGCCCATGCCGCGCAACGTCAGCGCCAGCGCATCCGTGCCGTTGGCGCAGCCGACCGAGCGCTTCGTGCCGAGCCAGGAGGCAAATTCGGCCTCGAAGGCTTCGCCCTCCTTGCCGAGGATGTACCAGCCGGAGGAGAGCGCGCGCGCGATGGCGGCGTCGATCTCCCCCTTGTGGGTGCGGTAGCTCGCGCCGGGATCGGCCTGCGGAACCAGCATTGTCGTGGCGTTCATGTAAGACCCCTTGGTTGGACCGATCGATTCACGCCTCCGGGTGCTCACCCGCGCTGCGGGTTGCGCCCTCCGGCGATCGATCGGCTAGACGACATATTCAGCAAGACGCGGACGATACCATTCGAGCGACCGGCGCAGCCCCTCATCCACTTCCACCCGCGGCCACCAGCCGGTGGCGGCGCGGAAGGCGCGGTCATCGGCGGCGTAGCTGCCAATGTCGATTTGCGCGCGATCGGCGGGGAATTCCTTGTTGACGTAGCTGCCCTGGCCGCCATTCGCGGCGATCAGGCGCTCCGCCAATTCCTTCAACGAAAGTGGGGGCGGGCCGCCGATGTTGAAGACGCGGCCATTCACCTCGGGTTTGTGGGCCTGAAGGGCAGCGCGCAGGAAGGCGTCCGTCACGTCGTCGAGGTAGGTCAGGTCGCGCAGCTGCTCGCCGCCCCAGACCTCGAAGGCCTCGCCCTCCAGCACGCGGCGGATCCAGATGCCGAGGAAGGTCTGCCGCGCATCCTTGATCCGCAGCCGCGGGCCGTAGCAATTGGTCAGCCGCAGCGAGACGACGGGGCGGTGATGCACGCGGGATTCGAGCAGCCAATACTGCTCGCCCGCCCATTTCGACACGCCGTTCGCGTCCGGCGGGTTCACCGTGTGCTTCTCATCGACCGGCATGTATTGCGGGCGGCCGTAG
>JBBSCP010000007.1:0-32241 GCA_038250135.1 Acetobacterales bacterium | reverse complement strand
GTTCGCCACGTTCACGTTCGCCACGTTCACGTTCGCCACGATGGCATGCACCAGGATGACTGGTGAAATCTTCCCCGGCATGCGTGTGCGCCACCCCGCCTTCCCGGATTGGGGCATCGGCCAAGTGCAGTCCGTGGCTGGCGAGCGCATCACCGTCAATTTCGAACACGCAGGCAAAAAGACGCTTATTGGCCCAGGCGTGGTGCTGGAACCCCTGCCGGAGGAGCGCGCATGAACGCCCTTCTGGCGGACCTGGCCGTATTGTTTGCCGATTGGCGAATCTGGGTGGCCATCGTGGTGACCGGCATCGCCGGCGTGATGCGCGGCTATTCGGGCTTCGGCACGGCGGTGCTGTTGGCGCCGGCCTATTCGGTGCTTTGGGGGCCACGCATCGGCGTGCCGGTGATGTTGCTGATGGAACTCGCGGTGTCCATCCAGCTATTGCCCAAGGCCTTCGGACAGGCGGACCGGCGGGTGATCCTGCCGATCGGCGCCGCGGCCTGCCTGATGACGCCCTTCGGCGCCTTCGTGCTGCTGACCGCGGACCAGGATGTTCTGCGCCGCGCCATCGGTGGCTTGGTGCTGGTCTTCGGCCTGCTGCTCGCGAGCGGTTGGCGCTACCATGGGGCGCGGCCGCTGCCGCTCAACATCGCGGTGGGGGGGCTGGCCGGGCTGCTCAAGGGCGCCACCGGCATCAGCGGCCCGCCGGTGATCCTGTATATGTTGGCAGGGCCGGAGGCGGCAAAGCAGCACCGCGCCAACCTGATCCTGTTCTTCGCCACCATTTCGGTCATCTCCATCATTCCGCCGGCGATTGGCGGGCTGATAGGCTTCAACGTGATCGCCAAGCTGGTGGTCCTGCTTCCGGTCATGCTGCTGTGCGTGCCGATCGGTGTGCGCCTGTTCCACGTCATCCCCGAACGGCTCTACAAAAGGCTGGCGCTGATCTTCCTGGTCGCGACCGGCGTGGTCACGCTTCTGGCCTGATGGGGTTGCACCCACCGGGGGGAGTGGACCAAATGACGTCTCTCGGGATCACCGCCCCGGTGACCCGGAGGAGGGGAAAGCCGCCATGATCGATCCGTTCGGCCGACGTGTGAGCTACCTGCGCGTTTCCGTGACCGATCGCTGCGACCTGCGATGTGTCTATTGCATGGCCGAGGACATGTCCTTCCTGCCGAAGGCGGAAGTGCTGAGCCTTGAGGAACTGGACCGGCTCTGCGGCACTTTCATCGGCCTGGGCGTCGATAAAATCCGCCTGACGGGCGGCGAGCCGCTGGTGCGCAAGAACGTCATCAGCCTGTTCCGCAGCCTTGGCGCGCGGCTCGGGGACGGAGGCCTGCGCGAGCTCACCGTGACCACCAACGGCACGCAGCTGACGAAAATGGCCGAGGATCTCTATGCGGCCGGTGTGCGGCGCATCAATGTCAGCCTCGACACGCTCGACCCCGCCGCCTTCGCCGCCGTCACGCGCTGGGGCAAGATCGACCAGACGCTGGACGGCATCTTCGCCGCCAGATCGGCCGGGCTGAAGATCAAGATCAACGCCGTGGCGCTCAAGGGCGTGAACGAGCACGAATATGACCGCATGCTGGCCTGGTGCGGCGAGCACGGCTTCGACCTCTGCCTGATCGAGACCATGCCGATGGGCGAGATCGGCGCCGAGCGGTCGGACCAGTACCTGCCGCTCTCCCTGGTGCGCCAGCGCCTGATGCAGCGCTGGACCCTGGTGCCCTCGGACCACAATACCGGCGGCCCGGCGCGCTACGACACCGTCGCCGAGACCGGCCAGAAGATCGGCTTCATCACGCCGATGACCCATAATTTCTGCGAAAGCTGCAATCGCGTGCGGCTGACCTGCACCGGTACGCTCTACATGTGCCTCGGCCAGGACGACGCCGCCGACCTCCGCCGCCCGCTGCGCGACCCCGCAGTGGACGAGGCCGGGCTGCGGGACGCAGTGCTGGAGGCCATTGGCCGCAAGCCCAAGGGCCACGATTTCATCATCGATCGCGCCCGCCCTGCCCCTGCCGTGGCGCGGCACATGAGTGTCACGGGCGGCTGAGCGGATGCTCCAGGAGATCCTTGCCGCGCTGACCATCCCCGGCCTGCCCGACTGGGCCGGCCTGGTGGCGCTGCTGGTGCTGGCGCTGGTGGCGCTCGCCTATCTGCTGATGCCCTTCAGCGTCTTCGGCGTGAAGGGCCGGCTGGAGGCGATCGAGGCGCAACTGGATGATATACAGACCGAAATTCGCAGCCTCTCGCTGCGCCTGCCAGAGCCCGGCCGCCGCCGCGCGCCGCCATCCGAAGATGATTGGGTTGAGCCGCCCCGCGCCGAGGAGCCTCCCTTGCGCGGCACGCCCCCGGTTCCACCCCCCGCCGCCTGGCCGGAGCGCGGCACTGGCCGGGCCGAACCGCGCCTGGACTGGCCGCGCGACAGGCGCTGACCCGGGCTTGATCTGCCGCTCACCCCCCGCTTATGATGCCCTCTTGCAATCAAATCACAGCAATCAGGGCGTAAAATGTTAAATTTTTGGACTCGTCGCGCCACACGAGCAGGCCTTCTCAGCCTCGCCGCCCTCGGCTTGGTGGCCTGTACCGAGGACAACCGCCGCCCGGTTGCCTCCACAGCGAATCTGCAGCAGGCCTGCGACACCTCCTTCGTCGTGGTGAACCAGTCCTCGCTGACAGTGGCGCAGCTGTTCTTCGGCAGCAGCGCGCGCACCACCTGGGACGCCGACATGCTCGGCAGCAACGTGCTGCCACCGGGCCGGCAGGTGCCCTACCGTGCCCGCAACCCCGGCAACTACGATTTCCGAGTCGTCTGGCAGAACGGCCGCGCCGCCGAGCTGCGCGGCGTGAACATCTGCCGGGCCAGCCAGATCATCGTCACCAATAACGGTCTGCGCGCCAGCTGAGCCGGCTGGGGCGGGGGCCTTGCTCCCGCCTCCCTTGCGGGGCTTGATGCGAGGCGATCTCAAGGAGCCCGCATGCGCATTGCCGTCATCCAGATGAACCAGGGCTCCGACAAGCCGTCGAACATCGACCAGGCGCGCCGGTTGATCGAGGGTGCGATTGCCGCCGACCGGCCCGACATGATCAGCCTGCCGGAGACCTGGACCAATCTCGGCGGCGGGCGGGAGGCGCGCAACGCCGCGGCCGAAACTCTGCCCGAGCCCGGCGGCACCGGCGGCGCGGCCTATGAATTTCTCCGAGACGTGGCCCGCGCCAACGCCATCCACGTGCATGGCGGCTCGATGATCGAGCAGGGGCCGGAAAGGCTGTTCAACACCACCCTGGTCTTCGACCCGACGGGGCGCGAGATCGCCCGCTACCGCAAGGTTCACCTGTTCGACATCACCGCCCCGGACGGCACCGGCTACCGCGAAAGCGCGCTCTATGGCGCGGGGACCGAGCTGGTGGTGGTTGAGGCCGGCGGCGTGAAGCTCGGCCTCACCATCTGCTACGACATGCGCTTCGCCGAGCACTTCGTGGCGCTGCGGCGGATGGGGGCGGAGGCGATTCTCGTGCCCTCCAACTTCACGCTGCAGACCGGCAAGGACCATTGGGAGGTGCTGCTGCGCGCCCGCGCCATCGAGACGCAGTGCTGGATCATCGCCGCCGCCAGCCACGGCGCCTATGACGAACGCGGCGCCACACGCCAGGTCTATGGCCATTCCTTGATCGCCGACCCTTGGGGCCATGTCGTGGCCAAGTGCAGCGACGGCATCGGCTGGGCCACGGCGCGCATCGACCCGACCGTGACGGCCCGTGTCCGGCGCGACATGCCGGTCCTTGAGCATCGCGCCGCAAGGCGCGTGGACGCATTGGGCGACGCAAGGCGCGTGGACGCACTGGGCGACGCAAGGCGCGTCGGCGGTCTGGCGTGAGCATCGCCTTCCTGGCCGCCGCGACCGACCAGGCGATGGCGGCGCGGGACCGGCTGGTGGCACTGTATGGCGATACGGAACCCGAGGCGGCCGAATTCATCGTAGCACTTGGCGGCGATGGGCTGATGCTGGAGACGCAGCACCGCCTGCTCGGCCGCAACCGGCCGATCTACGGCATGAATTGCGGCAGCGTCGGCTTCCTCATGAACGCCTATCGTGAGGACGACCTGCCCGCGCGCCTCGCCGGCGCCCAGGCCGCAATGCTGCACCCCTTGCGGATGAACGCCTTCGTCGGCCAGGAGGACCAGCCGGTCCAGGCCTTGGCCATCAACGAGGTCTCGCTGCTGCGCGAAACCCGCCAAGCCGCCAAGATTCGCATTGTCATCGATGGCAAGGAGAGGCTCTCGGAGCTGATCTGCGATGGCGTGCTGGTGTCCACGCCGGCCGGCAGCACCGCCTACAACCTTTCGGCACATGGCCCGATCATCCCGCTCGGCGCCAATCTGCTGCCGCTGACCCCGATCTCCGCCTTCCGCCCCCGGCGCTGGCGCGGCGCGCTGCTACCAGCCGAGGCGCGGGTGGTGTTCGAGGTGCTGGAGCCGGACAAGCGCCCCGTCGCCGCCGTCGCCGACTACACCGAGGTGCGCGACGTGCGCCGGGTGGAGGTGTGGGAGGATCGCGCCGTGTCGCTGACCATGCTGTTCGACCCCGACCACGGCCTGTCCGAGCGCATCATCGCGGAACAGTTTACCGTTTAGCCCCCAGGTGCCGGGCGCCATTCGGCGCCTTCATCGGCTTCGCCGCCCGCCTACGCTTTCCCCTCGCTGCCGAAACCGTGGGCTTACGCGTATCGGCGCCCGATGCTACCCCGCGCGCATGAACGCCCACCCCTATCCCGCCGATACGGCGACGCACTCGGAAAGCGCCACGCCGCTGGTGCTGGCGCTGCCCAAGGGCCGCATCCTGGTGGAGCTCGGCCCGGTGCTGGCGCGCGCCGGCATCATCCCCGCCGCCGACTACACCGACGAGGACAGCCGCCGCCTGCGCTTCGAGACCAATGATCCGGGGCTCGACGTGGTGCGCGTGCGGCCCTTCGACGTCGCGACCTTCGTGGCCCATGGCGCGGCACATATCGGCGTCTGCGGCGCGGATGTGCTGATGGAGTTCGACTACGACCAGATCTACGCCCCACTCGACCTCGGCATCGGCCGCTGCCGGGTTTCGGTGGCGGAGCCTGTGTCGCTCGCCGCGCGCATCGACATCGCCGCGGCCTCGCGCATCGCGGTGGCGACGAAATACCCCACCATCGCGCACCGCCATTTTGCGGCCCGCGGCATCCAGGCCGAGATCGTGCACCTGAACGGCGCGATGGAACTCGCCCCCTCGCTCGGCCTGTCGCGCGTGATCGTGGACCTCGTGCAGACCGGTTCGACGCTGAAGGCCAATGGGTTGGTCGAGACCGATGTGATCGCGCACGTCACCTCGCGCCTCATCGTCAATCGCACGGCGCTGAAGACGCGGCCCGAGGCCATCGGCACCTGGATCGCCCGCTTCCGCGCCGCCCTTGCCGAGGCACACGCGCGATGAAGCGCCTCATCACCACCAGCGCCAATTTCGAGGCTGTGTTCCGCACGCTGCTGGAGTCCGGGCGGGAGGAAGGGGCGCGCGTCGATGCCGCCGTCAGCGCGATCATCGGCGAAATCCGCGCCGAGGGCGACGCCGCGCTGCTGCGCCTGACCAACGGACTTGACCGCTGGCAGCCAGCGGGCGCAGCAGGCCTGCGCGTGAGCGCGGCCGAAATCGCCGCCGCCGTCGCCGTCATCACGCCCGATCAGCGCGAGGCCCTCGCTCTCGCCGCCCGCCGCATCGAGGCGTTTCACCGCGCGCAGCTGCCGCGCGACTTCGAGACGACGGATGAGGTCGGCCTCACCGCCGGCATGCGCTGGGGTGCCCTGGATGCCGTTGGCATCTACGTGCCGGGCGGCAAGGCGGCCTACCCCTCCTCCGTGCTGATGAACGCCATCCCCGCCCGCGCCGCCGGCGTGGCGCGCGTGGCGATGTGCGTGCCCACGCCAGATGGCGTGCTCAACGACCTCGTCCTGGCCGCGGCGCATCTGGCGGGTGTCACCGAGATCTGGCGCATCGGCGGCGCGCAGGCGGTGGCCGCACTCGCCTATGGCACCGCTTCGATCGCGCCGGTGGACCGCATCGTGGGCCCCGGCAACGCCTATGTGGCGGAGGCGAAGCGCCAGGTCTTTGGCCGAGTCGGCATCGATTCCATCGCCGGCCCTTCGGAGGTCGTGGTGCTGGCCGACGGCACGAACGAGCCCGCCGAAGTGGCGCTCGACCTGCTGGCCCAGGCCGAGCATGACGAAGCCGCGCAGGCCATCCTGATCACCGACGACGCCGCCTTCGCCGAGGCGGTGGAGCGCGCCGTTTCCGTGGCGTTGCAGCGCCTGTCGCGCGCCGCCATCGCCGGCGCCTCCTGGGCCGCGCATGGCGCCATCATCGTCGCGCGGGATTTCGAGGAGGCGGCGGCGCTGACCAATCGCCTCGCCCCCGAGCACCTCCAGATCATGGTGGCGGACCCCCGCGCGCTGTTCGGCAAGATCCGCCATGCGGGCGCGGCCTTCCTGGGCCGGTACGCGCCCGAGGCGCTGGGCGATTACGTCGCAGGCCCGAACCACGTGCTGCCCACCTCTGGCACAGCGCGCTTCGCCTCCGGCCTGTCCGTGTTCGATTTCCTCAAGCGCACCACCTGGATCGAGGCCGATGCTCATGCGCTGGCGGCGATCGGCCCGGCGGCGGTGACCCTCGCCCGCGCCGAGGGGCTCGATGCGCATGGCGACAGCATCGCGATCCGCCTTGGCCTGCCGCTGGCGGCGCCTTGACCCGCGCGCCTGTCACGATCATGTTCCGCCGCGCCGAAGCCGGCCCCGAAGCCCGCGGCGGCGTCCCTGTTTCCGTCTCCTTGCGCGAGAAGCCAGAGATGACAAACCAGCATGTCTAAAGAGGACATGATCGAGTTCAGCGGCCAGGTGGTCGAGCTGCTGCCCAACGCGATGTTTCGCGTGAAGCTCGACAACGAGCATATCGTGCTCGCCCATACCAGCGGGAAGATGCGCAAGAACCGAATCCGCGTATTGGCCGGGGACCGCGTGAATGTGGAAATGACGCCCTATGACCTGACCAAGGGTCGCATCACCTTCCGGTTCAAATAGCATCGACATTTCCGTGACGGCGCCGCTCGTCCTGGCCTCGGCCAGTCCACGCCGGATCGAGCTGCTGGCCCGCCTGGGCATCGTGCCGGACCGTGTGCTGCCGGCCGAACTCGACGAAACGCCGTTGAAAGCCGAAGTGCCCCGCGCGCTGGCCATCCGGCTTGCGCGCGCCAAGGCGGAGGCCGTCGCGGCGGAGGCGCCGGGCGCGCTGGTGCTGGCGGCCGATACGGTGGTCGGCCTTGGTCGCCGTATTCTCGGCAAGCCCACGGACCGGGCGGAGGCAAAGCGCTTCATCGAAGCCCTGTCGGGCCGTCGCCATCGCGTGATGACTGGCGTGTGCCTGCGCCGGCCGGATGGCAGGCGCACCGAGCGGCTCGTCACCACCGTCCTCGCCTTCCAGCGCCTGACGCCGGGCCAGATCGAGGCGCATCTCGACAGCGGCGAGTGGCAGGGCGTGGCAGGTGGCTACCAGATTCAAAAGCGCGCCGAGGCCTGGGTGCGGTTCCTGTCGGGCAGTCACTCCAACGTGGTCGGCCTGCCGCTGTTCGAGACGGCGCAGTTGCTGCGAGGCTCCGGCTGGCTCAAGCCGTGACCGAAGAATTGCGCGTTTCGGCGTCGCCCGGAGAGCACCGTATCGCCTGGCTGCGCGACGATGTGTTGCTTGAAGTCGTGGTCGAACGCCCTGCGCGCCCCGATGGCGTCGGCGACCTGCACTTGGCGCGGGTCAGCGCCGTCTCCCCGCCGATGAGCGGTGCGTTCCTGCTGCTCGGCGACGGCACCACCGCCTTTCTCGCCGAGAGCGAGGCCGGCGAAACCCGCCTTCCCATTGCCCGCGCGGTGCAGGAGGGGCAATTGCTTCCTGTGCGGATCACGCGCGCGGCCCTTGGCGGCAAGGGCCCGCGCGTCACCGCGAAGCTCAGCGCCGCCGAGCGCGCCCAGGCCAGCGAGAAGCCCGGGGCCAGCGAGAAGCCCGGGGCCGGCGAGCAGCTTGGGGCCGGCGAGAAGCTTGGCCTCATCGCCCGCGGCCCCGATGCCGCGCTGCGCCTTGCGCGCCGCGCGCCCCGGGCGCAGCTGCTCACCGACAGCGCAACGCTGGCCGCGCGCCTCTCGCGTGAGGTCGGCGCAGCGCGGGTTCATTTGGTGCCGCGCGCCTTCGACGCCGCGCTGGAGGAGGAGTTCGCCGCGCTCACCGAGCCCGAGGCCCCGCTGCCTGGCGGCGGGCGCCTGTTGATCCACCCGACGCCGGCGCTCACCGCCATCGACGTCGATTCCGGCAGCCGCGCCGGCGCGCGCGACGTGCAGGGGACGCTCGCGGTGAACAAGTTGGCGGTGGTCGAGGCGGCGCGACAGATCCGGCTGCGCAACATCGGCGGCGCCATCCTGCTCGACCTTGCCGGTCTCGCGCCGAAACAGCGTGCCGCGCTGGAAGAACCGTTTGCCGCAGCGCTGGCAGGGGACCCCTTGGGGCCACGCCTGCTCGGCCTCACGCGACTTGGCCTGATGGAGGTGGTGCGGCCACGCATCCACCCCGCGCTGCATGAGGTGCTGGGCCTGCCCGCCTCGCCGCTCACCCACGGCCTTGCCGCGCTGCGCCGGGCGATGCACGAGGTCGCGGCGATGCCGGGCCAGGCGCTGGCGCTGCGGGCGCATCCCGCGGTGTTGGCCGCGCTCGAAGCGCTCTCCGGCGCGCTGGCGGACCACGCTGCTGGTGCCGGCCGGGCCCTGGTGCTGCGCGCCGATCCGCGGCTGGCCCCGGGCCGCGAAGTACTGGAGCCCGCATGACCAAGCCCGCGCCACCCAAACTCCGCCGCTGCCCGATCTGCCGCCAGCCGATTCTGCAACCGCGCGCCGCCTTCTGTTCGGAGCGTTGCCAGCAGGTCGATCTCGGCCGCTGGCTGCAAGGCGACTACGCCATCCCCGCCGAGCCCGCCCCGGACGACGACGCGGAATCCTGATCCGCTTGCGCGGCGCGGCGGATTCCCCGAGTGTCGCGAATGAGACGGCACATGAATCAACGGGGGATGGCGCGTGGCCTATGCGCTGCAACAGCTGATCAACGGCGTCAGCCTTGGCATGATCTACGGCCTGATCGCGGTGGGCTACACCATGGTCTATGGCATCATCGGCATGATCAACTTCGCCCATGGCGACGTGTTCATGGTGGGCGCCTTCATCGCGCTGATCTCCGTCGTCTTGCTGATGTCGGGTGGGTTGATGGACGGCCCCGCGGCGCTGCTGCTGGTGCTGGCGATCTCCATGGCCTTCACCGCGCTCTATGGCTGGAGCGTGGAGCGAATCGCCTATCGGCCCTTGCGTGGCAGTTTTCGCCTGGCGCCGCTCATCTCCGCGATCGGCATGTCGATCGTGCTGCAGAATTTCGTGCAGGTCAGCCAAGGCGCCCGCGTGAAGCCGACGGAACCCCTCGTCACCGGCGGCATCGAGATCATGCGCGAGGGCAACTTCGTTGTGCAGCTTTCCAACATGCAGATGCTCATCATCGGCTCGACGCTGACGGTGCTGGCGATCTTCACCTGGCTGGTGACCAAGACCTCGCTGGGCCGCGCGATGCGCGCCTGTGAGCAGGACCGGCGCATGGCCTCGCTGCTCGGCATCGACACCGACCGCACCATCAGCCTGACCTTCGTCATCGGCGCGGCGCTGGCGGCGGTGGCGGGCACGCTTTACCTGTTCCGTTACGGCGTCATCGATTTCTACATCGGCTTCCTCGCGGGGGTGAAGGCCTTCACGGCCGCCGTGTTGGGCGGCATCGGATCGCTGCCGGGCGCGGTGCTGGGCGGGCTGTTGATCGGGCTGATCGAGACCTTCTGGTCCGCCTATTTCAGCGTCCAGTACAAGGATGTCGCAGCTTTCTCGATCCTGGTGCTGGTGCTGATCTTCCTGCCGACCGGGCTGCTCGGGCGGCAGGAGGTCGAGAAGGTATGAACGCCCGAATCGTCGGTGCGGCCCGCGAGGCGCTGATCGCGACGGCGGTGGCTTTCGGCCTGTTCGTGCTGATGGTGGGCTTGCGCACCGATGTTTCGCCCACTGGCGCGTTGTTCCTGCGCACGCGTTGGCCGGAGGTGGCGGGGCTCTGCGCGCTGGTCTTCGTGGGGCGGCTGATCCTGTCGCTGTGGAATCTGCGGGAGGTGAGGCCGCCGTCGCTGGCGCTCGGCAAGCTGGGCGCCAAGGCGGCCATCGTCTTCGCCCCAGCGCTGCTCAGCGCGGCGCTGGTGCTGCCGATGGTTCCCGGCATCGGGCGCTACGAGCTCGACCTCGGCATCCTCGTCCTGACTTATGTGATGCTTGGCTGGGGGCTGAACATCGTTGTCGGCCTCGCGGGGCTGCTCGACCTCGGCTACGTCGCCTTCTATGCGGTCGGCGCCTATTCCTACGCATTGCTGGCGCAGTATTTCGGGCTGTCGTTCTGGGTGTGCCTGCCGCTGGCGGGCATCCTCGCGGCCTTCTGGGGCGTCCTGCTCGGCTTTCCGGTGCTGCGGCTGCGCGGCGATTATCTCGCCATCGTCACGTTGGCCTTCGGCGAGATCATCCGCATCGTGCTGCTGAACTGGGTGGAGCTGACCGGCGGGCCGAACGGCATCGGCGGCATCCCGCGCCCCTCCTTCTTCGGCCTGCCCTTCAACATGTCGGGCGACCCGAACAGCTTCGCAGGATTCTTCGGGATCGAACCCAATCCCGTGCATCGTGTGATCTTCCTGTATTACCTGATCCTGGCGCTGGCGCTGCTGACGAACTGGGTCAGCGTGCGCATCCGCCGCCAGCCCATCGGCCGCGCATGGGAGGCGCTGCGCGAGGATGAAATCGCCTGCCGCGCGCTCGGCGTCAACGTGACGAACACGAAGCTGACGGCCTTCGCTCTGGGCGCCATGTTCGGTGGCGTCGCCGGCGCTTTCTTCGCCACGCGCCAGGGCTTCATCAGCCCCGAGAGCTTCACCTTCATCGAAAGTGCCATCATCCTCGCCATCGTCGTGCTCGGCGGGCTCGGCAGCCAGATCGGCGTCGCTGTCGCCGCCCTCGTAATGATCGGCGGCTTCGAGTTGTTCCGCGACCTCGAGGAATGGCGGATGCTGGTGTTCGGCGGGGCGATGGTGGTGATCATGGTGGTGCGCCCGCGCGGGCTGGTGGGCAGCCGCACGCCGTCGGTGGTGCTGGGCACGCACCGCGCGGGCGGCGCTGACCGTGTGGGGGAGGGCCGCGGATGAGCGCGCCGATCCTCAGCGTCGAGGGGCTGACGATGCGGTTCGGAGGCCTGTTGGCCGTCGATGCGGTTTCCTTCGCCGCGCAGAGTGGCGCGATCACGGCGTTGATCGGGCCAAACGGCGCGGGCAAGACGACGGTGTTCAACTGCATCACCGGCTTCTACCGACCGACCGGCGGCTCGTTGCGCCTGACGCGCGCCGATCGCAGCAGGGCGCAACTCGAAACCTTGAAGGATCACTTGATCGCGCGGGCCGGCGTGGCGCGCACCTTTCAGAACATCCGGCTGTTCCAGGGTATGACAGTGTTGGAAAACCTGTTGGTGGCACAGCATCTCGTGCTGAACGCTGCGACGGGCTTCGGCATCGGCGCACTGCTCGGGCTTGGCGGCTACCGGCGTGCCGAGGCAGCGGCCATCGCGCGCGCCACGGATTGGCTGCGCGCCATCGGGCTGCTGGAGCGCGCCGATGATCCCGCCGGCGCGCTGCCCTATGGCGCGCAACGACGGCTTGAGATCGCGCGTGCGATGTGTACGGGGCCGCAACTGCTCTGCCTCGATGAGCCCGCGGCGGGGCTCAACCCGCGTGAATCGGATGAGCTGTCGGAACTGCTGCTGGCGATCCGCGATGGGCGCTCCGCGGCGCCCGCGCCCACCTCGGTGCTGCTGATCGAGCACGACATGGGCATCGTCATGCGCATCTCCGACCATGTCGTCGTACTTGACCATGGCAAGAAGATCGCCGAGGGGCCACCCGATCAGATACGCAACGACCGCCACGTCATCGCCGCCTATCTCGGCGAGGAGGAGGAAGCATGAGACGCCCTGTCTCCATCTTAGGGCGGGATGCGTTCACGCTCGTTCACGCATCCCTCTCCAGCCTTTCGGTCGATCGCGTGATTCAGCCGGCCGGTGCCTTCGCACTTCCGGTCATCACGCGCTGATGTTGTCAGGCATCGATTTTCTCAGCGGCGTTGTGGAGGGCTGCGGCCCTCGCGCATGCGTATCGGGAGTTGTCGGCGAAGCAGGTGACGGTGCAGACGTCGATGGCGACCGGCAGTTCGGCGGGTCGTGCGATGCGCTTGAGGTGGGCCAGCATCTTGATCAGGCCATCGGCAGTATGTTGGCCTTCGATGCGGTGGACGACCTTGCCAGCGGCACTGGGCCGTCACGGCACGGGCTCGTGCTGGCAGACGCGGCGCCACTTCGCGGCTACGTGTCCGCCAGCCCGAAGGTCCACCAGTGAGCGCGCCGGTTTTGCAAGTTGAAGGTCTGGTCAAGCACTTTCCCGCGGGACGCGGCGCTACCGTGCATGCGGTGAACCGCGTCAGCTTCACCATCCGTGAAGGCGAGACGCTCGGCGTGGTGGGCGAGAGCGGTTCCGGCAAATCGACCATCGGTCGCGCGGCAATCCGCCTGGTGCAGCCGACCGCGGGCATCGTGCGTTTCCGCGGGCGAGACATCACTGCGCTGCCGGAATCCGCCTGCCGGCCGCTGCGCGCCGAGATGCAGATGGTATTCCAGGACCCCTGGAGCGCGCTGAACCCGCGCATCCGCATCGGCGAGCTGATCGCCGAGCCGCTGAAGCTGCACACGAAACTCTCCGCCGCCGAGCGCCGCGACCAGGCGGAGGCGCTGGCGCGGCGCGTGCGCCTGACGGGCGAATTGCTGGCTCGCTTCCCGGCGGAGCTCTCCGGCGGTCAGTTGCAGCGCGTCTGCATCGCGCGCGCCATCGCCACCAGCCCGAAGCTGATCGTGCTTGATGAGCCCACCAGCTCGCTCGACTTATCCGTACGCGCCGGCATTCTCGATCTGCTGGCGGAGCTGAAGGCCGAGACGGGGGCGGCGATGATGTTCATCAGCCACGATCTCGGCACGGTGAAGCTGATCAGCGATCGCATTCTCGTGCTGTACCTCGGGAGCGTGGTGGAATACGCGCCCGCCGCGCAGGTCTTCGCCGATCCGGTACACCCCTATTCTCAGGCGCTGATGTCTGCGCATCTGCCAGCGGACCCAACCGCCGTGCTGCGCCGCCATGTGCTGCAGGGCGAGATCCCCTCGCCGATCAACCTGCCGCCCGGCTGCAGTTTTGCGAGTCGCTGCCCTGTGGCAGTGCCGCGCTGCCAGAAGGAGACACCGCCGCTCGAGGCCGTGCGCGAGGACCATCTCGCCGCCTGTTTGCGTGTCACGGAAGGCGGCAACCGCATCCCTGCCTTGGTGAGTGCATGAGCCCCGAGACCCTCCTGCGGCGCGAGTTGCTCGCGGCCTATCACATCCTCGACCTGCACGGGCAGAATGCCGGCATCGCCGGG
The DNA here is from genome assembly GCA_038250135.1 of Acetobacterales bacterium. Taxonomy (GTDB): domain Bacteria; phylum Pseudomonadota; class Alphaproteobacteria; order Acetobacterales; family Acetobacteraceae; genus Falsiroseomonas. The sequence continues at coordinate 18,605 of JBBSCP010000007.1, read as the reverse complement.
CACCTCACTGCGCGCCTGTCGGGCGCTTCACCTCAACCTTGGCGGCGATGGTGGTGGCCGCGTTCAGCAGCCCGGCGCCGACGCCGATCAGTGTGCCGGTCGCCAGCGCGGGGCCGGCGAAGGCCGAGATACAGAAGCACCGGTGCCAGCGCCCAGGCGCTGCGGTGGAACACGATCTGCCCGACCCGTGCCTCCGCTGCCGCCAGCGCTAACGTGGCCCCGAGGCGCAGCGCGATGCCCCAGCCGGGGGTGTCGATCATGGCAGGGGGCGGGCCGTCCCGAACAGCCGCACCGTGCCGTCCTCGGAAAAATCGATCGGCGCCGTGCCGCCCGGCATGTGCACCAGCACGCGCGGCCCGGTGACGAGGTCAAGCCGCCGCGCCGCGCTGGCCACCGCGGTGGCGCTGGTGCCGGAGGAATCCGTCGGGCCCTCCCCGCGTTCGAAAATGCGCGCGGCGAGGCTGCCATCCGGGCGCAGCGCCGCCCATTGCAGGTTGATTCCCGCCAGGCAGGGGTCGCCCTCGCCCTGGCTGCCGGACGCGAAGGCGATGCGGGTGAGCGCTGCGTGCAGGGCAGGGGCGCGAAGGTCCGCCATGCTCGGCAGCAGCGCTTCCTCGGCCAGGAAGGTGACGGCGTGGGGATTGCCGATGCGCACGAAAACCGTGCGCTGCCAGCGCGGATTCAGCACAGCGAGGCGCAGGATGGTGAAGGCAGGGCTCTCGGCGCAGGGGATGACGCACCCGGGGCGGGCCGCCACGGCCTCAGGGCCAAATTCGGGCTGGCCAAGTTCCAGCCAGATGCCGGACTCTGCGCCGTCCTGGCCGCGGGCGACGGTGACGGCGGCGGGGCTCGGCGTGGTGCCGGCGTGGTGGACGCGAAGCGTGACGGGCATCGCGGGCGGCAGCAGCCCGTCCTCGGCCTGGGCGGTGGCGAAGATGGTCAGGCCATTGCCGCTGCGCTCGGCCAATGTTCCATCGGTGTTGAGGATCAGCAGGTCGAAGGGGGGTGCCGACTGGAAGGGGCCGATGAGCAGACCGTCGGAGCGGTACGGCTTGGCGCCGGCAGGCGGGCCTTCCGGCCAGCCGCACAACGCCTCCACCACGGCGTGCGCCCAGGTTTCATGGGTTCGTGCCGCGGCCTCGGCCGTTTCGGGCACACCGAAACGGGCGAGGGCGGCGGGGGCGATGACGGCGTAGATGTTGCCGCGGGCATCGAAAAATCGCGGTTGCGAAGACGCTTCGCTCATCATCCCCATTCTTGGCGCGGCGGGTGAGGCTCAGTACAGGGCGGTGACGGCCACGCCGATGAGCACAACGATCACCAGCAGGGAGGCGCCTGCACGGATCAGTTCCTCGCCTTTCTCCTTGTCCAGGATGGGCGGGTCAAGACGGCGCGATGGCCGGGCGGATGGTGAGGCCGGCATGTCCGCATAGGGATCATGCAGCCCCAGAAACTCCGACTTCGGGCGCCGAACCTGGGACATTGGAGTTCCGTTGATCAATAAGGTGAAAAACCATTAGCGCAGTAACACCTGCACGAAAACATATCACAGGTTGTAAGCCAAGCGTTCATACCTGCCGTCTGATTGAGCGCTTCCGCGAAATGGAACGTTGAGCGCGACAAATCTCCGTCCAGTTCGCTCGAAGTGAAGGAATTTTATCCGCCACAGCACCAGGAATTGTATCAAAAAATACTCACTTGACGTAAATCGAGTCAAATCGACACCATATCACGTTTACGTGATCTAGGCGGAGGGCTCGCGAGCCATACTGCCGCGCGATCAACTCTTTGTGGGTGGCGCCCGAGTCGAGGCGCGGATGATGAGCTCCGGCACCAGGCGAAGGTCCTGTCGCGGCGCATCCGGGGCCGCGATCTCGGCCAGCAGCAGGCCCGCCGCCTCCCGCCCCATCGCGGCGTGCTGGATGCGCACCGTGGTCAGGCCCGGGTGAATCCGGTCCACGAACGGCATGTCGTTGAAGCCGGTCACCGAGATGTCCACCCCCACGCGCAGCCCCGCCGCTGCCAGCGCGTCATAGGCGCCAAGGCAGAGCATGTCGTTCGCTGCCACCACGGCGGTGAAGGGCGCGCCGCCGGCCAGCAGCGCCGCCATCGCCTCCCGCCCCGCTTCGATCGCGTAGGCGCGCGCAGCCTGGATCGGCGCACTCGCCGGGTCGAGCCCCGCCGCCTTCAGCGCCGCGCGGAAGCCACTGCGCCGGTCGTTCGCCGTGGAGACCCCCGGCGGCCCCGCCAGATGCGCGATCCGCCGATGGCCGAGCTTTACCAGATGCGCCACGACGAGGCCGATCCCGTACCGGTCGTCATTCGTCACCGCCGAGGCCGCAGCACCAGGCAACCGCCGGTTGATCAGCACCGCCGGAATGCCAAGCCGCGCGCAAAGCTCGAGCGCGCTTGTCCCTTCGGCCGCCGAGGCCAGCATCAGCCCATCCACCAAGTGCGTGGCCATGCGCTCGATCAGCAGGGTTTCTCGCGCCGGATCATTGTCGGTATTTGCAACGAGGGTGGCGTAGCCTTGCGCGGCCAGCAGTGTCTCCGCCGCGCGAACGATGGGCGGGAAAATCGGGTTCACGAGGTCCGGCACCAGGATGCCGATGGTGCGGCTGCGCCGAGTGCGCAGCCCCGCCGCCAGGGCGGAGGGCCGCCAGCCCAGGCTGTCCGCCGCCGCGGTGACACGTAACGCCACGGCTCGCGTTACCATGCCGCTCGTGGCGGGGTTCAGGGCGCGGGAGACGGTGGAGGCATGCACCCCGGCCAGCCGCGCGACATCGGCAATGGTGGCGCGGGGCGCTTCGGCGGGGCGGAGGTGGCGGCGATTCGACATGGTGGGCACCCTACCCGCTTTCCGGCGCTGCCTCCAATGCAATCGATTGCAGAAATCGCTTGACCGTCGCCACCCGCCGCGCCTATGCCGCCTCAACAAGAGAGAGAAAGGACCCGCTCCCATGCCCGACGCGCCGCTGGCTGCGCCCGCGCTACCAAGCCTGCCGTTGCGCGCCCATGCGCTGCGCTTCGACGCCTTCGGCGGGCCAGAGGTGCTGCATCTGGCCGAGATGCCGTATGGGGAAACGGATTCTCGTGAGGCGCTGGTGGCGGTGCAGGCGGCCTCGGTGAACCCCTCGGACGTCAAGAATGTCGCCGGACGCATGCGCCAGACCGTGCCGCCGCGCACGCCCGGGCGCGACTATGCCGGCGTGGTCGTGGCCGGCCCGGCCGAGTGGCTGGGTGCCGAGGTCTGGGGCACCGGCGGCGACCAAGGCTATTTGCGTGACGGCAGCCATGCGCGCTACCTGCGCGTGCCGCTCGAAGCGCTCCGCCGCAAGCCCGCCAACCTCAGCTTCGAACAGGCGGCCGCCGTAGGCGTGAACTATGTCACCGCCTGGATCGGGCTCGACGAAGCCCAGCTTGCTGCCGGGGAGACGTTGCTGGTGATCGGCGCCACGGGCGGCGTCGGCGGCGCGGCCTGCGGCATCGGTCGTGGCAAGCTTTCCCGAGTTATCGCCGCGTGTCGCGGCACGGCACCGGCGGATAGCCCGGCCCGGCACGCGCAACCGGATTTCATCGACCTCGAGGCCGGCGACCTCGCCGCACAGGTGAACGCGCTGACCGGCGGGCGCGGCGTGGATGTGGTGTATGATTGTGTTGGCCGGCCGGATCTCACGGAAGCCGCGCTCGGCGCACTCGCCTTGCGTGGCCGCATGATCGTCATCGCCGGCACGCCGGGCGAGCAGGTGAGGTTCGAGCTGATCCCCTTCTATCGCCGCGAATGCCGCATCTTTGGCGTGGACAGCCTCAAGCGCGGCGCCGCGGATTGCGCGCCGATCATGGAGGCGCTGCGCCCGGGCTTCGAGACCGGCACCTACCCCGCCCCCGTGATCGCCGAGGCGCATCCGCTGGCGCAGGGTGCGGCAGCCTATGCCAGCGTCTCGCGTGGCACGCGCGGGCGCGTCGTCATCACCATGCGATGACGCAAAACGACATCATCATCACCAAGCGCTGAAATCAGGGAGGAGACGACGATGGCCGACGGCCACATCACCTACACCAGCGAGAACCTTACCGAGGCCGTGCTCGGCCGCATCGCGCCCGACGCGACGCCGCGCATCCGCGAACTCATGACCGGCCTCATCACGCATGTGCATGATTTCGTGCGCGAGGTGGAACTGACGCCAGAGGAATGGGAGCAGGGCGTCGCCTTCTTCACTGAGCTCGGCCGCTGGTGCGACGACAAGCGGCAGGAGGCGATCCTGCTGTCGGACATTCTTGGCGTGTCGATGCTCGTCGATGCCATCGCGCATCGCACCCATGCGAGCGTGAGCGAAACGACCGTGCTCGGCCCCTTCCACCGAGAGAACCCGCCCGTGATGGCAAATGGCCAGCACATGTCGCCCGGCGTGGCGGGTGAACCGCTCGACGTCGAGGTCCGCGTGCTGGACGAGCAGGGCGCGCCGATCGAGGGCGCACAGGTCGATGCCTGGCACACCTCGCCGGAAGGCTTCTACGACAGCCAGCTCGGCGAGGCACACAACATGCGCGGGCGTTTCCGCACCGATGCCAACGGCATCGTGGCCTTCCCGACCGTGGTGCCCGCCGCCTATCCGGTGCCGCATGACGGGCCGGTGGGGCGCGTGCTCGCGGCGATGGGGCGCGGGCCGATGCGCCCGGCGCATGTGCATTTCTGGATCAAGAAAGACGGCTATCGCGACCTCATCACGCACATCTTCAAGGATGGCGACCCGTATCTGTACGATGACGCGGTGTTCGGCGTGAAGGCGAGCCTGGTCACCGATTGGGAAGCCTCGAAGCGTGAGGGCGAGCCGGCGCGGCTCACGTATGAATTCCGCATCCTGAAGCTGGAGTCGGTCTGATGCTGTTCCTCATTCACTGCACCCAAAGGCCCGACGGCCAGGCGATCCGTGACGCGCATTACGACGCGCATCGCGCCTATCTTCAGGCGAGCCCCGCGGATATCAAGCTCGCCGGGCCGATGGTGGCCGATGATGGCGATACGCGCATCGGCAGCGTCTTCATCGTCGATGTGCCGGATCGCGCGGCGGCGGAGGCCTTCTCGGCCGGTGATCCGTTCTCGAGGCACGGGCTGTTCCAGCGTGTGCTGATCACGCGATTTCTCGACATCACACGCGGCAAGCCCGCCTTCGGAGCACCCAGCGCATGAAGCGCAAATACATGCTCACCTGCGCGGTGACGGGCAACATCACGACGCCGGAGCAGACGCCCCACCTGCCGATCACGCCCGAACAAATCGCCAATGCCGCGATCGAGGCCGCAAAGGCCGGCGCTGCGGTGGCACATCTGCATGTGCGCGACCCGGAGACCGGCAAGCCTTCGATGTCGCTCGACCTGTACAAGGAAGCCGTCGATCGCATCCGTTCGTCGGGGACCGATGTGGTGATCAACCTCACCACCGGCCCGGGCGGGCGCTTCGTGCCGGATCGCGACAACCCACGCAACGCCGCGCCCGGCAGCACGCTGCTGCCGCCCGAGGCACGCGTGTCGCACATCGTCGCGCTGAAGCCCGAGATCGCGACGCTGGACCTCAACACGATGTGGTCGGGCGCCGGGGTGGTGATCAACGCGCCCTGGTCGGTCACACGCATGGCGGAGCTGATCTATTCCGTCGGCACCATTCCCGAACTCGAAGTCTTCGATTCCGGCGATATCGGCTTGGCGAAGCACCTGATGGAACAGGGCGTGCTGAAAGGCCCCTGCCTGTTCCAGGTGTGCATGGGCATTCGTTGGGGCTTCGACTGGAATCCCGAGACGCTGGCCTACGCACGTTCCATCATCCCCGCCGGCAACCCCTGGGCCGCCTTCGCCATCGGGCGAATGGAGTTTCCCATGCTGATGCAGGCCTGGCTGCTGGGCGGGCATGTGCGCGTCGGCCTCGAGGACAACATCTACCTGAACAAGGGCGAGTTGGCCGTCAGCAACACTATTCTCGTCGAGCGTGCGGTGCGGCTGCTGCGCGAACTGGGCGCCGAGCCGATGACCGCCGCCGAGGCGCGCATCGAACTGTCGAAGGTCGGCGGATGGAGCCGATGATGGCGCCCGATGACCGAAGCGCCGAACGGCGCGAAGGTCTGAATCGGTCGCCCGGAACGCATGGCGTTCTGGTTGTCACCGGCGCCGGGCGGGGCATCGGTGCAGCCATCGCCAAGGCTGCCGCGGCGGATGGCTGGCACGTCGCGGTGAACTATGCGCGCGACGAAGCGAGTGCCCACGCCACCGTCGCGGCCATTGCCGCCACGGGCGGCACAGCGCGGGCGATCCAGGCGGATGTGCAGTCCGAAGTGGGCATCGCCGCCCTGTTCGAGGCCGCCGATGCGATGGGTCCCCTGCTTGGCCTGGTGAACAATGCCGGCGGCAGCGCCGAGGCGAAGATCGCCGACATCACGGTGGCCGACTACGACCGCATGATGGACGGCAACCTGCGCACCACGGTGTTTTGTTCGCGTGAGGCGGTGCGCCGCATGGCCACCGATCGCGGTGGTGCGGGCGGCGTGATCGTGAACATCGGCTCGCGCGCCAGCGTGCTCGGCGGGCAGCCGGGGCGCGTGATGTATGCAGCGGCGAAGGGCGCGGTGGATGGCTTCACTGCTGGCCTCGCCAACGAAGTCGGCAAGCTGGGCATTCGCGTGTGCTGCGTGCGGCCCGGCGTGATCCGCACCGAAAGCCATGAGGCGCGGGCCGGCGCCGATCGCCTCAACACCATGACCGCCGCCATCGCGCTCGGCCGCCCCGGCGAGCCTGAGGAGGTGGCGGGCCTCGTCACCTACCTGCTTTCGCCCGCCGCCTCCTACATGACCGGATCGCTGGTGGACATCGGCGGCGGGCGCTGACAAATTCGCTTCACATCAACGGAGGACAACGAATAATGAGCCTTACCCTCATGCGACGCGCGCTGCTCGGTGTGGCCATTGCCGCGCCACTGATCGCCGGCGGCGCGCAGGCGCAATCCTGGCCCGAGCGCTCCATCACCATGGTGATCCCCTTCGCTCCCGGCGGGCCGACCGACGTCGTCGGCCGCATGGTGGCCGAAGCGATGGGCCGCGAGCTCGGCCAGAACGTACTGGTGCAGAATGTCGGCGGCGCCGGCGGCACCACCGGAACCAACCGCGTCGCGCAGGCCGCGCCAGATGGCTACACGATCCTGCTGCACAACATCGGCATTTCCACCGCGCCGACGCTGTATCGCCGCCTGCCCTACGACCCGCTGACGGCGTTCGAGACGATCGGCCTCGTCACCGCCACGCCGATGGTCTGGCTCGCCCGCCCCGGCCTGCCGGTGCAGAATTTCGCCGAGATGATCGCCATGGTGCGCGCGCGTGGCGAGGCGGTGAACCTCGCCAATGCCGGCCTCGGCTCGGCCAGCCACCTTTGCGGCACGCTGTTCCAGGCGAGCCTCGGCGTGCGAGTGACCAGCGTGTCCTACACCGGCTCCGGCCCGATCTATCCCGAACTGATGGCCGACCGGCTCGACATCTATTGCGACCAGACGACCTCCGCCACCCCCTTCGTCACCAGCGGGCGGGTGCGCGGCCTCGCCGTCACCACGGCCGAGCCGATGGCGCAGCTGCCAGGCATCCCCACGGCAGGCCAGGCCGGCATGCCGGGCTTCGAGATCGCCATCTGGCACGGCATCTACGCGCCGCGCGGCACCTCCGCCGCCATCGTCACACGGCTCAACACGGCGATGAAGGCCGCGCTGGCCGATGCGCGCGTCGTCGCCCGCATGAACGAGCTCGGCAGCCCGCCCGAGCCCGTCTCGCGCCAGGATCCGGCCGTGCATCGCGCGCACCTCGCCGCCGAGATCGAGCGGTGGCGCCCAGTGCTGCTAGCCGCCGGCCAGTTCGCGGATTGATCGGCGTGGCGCCGGTGAAGCTGAACGTTGTGGCTTTCGCCGGCGCCTCCAACCTGCCGCTCTGGGCCGGACAGGCCCAGGGCATCTTTGCCGAGCACAGCGTCGATCTGGTGCTGGAGCTCACGCCGAATTCGCGTGCGATGGCGCGCGATCTGTATGACGGACACTTCGACCTCGCGTTTACCTCGGTGGACAATATCGTCGCCTATGACGAAGGGCAGGGTGAGGCAAAGCTCGCCGGCCCCGCCGATTTCGTGGCGCTGTTTGGCGTCGATGACGGGATGCTGAACGTGATGGCCGCGGCGGAATTCGGCACCCTCGCCGAACTGCGCGGCCGCTGCGTTTCCGTCGATGCGATGACCACGGGCTGCGCCTTCGTGCTGCGGGAGATCCTGGGCCGTGAAGGGCTCGCGGACTCCGTCGAATGGGTCGCGGTCGGCGGCGGGGCGCAGCGCCTCGCCGCGCTGCTCGACGGCGCGCAGGCGGCGACGCTGCTGAACACGCCGCTCGTTGCCTGGCTCGCCACGCATCGCGAGAAGGCCGCCGCCACGCTGAGCGCCCGCGCCAACAAGCCGCTGCCCGTTGCCACCCGCGCCACCGCCGCGCTGCTCGACCCCGCGCACGGGCTGTTGCGCGATCTGCGCATCGACAAGAACGGGCTGCGCAACGTACTGCGCCTGCGCAGCGCCCATGCGACGCCGCGCCAGGAACTGCACGACATCTCGCGCTGCCTCGACCTCTCGATCCGCGATGCGCTCAACTGAGTTCGACAAGCTCGCGCGGCAGGCCCGTACCGGCAAGCGTCTCGGCGCCATCCTCGGTGATCAGCAGCATGTCCTCGACGATGAAACCGCCGATTCCGTCGAGGTACCAGGGCATTTCGAAGGCCATCACCATGCCAGGCTCCAGCACCACGTCGCTGTCGGCGGCGGTATAGGGCCACTCCTCCGACCAGATGGAGGCGCCGAGGCCATGGCCGAAATGGCCGCGCGCATAGCTCGGGAAGCCCGCCGCATGCACCGCGCCGCTGCAGGCCGCGTGAATCGCCGCAAGGCGCACGCCCGGCCTGAACATCCCGCGCCCCATCTCGAATCCCGCCCGCAACGCATCATGGATCTCGCGCGCGCGGCGTGAGGCCGGGCCGGCGGTGAAGGTCCGCGCGAGATCGGCGGAATAGCCCCCGACCACGGCGCCGACATCCACCTTCACCACATCGCCGCGCGCGAGCGTGCCCACGCTCGACCAGGGCGAGGTGCCGAAGCCGACATACTCCCACGCCGTCACGCCCGTCCTGCCGCCAGCTTTTTCCTGCACCAGGTCGAAGAAGCGTCGGCCGAGCGCCGCGCGCGTGGCACCTTCGCGAATGTCGGGAATCAGCGCGGCGAAGGCGGCCTCGGTGATCGCGCCAGCTTCGCGCAGCAGCGCGATCTCGGCCGCGGATTTATGCGCGCGCAGTTGCTCGACCTTGGCGCTGGCATCGACGATCTGCGCAGGCGCCAGCGCTTCGACCAGGGCCGGCAGATCGGCCGCCGGCACGGCGGAAAGCTCGACACCGATCCGTGCCGCACCAAAACCCTGCGCCACGATCAATGCGCGCAATTCGCTGAGCGCCAGCGCACGGTCGAAGGTGGCGGGGCGCGCGAAACCCGGCGGTCGCCCCGCCGTGGCTCGCGCCACCAGCGCGGCCGCGCTCTCGGATGAGGGCAGGAAGGCGCGCAGATCGCCGGTTTCGGGCCAGATCGCGTGGCGGTGCAACGGCGCGCAGCCCGCCGCCTCGGCGCCGGCCGCGAACAGATCGCTCACGACTGCCCCCACGGGACGCGCAGGATCGGCGGGGATGACGGCCATGGCCGCGCCAAGCCGGCGCCAGCCCGCCGCCACGCCCGCCGGCGCGCCGGTGGCCCAGAGGAAGGTCTCGGGCGCGACGACGAGCAGCGCCTCCAGAGCGGCGTCGTGCAACAACAGCGCGGCGCGCGCGCGATCGACATGTCCTGGCATGGGTGTATCGCAGGGCTTGGCGCGGCCGTTGTCAACCGGCGCATGCTCCGCCTATCTTGCCGTGTAACGCAGCCGGAGACAGCCTCATGCGCAACATCATCCTCGGCGCCCTCGCGGCGCTGCTTGGGGTCGGCAGTGCCGTCGCCCAGAACGTCGAGTGGCGCTTCCACAACAGCTACGCGCCGACCCGCATCGAAAGCCAGCATGTGCGCGAGCTCGCTGCCGATCTGCGCACGCGCACGAACGGCCGCTTCACCCTCAACGTCTTCGAGGGCAATGCGATGAACCTGCGCGACGCCGACGCCCTGCGCACCATGCAGGGCGGCACGCCGGAGATGAGCTTCATCTGGTCGCCCTTCCTCGGCCGCGACGATGCCGCGATGTCCTCGATCCTGGTCTTCGGCCTGATCCGCAACGAGGCCGAGTTGACCCGCATCATGCCCGCCCTGCAACAGAGCCTGAATGAGGGTGTGCGCCGCTGGAGCATCGAGCCGGTCGGCTTCATGCAGCTTGGGCTGCTCGACGCCTCGATCTTCTGCCGTAGCCCGGTGCGCACGCTCGACGAGCTCCGCCGCGTCAAGCTGCGCGTCGGCTCGCGCGAGCAGGTGGAGACCTTCCGCGCGCTCGGTGTCGCAGCCCAGATCGTGCCGCAGCAGGAGCTGTATAGTGCCATGCAGACCGGCGTGGTGGATTGCGCGCTGTATCCGCCGCGCATCCTGCATACGGTCAGCCTGCAGGAAGTGGCGAAGCACGGCATCTCCACGGGCTTCGCCTTCCCGCCCACGCCCTACGTGATGATGGCGCACCAGGCGCGCTTCCGTGCGCTGTCGGCCGAGAACCGCGCGCACCTCACCGAGGCGGTCAGCGCGATGGAAACCCGCAGCGCCCGCTTCGCGCAGGATGCCACGGATGACGAGGCGGCGCGCGAGCGTCTGCGTGGCCAGGGCGTGACCTTCCACGGCACGCTGACCGAGGCCGAGCAGCAGGCGATCCGCACCGCTGCGCTGGCCACCTGGGACACGCTGATGCGCGAGGCCGGCGGCCAGGGGCCGGTCTGGCGCACGCGCATCCAGGGCGCGCTCGGCGCCAACTGAATGCAGGCGGTCGATCGCGCGCTGCTGCTGATGTCGCGCGGGTTGCTGGCGCTGTCGGCAGCCTGTTGCGCGGCGATCCTCGGCCTGGTCGTCGCGGCGGTGGTGATGCGCTACGCCGTCGCCGCGCCGTTCCGCTTCACGGAGGAATTGTCTGGGCTGCTGCTCTCGGCGCTGGCCTTCCTGGCACTGCCCTTCGCCATGGCGGGCAACGCCAACATTCGCGTGACGCTGGTGACGGAACGCCTGCCACCACGCGCGCGACGCCTCGCCTGGGTGATCGGGCAAGCGATCATGGTGGCCTTCTGCCTGGTCTTTGCCTGGGAGAGCTACGGGCTCGCGGATTTCACGTGGCGCCTCGGCCTGATGAGCGAGCAGGCGCGGCTGCCGCTCGGCCCCTGGGTGGCACTGATGCCGGCCTGCCTCGGCTTCACGGCGTTGATTGCGGCCTGGGTCGCGCTGCGGCCACCGCCTGAGGAAAAGGCAGCGCATCTGTGATCTGGTCGGTACTTCTGGGCATGGTGACGGCCACCGTGCTGTCGGGTGCCGTGCTTGGCGCCGCACTTGGCCTGACGGGCTTCGCCCTGCTGCACTTCTTCGCCGGCGGCGCCACGCGCATCGGCGTGCAGACGGTGTGGAACACGCTGAACGAGTTCACGCTGACGGCGATTCCGCTGTTCATCCTGCTCGGCGAATTGCTGGTGGCCTCGGGCCTCGCGCGCGGTGTCTATCGCGCCATGGCGCCTTTCTTCGGGCGGCTGCCGGGGGGCTTGCTCCACACCAACATCGCCGTCTGCACCATCTTCGGCGCCGTGTCGGGCAGTTCCATGTCGGTCGCGGCGGCGGTGGGCTCGGTCGCCTATCCGGAGCTCAAGTCGCGCGGCTATGACCGCGCGCAGACGGTGGGCACGCTGGCGGCGGGTGGCACGCTCGGGCTGCTGATTCCACCTTCGCTGTCACTGCTGATCTACGGCGCGCTGACCGATACCTCGATCGGGCGGCTGTTCATCGCCGGCGTGCTGCCGGGGCTGATGATGGCGGCGATCTTCATGGGCTGGATCATCTTCGCCGCACTTCGCAACCCCGCCATCGCGCCGGCCGAGAAGCGCGTGGCGCTCGCCGAGGCGCTGCGCGGCTTGCCCGCGGTGCTGCCCTTGCTGGCGCTGATCGTGGCCGTGCTCGGAAGCCTATTTGCCGGCCTGGCCACACCGACCGAGGCGGCGGGGGTTGGCGTGGCGGCAGCGGCGATCCTCGGGTTTACGGTGGGGGACCTCACGCTGCGCGGCGTAGGGCAATCGCTGATCGGCACGGTTCGGACTTTCGCCGTCATTGCCATGGTCTTCGTCGGCGCGTTGGTGCTGGCGCAGGCGATGAGCCTGCTCGGCCTGCCGCAGCAGATGCTGGAGGTGGTGGCGCAGTGGGGCCTGTCGAAATGGGTGCTGCTGCTGGTGGTCGTCGTGATCTACCTGATCCTCGGCTGCTTCTTCGACGGCCTGTCGATGATGATCATGACACTGCCGCTGGTATTTCCTCTGTTGACGGGCGTGGGCTTCGATCCGGTTTGGCTCGGCGTGGTGGTGACGCTGATGATCGAGATCGGCATGTTGACGCCGCCCGTCGGCATGAATCTTTTCGTGCTGGTCGGCATCACAGGTGGCGAGGTGAAGCTCGGCGACGCCGCGTGGGCCGCGCTGCCCTATTGGATCGCGCTGCTGCTCGGTGTCTTGCTGCTGTGCTTCTTCCCAGGCATCGCAACCTGGCTGCCAGCGCTCGCCTTCGGTTGAAGGCGACCGCGGTGCCGAGGCTTACCGCGGCGGGCGCACCGTGATGGTGGCGACCTCGGCATAGGTCACATCGACCTCGTCGGCGACGCGCAGCGTGCGGATGAAGCGGCGCATCTCCGGCCGCTGCACGTTCACACGGCGCTGCTCGCCGCTCGGCGTGGTGAAGGTGACGCGGTTCAAGCCAAGGTCGATGGCGTCGACCTTCACGCGCACCCGAACAGCGCGCGCGCCCGCCGCAGCGGGGGGCGACAGGCGCCGTGCCCGGGCGGCTCATCTCGACGGCCAGCGCCTCGGTGTAGGTGACCACCACTTCGGAGCCCGGGCGAAGCTGCGCGAAGTTGCGCATCTCGGGCCCGGGGCGGACGGTGGTGAGGTCGCCGCTCGGCAGGCGGATGACGGCCGCGCGGGCGGGCTGGTCCACCGATTCGACAATGGCGATGGCCTCGCTGGTGCGGGCGACGACGGTCGGCTGCTGCGCGGCGACGACACTGGCGCCAGCGCCGCCAGGGCGAGGGCCGCAAGGTGGGTGGGAAGGCGTGACATGCTGGGTCCTTCCATGAGTGGCGGCCTGCTACTGCGGCTGTTGATGGTCCGGCAGTTCGGCGCCTCAGGCAACCGGTCTGCGCTGGTCCCAGCGTCTCAATCTCGCCGGGTTCCGCTCGCCGTACTCAGGGCAGCGGCTGCGGCGCGCGGTTGAAGGCGCGGGCGAAGCGCACGCTGTAGAGCGGCCAGGCTTCGGGGTTCACCAGGCGCGGCGGCACCTCGCCATGGAAGATCGCGATCCACTGCTCGGCGGCGGCGCGCGCCATCTCGTGCAGCGCCTCCTGCGTGATGCCGGCGGTGTGGGGCGTGGCGATGACGTTGTCGAAGGCGAGCAGCGGGTGGTCGGGCGGCGGCGGTTCCTTGAGAAACACATCAACGCCCGCACCGGCGATCCGCCCCTCCGCGAGCGCCTGCGCCAGCGCCACCTCATCATGGATGCCGCCACGCGCGGTCTGGATGAAAAAGGCGCTGGGCTTCATGCGCGCGAATTGCGCGGCGCCGATCAGACCGAGCGTGGTGGCATCGCGCGGGCAATGCACGGAGACGAAATCGGCGCGGCCGAGGAGTTCCTCCATCGTCACCTTTTCCGCGCCACGAGCGGCAATGGTGGCGGCATCGAGGTGCGGGTCGAAGGCCAGCACCTCCATGCGGAACAGCCCGCGGCAGAGCTCCGCCAGGCGGGTGCCGATGGCGCCGATGCCGACCAGGCCCAGGGTCTTGCCGAGGATGTCGTTGCCCGTCATGGCATAGCGGTCGAGCCCCGCGGCGCGGCGCATGGCGCGGTCCGCCGGCATCATCTTCTTCGACAGGGCCAGCATCAAACCCAGCGCGTGCTCCGCCACGGCTTCCTTGTTCGTGCCGGATTGGTGGCAGACGATGACGCCCGCCGCGGTGCAGGCCTCGACATCGATCACGTCAAACCCCGCGCCGGTGGAGCACGCCGCGAGCAGGTTCGGCGCGCGCGCGATCAGGGCGGCGTCGCAGAGCCAGGGCGGTTGCAGTTCGGTACGCGGCAGCGCCTGGTAGCCATGCGCGGCCGCCATCGCGGCGTCGAGATCGGTGCGTGGGTCGGCGAAGCGCAAGCGCTGCAACGCGATGTCCGGCGCCACGCCGAGCATCCGCTCGGCCACGGGATCGACCCAGGAGTGGAAATAGGCGAGGCGTGCGGGCATCAGCTCGGCCGGATGCCGAGGCGGCGCAGCAGCTCACCCGTGGCAACCGATTCGGCACGCGCGATGGCCGTGATCTCCTCGGGCGATTGCAGCGCGACCTCGATGCCCTGGGTGCCCAGACGTGTCACGATTTCCGGGTCCGAGAATAGTTGCACGAGCGCGGCGTGCACCTGCGTCACGATCGGGCGCGGCGTGGCCGCCGGCATCGCGACACTGGCCCAGATCTCGGTCACCGCACCGGGAAAGCCGGCCTCGACGATGCTCGGCACCTCCGGCAGCAGCGCGGCGCGCGTTGGCGTCATGGCCGCGATGGGACGCAGGGTGCCGGCGCGCACATGCGGCAACAGGCTGTTCAGCGCACCGCAGAAGGCGTGCACGCGGCCGGCGAGCAGGTCCGGCATCAGCGCGCCGGCACCGCTATAAGGCACGTGCACCATGTCCTCGCCGACCAGCCCGGCGACGCCGAGATGCTGGAAGCTGCCGATGCCTGAGGAAGGGTAGGAGAAGGCGCCCTTGCGGTCGTGCGCCAGGGCGACGAATTCGCGTGCATCGCGCGCCGGCAGGTCGGGGTGGACCACCAGCAGCGTCTGCACGCGCGCCACGCGCGCGGCGATGGTCAGGTCGCGCATCGCGTCGAACGAGCTGCGTATCAGGTGCGGATTGGTGCAGAAGATCTGGTTCGGTGCCAACAGCCAGGTCGCGCCGTCTGGCGCAGCACGGGCCACGACCTCGGCGCCGATATTGCCCGCGGCGCCGGGACGATTCTCGGCGACGAAGGGCCTTTGCCAACGCGCGCCGAGACGTTCCGCGATCAGCCGTCCCAGCACGTCATTGCTGCCGCCCGGCGTGAAGGGGATGACGATCTTCAAGGTGGGCGCCGGAAACTCCTGAGCCTGTGCGGCACGGGCGAGCAGCGCTGTGGCGGCTGTCGCGAGAAGGGCACGTCGTTGCATGGTTCTTTCCTCCGTCTATGGCTCCGTCGTTACGGATGCCGTGTCAGCCCCGCCATCATGGCGGGACTGTAGCCCGGCGCCACCCGGGCATCGATCAACACCGAAGCACCTTCCTTTACCAGCGCCACAGCTTCACGCAGCGCGTTCACGAGCTCGCCGGTGGTGTGCACCGGGCCGATGCCGGTGAGACCCTGTGCGCGCGCCATCGCGGCGAGATCGATGTCCGGATCGGCGATGCGCTGGCCGATCCACTTGTTCTCGACCGGGCGATTGCGCTGTTTGGCCACGCGTTCCTGGTGCACCTCGTCATTGTAGAAGCTGCGGTTGTTGCTGATCACGGCGAGCATCGGGATGCGGTAATGCGCGGCGGTCCAGAAGGCGTTCACCGCCATCATGGTGTCGCCATCACCCAGCACCGCCATCGGCACGCGCCCACTGCCCTGGAGGGCCAGTGCCGCGCCGATCAGCATGCCCGGCCCCGCGCCGATACCCGCCCCGCCATCGCCGCCGAGATAGTCGAGCGGATGGCGGAAATGCCAGCACTCGCCGCGCCAGCCGAGTGGCACTCGCACGAGGCAGACGGGTGTGTCGGCCAGCGCCTCGCCCAGCGCGGCCGCAAGTGTGGTGACGTCGAGCGGCGTGTCGGCCGCGACGGGCGCGATGGCGGCGCGCGCCGGCAGCATCGCTGGCGGGATGCCGGGTCCGACTCCCAGCGCCTCGGCGATCGCGGCCACGGCCTCGGCGGGCGCGCAGGCGAGCGGCACATCGACGGGCGGCAGGCCGAAATGCTCCATGCCGAACCCAGTGTGCAGTTGCTGATCCATCGAGGCGTTGATGATCCGCGCCGTCACCGCGCCAGCCTGGCGCAGCGTGCCGGCGAGGTCGATCCAGTCCAGCGCCAGGATCACATCGGCCTCGCGGATCGCCTGCGCGGCCTCCGCGCCGAGGAAGGTGGCGGGCGCGCCGACATGCAGCGCGTGGTCGGTGGGGAAGCTGGCACCCGCGCGGAAATCGCTGTGCACGCGCGCGATCAGATGCTCGGCGAGCGCCACGCGGCTCACCCAATCTTCCGTGCTGCGGCTGACCCGGCCGGAGAGGATCAGCGGCGTTTCCGCACCGTGCAACAAGGCGACCGCCTCGGCCAATGCCGCGGCGTTGGGTGCTGCGGGCGCGGGCGGCGCGTAGCGCGAAACCTCCGGCAGCGGCGGCATCGAATCAAGCCGAGCCTCCTGCAACGCCGCATCGAAATTGACATAGACGGGACCGCGGGGTGCGGCGCGGGTGATCTGGTTAGCGCGCAGCAGCGCCTCGATCGCCGCGGGGATGCTCGCGGGCTGGTTGTCCCATTTCAGGAAGGGACGGACCAGCGCGGATTGATCGGACATGGTGTGCAGCCAATCGATCCAGGGCCGGCGCGCGTGCGCATCCACCGGGCCGGTGGCGCCCATCACCAGCATCGGCACGCGATCGCACCAGGCGTTGAAAATGCCCATCGTGCCGTTCATCAGCCCGACATTGCTGTGCAGGATCACCGCCATCGGCTCACCTGTCACCTTCGCGTAGCCATGCGCGATGGCGACCGCATTTCCTTCATGCAGGCACAGCAACATCTGCGGATCGCGATTGCCGAGATGGTTCACCAGGCTATCATGCAGCCCGCGGAAACTCGCCCCGGGATTGAGCGTGACGTGACGATAGCCGAGCGCGCGCAGCATCGCGGCCATCACGTCGCTGCCCCAGACGCCGCCTTCGGGCGAGGCGATGGGTTTTTCAATGTCGTTCATCGGGCGCGGTTCGCGATGGCGGCGATGGTGGCGATGAAATCCTGCTCGGCCGCGGCGGCGGAGGCGTAGCGCGGCGCGGTGGTGACGAAGGGCGAGGCCCCCTCCGCCGGCATGTAGATTTCGAGGAACCAGCGGCCGGTAGCGCTGTCCTGCGCAGGCTCGATCCGAAGCGTCGCCATGTTTCCCCCGTTACGGATCGCGCGTCGCGACCTGATGCTTGAGCCTGATCTCGCGTGCTTCGCGCGCCGATTGCAAGAGGGCGAGCACGGCTTCCAGCGTCGCGAGCCCCCAGGCGCCATCATGCAGGGGTGCCACGCCATCGAGCAAGGCGGCGCAGAGTTCATCGAGCACCTCGCCGCGCGGCACGTCGGGCAGGGGCGTGGGCTCGAAGCGGCGCTCGGTGTCGGCGTAGATCAGCACGCCCTCGGCGGTGGGCCGAAGATCGGCGCGCTCGCACTGCGCGAGGATCAGGCCGAACTGGTTGTGGAAGTCGGGCGGGCCGGCTTGCGGCAGGCCGGGCGGGGAGCCGGGCGCGCCGTAGGTGCGCGTCACCTTCAGCGCGACCTCATCCTCGGTGGCGGCAAGCGCGGCGCGGGCAACGCCATACCGGGCGGAATCCTTGCGCGTGCCGGTCTCGCCGATCCAGCCGAGGAACTCGTCGCTGTCGAAACGGCCGTGGCCGCTATAGGTCAGCGTGGCGCTGCACCCATTCTCGAAAGTCACCAGCGCATTGTAGGCGCCCTCGGTCGGGCGCGCGCTGTCCCAGATGCCGGTCGTGGCGCGGATGCTGTGCAGCATCCCACCGCCGAGCAGGCGAATGATGTCGAGCTGATGCGCGCCCTGGCTGAACACCACGCCACCGCCTCCCTCCGTGCGCAACTCCTCTGGCCGGCGCGGGCGGTAGAGGAAGTCGGTCGCCATCAGCGCGGTGATCATGCGCACGGGGCCGTGGTCGCCGCGCGCAATCAGGCGGCGCGCGTGCAGGATCGGCCCGTCATGCGCGTGGCTGTGGCCGATGATGAGGTGAACGCCGGCGCGGGTCGCGGCTTCGACCATCGCTGCCGCTTCGCCCAGCGTGACGGCCATCGGCTTCTCGACCAGTAGGTGCTTGCCCGCCCGCGCCGCTTCGACGACCTGCGCGGCGTGAAACTGGTGCGGCGTGGCGAGGTAGATCGCCTCGACATACGGATCGGCGCAGAGCGCGGTGAAATCTTCGTAGGCACGGCCTGCGAAGTCTTCGACGAAGCGCGCCCGCGCCTCGGGCCGTGGATCGCAGGCCGCCACGAGCTGCACACGCGCATGATGCGCGAGCGTGGGCAGCATCAGCATGAAGGCGCGGCCGAGCCCCGCCACGCCGAGCCGCAGGCGGCGCGTCACAAATCC
>JBBSCP010000006.1:0-34522 GCA_038250135.1 Acetobacterales bacterium | reverse complement strand
GGCCTCGGGCTCGGTCAGACCTTCACCACGCCGGTCATCGCCGCGCTGGCGGTGGCACTGCCCTGGCTGATGCTGGCCGCCGTGATCAGCATCCTCGTCGGCGCGGTTGTCGCCCGATTTTTCTCGGTGGCGGCCGGAACCGACATGAAGACCGGCTATTTCTCGGCCGTGCCCGGCGGCGTCATTGTCATGGCGGTGCTGGCGCAGCGGGCTGGCGTGTCCGTGGCCTCGGTGTCCCTGGCGCAGACGATTCGCGTGATGGTGGTCGTGGCGGTCGTGCCGCCAATGATCACCTGGCTGGCGCCACGGGGCGGTGCCGGTGCCTTCTTTGCCGAACGGCCGGAAGTCTGGCTGCCCGGCCTTGGCTTCCTGCTGGTGGCGGGGCTGGGCGTTGCCCTGCTCATCAATCTGCTGAAATTTGCCAATCCGTGGATGCTCGGCCCCTGCGCCCTGGTGATTATGCTTTCGGCCTTCGACCGGCTGCCCTCCGGCGTGCCGCTGTGGATGATCGATGTCGCGCAGATCGGCATGGGCATGTCACTCGGCCAGCGCATGAGCCGGAGTTTCCTGCTGAGCTCGAAACGCCTCGCCCTGGTTTCGGTAGCGTCCACGCTGCTGATGGTGCTGGTGTTGGCAGCCTTGGGCGTGGCACTCGGCGTGGTCTCGGGTCTGCCGGTCGGGGCCGCGATCCTCGGCATGGCGCCTGGCGGCATGCCCGAGATGACGATCACCGCAAAGGCGCTGGAAGTGGGCGTTCCCCTGGTTTTGGGCTTCCATCTGGTGCGGACGCTGGCGTGCAACCTGCTTGTCGGGCCGACCTGGACGTTGATGGAGCGCCTTGGCATCGTCCGCTGAACAGCGCGCCCTCAGCCGATGCGCCACGACAGGCGCCGCAGCAGCCACTCGCGATAGGCGACGGCGACATCCGGCGGCGGGCAGAGCGTGGCGAGCAGTGCTGCGGCGCCGGCTCCGCCGACCCGCCGAGCCCCGCCATCCAGCGCATCCGGCTCCTCCTCGGCCCAGCGCTGGGCCGCGCCGCGCCAGAGCGAGACCCTATTGGCTGAGGTCAAGGTGGGAAGCACCAGCAGGGCTCGGGTTCGCAAGGCAGCGCCACCTGCCCGCGCGGCGATCACGCCCTCATGCCGTACGCGGTCGGCCAGCATTTCGCCGAGACTGGGCACGTCCGGCAGGCTCGGATCGCGTGCGGCATCCTGGCTGTCGAAACTGAACCAAGCCGAGACGCCCAAGCCCCCCGTCCGGTGCACCCCCGGCCCACAGATGACCAGGGCATCGGCTGCGCCCTGGGCCAAGGCCACCTCGGGTTGGGCGGTGAACACGGGCTGGAAGCGGCGGCCGAGCAACGCCAGCACCAACAGGGCGGCGGTTTCGGCGACGCCAGGCCCTGGCAAGGCCACGCGCAGCAGCGTCTGGTCCGCCAGTGCCCCTCGACCTGCCAGTATCGCGGGCTGCACGCTGCCGCAGACGGCCGGCCAGTGGCGAGGCTCGAACCGCGCGCGGGTGTCTCCCACGAGATGCGCCTGCGCCGCAGCGCCCGGCAGCAGCAGCAAGGCCCTGCCATCGGCCGGGGTGGACGAAGCGAAGCGGTTCGCCGCCGTGATCCCATCCGCGCCGCCGACGGCGACAACCCGCAGCGCCGCCGCTTGAACGAGGCCACGCGCCAGGGCGGCGGCGGCGTGGCCTGCAAATCGCGCGACTTCTCCATTCTCTGCGCCGGGCACCAACAAGATGGCAGCCTCCGGCACCGGGCTGGCGGCCAGAAGCGGGCGCGCCGCTCCCACCAGGGCCGCCGCTGCGGCAGCCTGGACGAGCCCCCGAGCGACCGCTCGGCGGGTTGGATGTGTTGTATTCATCCCTCCGCCCCTCCAACGTCCAAACACCTAGCCGGCCTAATGAGGCAGAACCGTGGCACTGCGAGTGAACTGGGCGACGTGACCCCGGTCAGGCAGGGCTGCCGGCGTGCACGCCGAATCTGCGATACGCCGCCTGCGGCGTGCATTCTACCGGGGTGGCAAGGCCGCGATCAGCGCGGCGAAGCTCCTCCAGCGTCGCGCGGCCGAACGGCGCCAGCGTCGGGCCGGGCTCGGCCGGCGGGGCGGCAACGCGGGGGCGATCAAGGCATCAGATGGATCCGAGAGAATTGATCGCGTGCCCTACTCATCGTAGGCCATCAGCGACTCGAACGGGACGTCGAGGCGCTTACGGCCACCGAGGAAGGTGAGTTCGATCAAACAGCCCGCCATCGGCACCACAGCGCCAGCCTGGCGCAGCAGGCTGATGCCCGCCGCCATGGTGCCGCCGGTTGCCAACAAGTCATCGAGCAGGACAACCCTTTCGCCCTGGCCTATGGCGTCCGCCTGCATCTCGATCCGGTCTGTGCCATATTCCAAGGCATAGTTGAGCCCGATGGTCAGCCCCGGCAGCTTGCGCGGCTTGCGTAGCATGACGAAGCCAAGCCCGAGCTCCAGCGCCAGGGGAGCGGCCACGAGGAAGCCGCGGCTCTCGATGCCGGCCAGCATGGTCGGCCGATGCGGTGCGACGATGGAAGCCAGCCGGCGCATGGCCTCCCGCCAGGCGGGGCCGTGTTTCAGCAGCGTCGAGATGTCGTAGAACAGGATGCCCGGCTTCGGGAAATCGGGAATGCCTCGGATATGCGCTTTGAGGTCTAACGGGGCGGCTGGGCTGGTGGTCTCGGTCATCATTGTCTCGCGGCATCAGGCGGGTCGAGAAAGCGCGCGCATGGCACAGCCGTGCCTCGCGGGCACGGCGGTGCCGCGGGACATGGCTTCCTCAGGCGACAAGGCTACGCCCGACCATCCGGTAGCGGCAACACCCATGGCGCGAGGGGAGAGGGCTTGGCGAAAGTGCCGAATGTCGCCACATCGCCAATATGTCTCGTATCGCCATCGCGTCGGTCGCCGGAATCCTCAGCTTCACCCTTTACGTGGTGGTCGTGGTCATCCTGGCGGACCATGTCCTGGCGCTGCATTGGACGGTGCAACTCGTTTATTTCGTCACGGCGGGGCTGCTATGGGTCTGGCCAGCCAAGGCCCTGATGTTCTGGGCCGCCAGAGGCCGCGGCTGAACCGCTGGGGCAGAAAAACCCCAGTAGCAGCGGTTTATCCCACGGAATGGCGATCAGAACGGCCGGCTCAGGCTGCCAACGACACGCATGCCGCAGATCTGGGCGCCGCCAAAGCAATCACCCGTGCTCAAAGTGCTGTAGATGCCGGTCACGCTGCCGATGATCCCGGCGAACAACTCGCGCGAGAACCCGAACGACAACACGGCGTAATCCGGCGTGCCGAAATTGCCGTCCTGGCCATTCCAATTCGCTGGCGCGATGTTGCGCTGGATCCACTGGTAGCCGGCGCGGGCGGACAGGGTGAAGCCAAAATCCAGTGCCGCGTCGACGCCGATCTCGGCGTAGAGCGCATTGCCCGACTCGCCACTGAAATTGGGCGAATATGCGACCTGGCCCAGGAACTTCACCGGCGCAATTTCATAGCTGGCGCGGATTGTGGCCTCCCACCAGCCCACTTCGAAGCCGCCCGTAGGTGCTTCATAGCCCGGGTAGCCGAAATAGGTGCCGCCGAAGTCGAGCTTCAAGTCGCCGACCGCAAAGCGGTAGCCGAAACTCCCATCGACTTCCTGACGCACATTCGTACTGCGGAAGGTCGCGTTGGACACGAAGGCGCCGACGTACAAACCGGATGTGTGCTCGACATCGATCGTGCCCTGAAGCGCCGGGCCACTTCGTGTCTGACTGATGCCGCGAAACATGTAATCCGTGACGATGGCGGGGGTGGTCGTTACCGTCAGGCCAACGCTCTCGATGGTCCGTTGTGCTGTGGCGGCCTGCGAGGCGAGCAGCATGCCTCCCAGCAAGGCAGTTGCGGCGATGAATGACAGGCGCTGCATGGTTTCGGCCTCCGATCCAGGGTGATCGAAGCCAGCGGTGCAAAGCACACGCCAAATCCGCGGTCGCCGGAAATGATGACAGAAATGTAAAGATGTTCGGTGGCGCGGCCAATTCTATGCAGCCTGCTGCCATCATATCCGGATCAAAACGCCCCGCCGGATTTCCCGACGGGGCGCTGATCGCCTTGGTGCTTTTGGTCGGAGTGAGAGGATTCGAACCTCCGGCCCCTGCGTCCCGAACACAGTGCTCTACCAGGCTGAGCTACACTCCGTTGGCTCCGGTGAGGGGCGCGGTATAGCGAAAGCATGGCAGCCCGACAAGCCAGGGCGGCGCAGACTGTCACATGCTGTCACAACGAGGGCGGTTGCGCCGCACGGCCAAGGCTGCAAGCTTGAGGTGTTCATTCGGAAAGGATCAAGGTTTATGCGTGGAATGTGTTTGGCGGTTGGTGGTCTGCTCGCGCTGGGATTTGCCGGCAGTACCGTGGCCCAGGCCGATGTCATTGCTGAGCGTCGCGCCGGTTTGCGTGCCGTGGGGGCGACGCTGGAGGCCGTGCAGCAGACCATACAGGCGCGCGGCGATACCCGCGCGCTGGTCGCGCGAATTGACCAGAAGATCGCTTTCTACCAAACCTTCCCGACGCGCTTCCCGGTGGCGAGCCTGACCTTGCCAGTCGCGCAGGGCACGCAGGAAGGCCAGACTCGCGCGCTCGCGGCGATCGAAACCAACCGCGCCGGCTTCGAGACGGCGAATGTCAACATGCTCACCGCACTGGCCTCGCTGAAGACGGCAGCAGAGGCGGGCAGCATCTCGACCGATATGCTGCGGGCGACGGGCGGCACCTGCGGCGCCTGCCACCAGCAGTTCCGCGCCCGGTGAAGTGAGCGGCGGCTGAGCGCGCTGCCTCAGCCGCCGATCCGCGTGATCCCCCATACAGTGGCCGCGGCGGCGGCCAACAGGCCGACCGCCAACACCGGATGGCCCATTCTGGGGCGGCGGCCCTGGTACGGCAGGGGCAATTTCAAATCCCCCGTGATCATCGGGCCGACCAGATTCTGCCCGCGCAGAAGGCGATAGGCGAGGATGGCCAGGATGTGCAGCACAGCCGACCCCACGATCAGCCAGAAGACCCTGAGATGGATGCTGGTGGCGCGGTCGCTGATCGCTTCGCCGGCCCAGCGGGCCAGGGGACCGCGGGTGAAAATCAGATCGTCGGCAAACAGCCCCGACGTTGCCTGCGAGAGCAGCAGCAGAAGCATCACCAGCACCATCCAACCGCCTGCCGCGTTATGGCCTATCTCGGTCGCGGCGGCGCGTTGGCGGAATTGGCCGAGGTGCCGCAAGCCCTCGATCGGGTGTTTCAGGAATCGGCCGAAGCGCGCAGTATCGGAACCGAAAAAGCCCCATACGATGCGGAACAATACCAGGGTCAGGATGGTGAAGCCGGAATAGAAGTGCCAGTCCCAGCGATCCGTTTCAGCCGTCCACCAGGAAAAGGGCAACAGCATGACGATGGCCCAGTGCACCAGCCGCACCCAGGGGTCCCACACCCGCAGGCGGCGGGTCGGCATCGTCGTTCTGGCTTCGGCCATCGGTGGTCCTGTCCGGGTCTCGTCATACGGATTAGGCCGGGCCGCGACCCCAAGAGCAAGTTTCGGAAGGTGACGCGACAAGTGGGGCCGCTTCGGGCCCAGGCTCGCCGGCAGTTGAGCCGGCCGTGATGGATTTTTTGGCGAGCATCTGGACTTGGCAGGTGGCCCTTGTCGCCTTCGCGGTGGCGTTCGGTCTGACGCGGCTCGGGCACCGATGGACTCGGCTCGCCGGGCTGTCGGCTGGCGCCGGGGTGCTCGCCGGTTGGTGGATGGTGCTCGGACTACCGACGGCCTCGCCCCGGCAATTGGCCGAACGTCTGCCCTTGTTGATGGCAGCAATGCTGGTGCTCGCTTTGCTGCTGGCGCCGTTGGCCAGATTTCTGCCGCGGTGCACTCCCGCGCTGGTTTTCGGGTCAGCATTGGTCGCAGGTTGGTGGATGGCGGGTGCGCCTCGAACGGTGCCGGACCTGCTTCAGGCAGCGCCGGTTCTGCTCGGAGTCGCGGCATTGGTCTGGGCGTTGGCGCATCGCGCAGGGCCCAGATCAGTCCCGCCGGCTGCCGCGGCGCTGCTGGCGGGTCTGGTCGCCGCGAATTCGCCGGGGGCGCAGATGCTGCTCGGCGCCGTTGTCGTCGCCGCCTCGCTTGGCGCCATCGGCCAAGGGCCCAAATTCCCCGCCTTGCAGGCGATCCCCGTTTCGGCGGCCTTGGCGGCCTTGGCCGTGTTGCCGATCATCGCAAGGGCGGCGCCGGCGGACTGGGCCGCGGCGGCAGCGCCGCTCGCGGTGCTATGGCTCGCGCCCCGTCTGGCGGCACGATGGCGCGGGCGGACGGCGCCAGCGCTTTGTGCCATCCTCGTCGCCGCGCCCTTCGTCGCCGCGGCCGCTATATTGCGTTGAGCAGCAAACACTTGCGGCCGAGGTCAATCGCGTCCTAGTTACCGCTACATGTCGGCCAGTCGGCGCGCCCTTTTTGTTGTGGTGGTGGTCCTTGCGGGACTCGCCGCCTTTGTCGCAGCCCGGTTCACCTCGCGGGAACCGGCGCCGCTGGCTGACGCCGGACCGACGCAGGCAGACCCCGTTCGTGCGACTACTCCAACCCCACCGCCAGCCGCAGCCGCAGCCGCGCCGGAGCCGCCATCCGTTGTCGCGCCGGCGACGCCATCTGCCGCGCCAACCCCGGCCTTGCCGGAACTTCCCCGTTTCGATGTCGTCCGTATCGGCGCGCGCGGCGGCGCTGTGGTGGCTGGCCGGGCCGCGCCGGGGGCCGAGGTCGCGCTGCTCGAAGATGGCCGTGAAATCGGCCGCGCCCGTGCCGATGCGCGGGGCGAGTGGGTGATCCTGCCGGCCGAGCCGCTCCGCCCTGGTAGCCGCCAATTCACCCTGCGCGCCCGCATCGGCGGCGATGACGTGTTCGGGCCGGACACCGTGGTGGTCGTGGTGCCTGAACAGCCTGGCGCGATGGCCGAAGCGCCTCGCCCGGACCCCGCTCTCCAGGCCGCTGCCGAGGCCGCTCGGCGCGCCGAAGCCGCTGCTCGTCGGGAAGCCGAAGTGCGCGCCGCGGAGGCTGCCCGCGCGGCCGAGGCACTTGCCGAGGCATCTCGTCAGGCCGAATTGGCTGCTAGCCAAGAAATGGCGCTGCGAATGGCTGCCGAGGCGACAGAAGTTGCCCGCCAGGAAGCTGCAATGCGCCAGGAAACTGCGCTGCGAATGGCTGCCGAGGCGGCAGAGGCTGCCCGCCAGGAAGCTGTAATCCGCCAGGAAGTTGTAACGCTAATGGCTGCCCGCCAGGCAGAAGCTGCCCGCCAGGCTGAAATGGCTGCTCGCCAGGAAACTGCGGTGCGAATGGCTGCCGCGGCGTCAGAGGCTACCCGCCAGGTTGAGCGCGAACGCCAATCCGAGGCCGAGGTCGAACGCCGGCGCGTGGCGCAAGCGGCACAGCAGGCGAATGCGGCGGCTGAAGATCAGGCCGAAGCCATCCGCTTGGCCGCCGCTCGTGCCGAGGTTGCTGCCCGCGCTGAGGCAGTTGTCCGCGCTGAGGAAGCCGCCGCTCGTGCCGAGGTTGCTGCTCGCGCTGAGGCAGTTGTCCGCGCTGAAGCCGTCGCTCGTGCCGAGGCTGCGGCGCGGGCTGAAACCATTGCCCGTGCCGAGGCGGCCGAACGCGCCGAAACCATTGCCCGTGCCGAGGCGGCCGAACGCGCCGAAGCCGTTGCCCGTGCCGAAGCGGCTATGCGCGCTGAAGCCGTCGCCCGTGCCGAGGCGGCCGAACGCGCTGAAGCCGTTGCCCGCGTCGAAGCGGCTCTGCGCGCTGAAGCCATGGCCCGCGCCGAGGCTGCGGCGCGCGCTGAGGTCGCGGCCCGAGCTGAAGCCGCTGCTCGCCTGGCGGCCGTGGAGGCCGAGGCCGCCCGCACCGCCGCAACCCCACCGCCACCGCCGACATCCAGCCAAATGCTGGTCGTGCTGTTGCCCGGCCAACCCGATGCGCCCGCACGTGTGTTGCAGGCGCAGCCAGGAGGGCAGCGGCTCGGGGTGGAGGCCGTGGATTACGACGAAAGAGGCGCCATCCGCTTCTCCGGCACGGCAGCGCCCGGGGCGAACGTGCGCGTCTATGTCAACGAGCAACATGCTGGCGATGCGCAGGCCGATCCGCAGGGCCGTTGGTCGCTGGCGCCGGCCGAGCGGCTTTCCGTGGGCCGCCACCGTTTGCGTGTCGATCAGCTTGCCGCCGCCGGCAGTGTTGCCGCGCGAATCGAATTGCCGTTCCAGCGGGACGAAGTGGCAGCAGGTTCGGTGCCAGAGGGCCGGGTAGTCGTGCAACCTGGGAACAATCTGTGGCGTCTGGCCCGTGGCGTTTATGGCCGGGGCACTCGCTACACCGTGATCTTCGAGGCCAATCGTGACCAGATCAGCAACCCGAACCGGATCTTCCCGGGTCAGATCTTCACGGTCCCCGCGGCGCCGGCAACCCCGGCGGACTCCAATCGGTCCAGGTAGGGATCGAGGGCCAGGGCGAAGCTGACCATCGCACCGACCAGCAGGGTCGCGGTTGCGACATCAGGGATGGGCCGCTCGGTCGCCAGATGGATGCGATGATCAGGCAGTAGGTGCAAGCGCCAGCCCTCCGGTAGTTCCGTGGGCATCTGGCCTAAAAGCGCGAAGGTGCCAGGCCGCGCTTCGCGATCCTCGGCCGTGAAGGGGACGCGCCCCGCCTGGGCGGTGAGGCTGATGCGCCCGTCCTCGATCCTGGCTTCGCAGCCTCGGCCGCGCCAGGCGAATCGAAGGGCCGGGGTACGGACGGGCGTCAACCCGCCGGCTTGGTCGACGAGGAAGGGGCCGTGGGTCAGGTGCTGCATCGGCGCATGTTGTCCGCGAAGAGTGAAAAGACCATAACCGGCGACATGAGCCTGATCTCGAGCCTTCGCATGGTCATCGCCAAGCCACACCCGGCTGGCACCCCGTTTCTCGCTGGCGGCGTGGCCGTGGCGCTGGTCGGCGGCCTGTTCCTGGGCGGCTGGCTGTTCTGGCCCGGTGTCGCCTTCACGGCGTTCTGCCTTTACTTCTTCCGTGATCCGGAACGGGTGGCGCCAGCCCGGCCGGGGCTTGTGGTCGCGCCCGCCGATGGCCGGGTTGTCATGCTTGGCCAGGCCGTGCCGCCGACCGAGCTTGGCCTAGGCGAGACGCCGCGCTGGCGCGTGTGCATCTTCCTTTCGGTGCTGGACGTGCATGTGAACCGCTCGCCCGTCGAGGGCCGGGTGACGCGTATCGCCTACCGCCACGGCGCATTCCTCAATGCCAGCCTCGACAAGGCGAGCGAATTGAACGAGCGCAACGCCATGGCCATCCGGCTGACGGATGGGCGCGACGTGGCAGTGGTGCAGATCGCCGGCCTGATCGCGCGCCGCATCCTCTGCCATGCTCGGGAGGGCGATGTGCTGGAGGCAGGTGAGCGTTACGGCATCATCCGCTTCGGCAGCCGCACCGATGTCTACCTGCCCCCGGGCGTGAAGCCGCTGGTCGCGGAAGGCCAGACCATGATCGGCGGCGAGACGGTGATCGCCGAGCTTGGCCATGTGGTGGACACGCCGTGAGCGACACCGGCCGCCGCCCACAACCCTTGCACCGGTTCCGCCGTCGATTCCGGCCGCGGACCCGGCCGCGCTTCGAAGGCCTGTCCTTCAACCGGCTGATCCCCAACATCATGACCATGCTCGGCCTATGCGCCGGGCTGGTGGCCATCCGCTTTGCCATCGATGGGCGCTGGGCTCATGCGGCCGGGCTTATCGTGGTCGCGGCGGTGATCGATGGCCTGGATGGGCGGCTGGCGCGGCTGCTGAAGGCCACCTCCCGCTTCGGCGCGGAGTTCGACAGCCTGGCGGATTTCCTCAGCTTCGGCGTCGCGCCAGCGCTGATCCTCTATCTGTGGTCGATGCAGGCGGGCGGCCCGCTCGCCTTCACCCCGTGCCTGCTGTTTGCGGTCTGCATGGCGCTGCGTCTGGCCCGCTTCAACGCCGCGCTGGATATCGGCCCGGCGCCAAAGCCGGCCTATGCCTATAACTTCTTCACCGGCGTCCCCGCACCGGCGGCGGCGGGCTGCGCGCTTTTCCCGATGTTCGCGGCACTCGCCTTTGGGGAGTGGGGATGGCAGGGCGTTGCTGACGTGATGCGCCATCCGGTCGTTGTGGGCGTGGTGCTGACGGCGGTTGGCGGTCTGATGGTCAGCACCTTGCCGACCTGGTCCTTCAAGAATTTCAAGGTGCCGCGCAACGTGGTGCTACCGCTGCTGCTCGGCGCGGGCTTGTTCGTGGCGCTTCTGGTGGCGGAGCCTTGGGCAGCGCTGGCGGCGGGCAGCCTGATCTATCTTGGCATGCTGCCCTTCTCGCTGCGCTCCTATCTGCGCCTCAAGCGGGAGGCCGAGGCGATGATCGAGCAGGTCGTCGAGCCACGTGCCGGCTGAGTGGTCCAACCCCTTCGATGGTGTCATGGTTTTGTTCCTTCCCGTGTGCTGCGAAGGAATGCCACCTCATGAACTCAATTCCCGGGAATGCATTCGCCATCCTGCTTCTGGCGCCGCCGCCGCCAACATCCCCCCGATCTCGATCCCGATCTGAGACCGGCATCAGAAGCTCGGCCGAAGCGCAGTTCGCCCGTGCCGTCCGCGAGGGCATCCGCCCCGATGGCCGCATGATCGGCCCGCCCATGCCGAGCAGCCTCCATTGCGGCCTGAGCGACCGCGACGTCGCAGCCATGGTCGCCTACCTCCGCAGCCTGGCGCGGATACCGTGAGGATTCGAGGGTCCCTGACCCTCGCCCCGGCGGGGCGACCCGTGGCGATCACCGCTGGCCCCTTCGATGCCCTACCGGAAGGTGCTTTCGGCGTTTGCCTCGAGGTGCAGGCCGAGAAAGCTTGGCTGGCGGAGGTGCTGCTGCCGACCGCCGATTTCGGCCTGCCCGATGCAGCAGCGCTGCACGAGGCCATCGCGACGGTGTTGGCGCAGATGCTGGCGCAGCCGGACAGGCCCATCCATGTCGGCTGCCGCGCCGGCGTGGGACGCACCGGCCTTTTCCTCGCCTGCCTCGCCAAGGCGGCGGGCGTGCCAGGCGATCCGCTGGATTTCGTGCGCGCCCACTACCTGCCGCACGCGGCGGAGACGCCGGCGCAACAGGCGATGGCAAGGGCGTTTCGCTGGCCCTGACTTTCGGCCTAGCTGACTTTCGGCATAGCTGACCTTCGGTGTCCCAGGCCGGGGTCAGCTGAAGCCGAACTTCTCCGTGGCCGCCGCCTGGCGGGCAAGCGCCTCAGCGGTCTGCGCGCGGATCTGCTCGGGCGTGCCGTCGAGCTCCGCGACCACCTGGTACAGCCGCTTTTCGGTCGGCGCCCCGCGATGCACGCCGGGCGTGACATACAACGGAGGCTCATCCGTGATCTGGACAATCTCGGCCGCGGTCAGCGAGGCATCGGTCGGCGCGCGCTTCACATACCATTGCCGCAGCAGCAGCGGCGTGCCGTCGCGCATCACGAGCGCACCTTGGTTGCTGTGGTCGATGCGCCAGCGGTCGGAGGTGACCTCCTCCAGCGAGATGTGCATCTCAAGCCCGGAGACCTTAACCTGCCACAACGTGAAGCCGGCCTTGCGACCACCGCTCGGCGGGCGCAGTCGCGGGCGCTGGCGGGCCGGGATCGACTTGTCGTCGAAGGCGGCGCCCCAGACGCCCAGCAGGCGGGTGATCTCGTCGGGCTGCTCGATGGCGCGGAGGCTCCGCGGGGGTTGGTAGTCGCTCATGAGCGGCGTGCCGATACGACAATGCCCTGGGTCTTCAAATCCTCGATCTCCGCGTGGGTGTAGCCATGGCGAGCAAGGATCTCGTCGCCGTGCTGGTTGAAACTGGGTGGTACGGCACGGGTGCCGCCGGGGGTGCGACTCATTTTGATGGGCGTCCCCAGGCCGCGATACCAGCCGAGTTCCGTCACCATGTCGCGATGGGCGGTATGCGCCGCCCCCATCGCTTCGTCCACATGCAAGACGGGCCCGGCGGGCAATCCGGCCTTGAGCATCGCCTCGCACAGCGCATGGCCATCCTCCTCGGCGAGGCGGGTGTCGAGAATCGGCTCAAGCTCGGCGCGGTTGATGACGCGCAGCGCGTTGGTCGTGAAGCGCGGATCGCGGGGCAGGTCGGGCAGGCCGAGATAGGCCGCGAATTTGCGGAAGGCGGGCTCGTTGCCCACCGCGAGGAAGATCTCGCAGGTGCGGGTCTTGAACTTGGAGTAGGGGCTGATGTTCGGGTGGGGATTGCCTGTCGCCTTGGGGCGCTTGTCGTTGAGGAAGAAATTGGCCGCCTGCGGGTGCAGCAGCGCCATGCCGCAATCATGCAGGCACATGTCGAGGAACTGCCCCTGGCCGCTGCGCGCGCGTTCCTGGAGCGCCATCAGGATGGCGATGCAGGAATACAGCCCCGTGGCGAGATCGACGATCGGCGTGCCCATGCGCAAAGGGCCGGTATCGGCGTTGCCGTTGATCGACATGAGCCCGACCATCGCCTGGATGACCGCATCATAGCCCGGCAGCGCGCCCAGCGGCCCATCCGGCCCGAAGCCCGAGACGCGGCAATGGATGAGCTGTGGAAACCGCTTCGAGAGCACCTCGGCATAGCCGATGCCCCATTTCTCCATCGCGCCCGGCTTGTAGTTCTCGATCAGCACATCGGCTTCCTCGAGCAGCCGCAGCAGCACCTGCCGCCCCTCGGGCTTGCCGAGATCGAGGGCGAGGGAGCGCTTGTTGCGGTTCACGCCGATGAAGTAGCTGGCCTCCCTGTCGTGGAAGGGCGGGCCCCAGTCGCGCACCTCATCGCCTTGCGGCGGTTCGATCTTGATGACCTCGGCGCCGTGATCCGACAGGATCATGGTGCAGTAGGGGCCGCCCAACACGCGCGTGAGGTCCACCACCTTGATGCCGGCCAGCGCGCCGGGCGAGCGGGCAAGCCCCTTGCCTTCAACTTGCGGGATGGCATCGGTCATGCCGCCTGTTTCCTTCCGAACACCCGGTCGCAGAATTCCGGATAGGTTTCCACCATCTCGTCACATACGGGGCCACGCAACAAGGCGAGTTCCGCCGTGCTCGGGTCGGGCGTGGCGGGCACGTCCTCGGCCGAGTCGAAGTCAAAGCCCGTGGTCGCGCGCACGCTCGCCACCGTCTCGCCCGGATGCAGGCTCGCCAGGGTGAAACGCCCCGCCGCGGCGTCGAAGTGAAACACGCATTTGCCGGTGACCAGCGCCTGCGCCGTGCCGCGCCGGAACACGCCTGGCGGCGACAGGCCCGGCGCCGAGATGTTGTCCACCCGTGGCACCAGCACGCGCGGCGAGTGCTCCTCCCGGAACAGGATCGTGCGCGGCGTCATGAGATACATGAAGGCGCTGCCGAAGCTGCCGGGAAAGCGCACGCCCGTCCCGGGCCATTCGCCGGTGCCGATCAGGTTGAGGTTGGCCTGCCCGTCGATCTGCCCGCCGCCCAGGAAGAACAGGTCGATCCGGCCCTGGCCGGTCAGGTCGAACAACTCGCGCGAGCCCTCGGTGAAGGGGTTCCCCGAGCGCTTGTGCAGCAGCGACAGCCGCACGGGGTTGCCCTGCTTGCGCACCAGCCAGCAGGCCGCGGCCGGGATGGGCGAGGCGGCGCCGACGGCGATGTGCCGGGCCGGCGGTGCCGCCGGATCCTCGATCAGCTTCGCCAAGGCGACGGCGAGGCGTTCTTCGAGCTTTATGGTCATTCGGCAGCTTGCGCCCGCGCGGCAAAGACGAAACGATTGAGGTATTCGGCAAAGCCGGCCTCGGTCTTCGCCAGGCGTGCATATTCGGCGACATGCGCGGCGTCGAAGCCATATTCATCGAGCAACGCCACCGGCCAGGCGCCACGCTCGGCGATCGCGAAGGCATCGATGTAGGTCGCGCTGATGCAGCCCGGTGCCAGGCGCTCATCGTCGAGCATGTTGCCGGGCATGACGCGCTCCACCGTCGCCAGCACGCGCTTCGAGGCATGCGCCAGCGTGGCGAGCTCGCGCCGGCGGCCGACCCAGACATTGCCCTCGGCATCCGCCATCACGCCATGGATGGCAGCGAAATCGGGCGCGAGCGCGGGCAGCAGCACGATCGGGTCGCCGCCCTCGGCGAAGGGGTTGTCGATGACCTTCCAATCGGGCCGATGCGCCAGGATGTCGCTGCCGATGAGGCCGCGCAGCGCCATGAAGGGCACGCCCTTTTCCGCCGCCTGGAGCATCGAATGGATGGCCGGGCAGGTGGCGTCGCGCACCGTGATGGCGCCGGCCTTCAGCGCCTGGCTGAAGCGTGGTGCGAAGCCGGCCTCGCCGAGGGAGACGGCACTCGTCTCGACCTCCGCCACGCAGCCGGCGCCGATCAGCAGATCCGTGGCGAAACCCGACACCGGCACGCCGAGCAGCCGAAGGCCACGCGCACCCTGCCGCACCAGAGCGCGAGCGAGGGCGACCGAGGGCAGGGAGTTGTCTGGCGGCAGGGCGAGCCTCGCGCCATCCGGCACCAGGGCGGCCAGGGCATCGAGCGGCACGGGACTCATCGCAAACTCCTCACCCAGGTCATCTAGACCCTTGGCGGCGCGGCGCGAAGGGGCGGCTAAGTCTGGCTTCTGACGACGCGGTCGCGCTAAGCTTTCAGCGTGACAACCAGGGATGCCGCGAATGACTGCCCCTGACGACCGCGATGCCTTGATTGCCGCCCTTCTGGCAGAGGTGACTGCGTTGCGCGCCCGGATCGAGGCGCTCGAATCGATGGATTTTGGCAGCGTGCCTGCCGCGATGCCTCCTGATGAGTCCTCGCTGGAGATCGAGCCCAGTGAATCCTGGGGCCTCAACCCTCCGGCACAAGGTCGCGCTGAGCCGTGACCGAGCGAGACCCTGCCGGTGGCGGCGGAATCGAGCCGGGCCAGTCCTGGGGCCTGCGCCCGCCACGGCCACTGCCCGGCGAGGCTTGGTCCCGGGGCATCGATGACGGTTCGGGACCGCGCCGAGGCGGCCGGCCTGCTTCGCCCTGGCGCAAGCCATGGTGGCTGGGTGCCTTTCTCCTGGCGCTGCTGCTCGGCCTGCTTGCGCTTCTCGGCGGCTGCGGCGCCGGCCTCGCCGCGCAAGTGGCGCTGGCCCAGGCACCCGGCGCGCCCAGGTCGGATCCATCGGGCGCTCTTGATCCCACGCCGGAGCGGCTCAACGAGCGTGTGTTGTCACCGGACGGTTCAGATCCGCGTGGGATACGGCCACCAGGACGGGTCGGCGGCGTGCCGGTTGAACCTCCGCAATCCCCCACAATTGCGCCGCGCCCGCCCTCCGTGCCGGCAATCGAAGCGCCATCGCCCTGGTTGGTCACGCCGCCCGGCCTCGGGCGCCGGCCGTGAGCGCCACCTCTTGGCCTGATGCCGATATCGCGCTGCTCAAGGAAGTCTACGAACTGCAATGCACGTCGCGCATGAACGCGATCTACTACGGCAGCCGGCTCGGCGCCTTGCAGAGGGAGGCCTTCTTCATGGAGGTGACCTCCGCAGTCACCGCCAGCGGCAGCGGCGTTGCGGCACTCACCTTGTGGAACCAGGGTGTCTGGCAATTTGCCTGGCAGGGCTTGGCTTTGCTGGCCGCCATCGTCGCGGTGGTGAAGCCGCTGCGCGCGCCGGGCAAGCGGATCGAGGTCTTCACGCGCCAGCAGCAGGGCTACCACGGCAATTTCTTCGCCATGAGGAAGTTGGCATTTTCCATCCGTCAGGCCGGTGCGATCACTGACGATCACCGCAAGCGATTCGACACGGTCTACGATCGGCATGTCCAATTGAATGCGGAAGACGAATCCTCGCCCGACGAGGATATGCGTCGCCGAGCTCAGGAGGCCGTGCGCAAGGAACTGCCGGGGGCCGAGTTCTGGTGGCCCCGAAACCCTCCCTTGCCCGCGCTGACCGATGCGCGGGCAGAACTTGCGAACGCACCCGGAAGCGCATGACCATCCTGCATGGTCCGCGCGTCACGCTCCGCCCCTGGCGGCTGCCGGACGATCTCGGCCTGCTCTTTGCCGTGAATGGCGACCCTGAGGTGATGCGTTACTTTGCCACTACGCACGACCGCGCCGAAAGCGACGCCTGGGGTCAGCGGATTGCCGCGCATGTCGAGGCGCATGGCTGGGGATTCTGGGTGGTGGAACTGCCAGGCGTCACCCCGCTCGCCGGCGTGGTCGGGCTGCAGCATGTGACTTTCGCGGCCCCCTTCGCGCCGGCGGTCGAAATCGGCTGGCGGATCGCCACCCGTTTGCAGCGCCAGGGCCTGGCGGAGGAGGCGGCACGGCTCGCGCTCTCTTATGGTTTCGGGCCGCTGGCGCTGCCGCGCATCGTGGCCTTCACGCCGCCTGCGAACGAGCCCTCCTGGCGGCTGATGGAACGCCTTGGCATGGCGCGCGGCGCGAGCTTCGATCACCCGAGGCTGGCGGAGGGGCACCCGCTGCGGTGCCACCTACTCTACACGCTCGATCGCGACGCCTGGATGGCGGCGCGGCTCTGACGGCTGCTCAGCCGAGGATGCGCGCCAGCAGCTCCGCCGTGCGGCCGTTGGCGATGGTGGCGGCCCGGCCGTCGTAGCTGTGACCGCCGAGCCGGGCGAAGGCGTGATCGACGCCGGGATAGACATGCGTAGTGGCGTAGGGGTGGCCCTTGAGTCCTGCCAGGATCAGTGCCTGCGCCTCGGCGGGGACGAATTTGTCGCGTTCGGCGATGTGCACCAGCAGCGGCGCCTTGATGGACCCGGCCTCACCCAGCAGCCCTTCCAGCCCCACGCCGTAATAGCTGACATTGGCATCGGCATCGGCGCGGGCCGCCATCATGAAGGCCAGCCGGCCACCGAGGCAGTAACCCATGGTCGCCACCTTGCCATTCGCGCCGGGCAGCGCGCGCGCCACGGCCAGCGTCGCCTTCAGATCGTCCACCGCCTTGTCCTGGTCCATGCCCTTCATGTAGCCGAAGGCCTGCTCCCACTGCGCCTGACCCGCATCCGGGTCGAGGTCCACGCCCGGCTTCTGGCGCCAGAACAGGTCGGGCGCGATGGCGATGAAGCCCATGCTGGCCGCCCAGTCCGACAGGCCGCGCATGGTGGCGTTCACACCAAAAATTTCCTGGATCATCACGACAACGCCACGCGGCGAATCGCCCTCCGGCTGCGCCAGATAGGCCTCGAAGCTGCCGCTGCCGTCGGTGGCCTGAAGGGTGAGGTGCTCGGCCATGCTCGTGGTCTCCCTGTCTGCACGCTTGCTTCGCGACTTGGGTATCGCACATACAGGCAGATGCGACGTCTCACCATGGCCCTTGCCGCGATCCTCTGCGCGCCGCTGCTGCTGGGCGCGGGCATCTCGCCCGCTCATACCGCATCGGAGGTCGAGGCGCTGGGGTGGCGCAAGGCGCAATGGAGCGGCATCCGTCCGGTGACCTTCAACGCCACACCCTCCGGCGGCATTCGCATGACGGGCCAGGCGCAGGGCGCCTTTCTGTGGCGGCCGGTGCAGGGGTCGGCTGCCTGCCTCGCCTGGCGCTGGCGCGTCGATGCGGGGCCTCCGCCCACCGACCTGACACGCCGCGGCGGCGATGACCGCGCGATCGCGGTGGCGGTCGGCTTCGCCGGCTTCGGCCCGCAGATGGGCTTCGCCACGCGCGCCCAGCACACCCTGGCGCAGGCCGCCGCCGGGGATCACCGACTGCCCCGCAGCGTGCTGTTCTACATCTGGGGCGGCACGGGGCGGGAGGCGCCAGCCGGGCAGTTCTTCGCCAGCCCCTGGACCGCCGGCCTCAGCAAGCTGCGCGTCATGCGCCCCGCCGATGCACCGCGCGGCCAATGGGTGGAGGAGCTTGTGGAACTCGCCGCCGATTGGCGCGCCGCCTTCGGGGGCGCCGAAGTGCCAGCCTTGCAGGAAATCATGATCTCGACCGATGTCGAGGACACCAACAGCCGGGTCGATGCGCAGGTCGAGAATATCCGCCTGGTTCCTTGCCGCTGACGCCGGCCGGTTGAAACGGCCGCCGTCAGGCGTATCTTGCGCCCAGCCCTCGGAGCCCCGCCATGCCCGTCAACAGTGCCGAATTCCGTGACGCCATGGCGCGCCTCGGGGCGGCCGTGAACATCGTGACGACCGACGGCGAGGCCGGGCGCGGCGGCTCCACCGCCAGTGCGGTGTGCAGCGTGACCGATGATCCACCGACCTTGCTGGTCTGCCTCAACCGCACAAGCCGCGCGAATGCGCTGTGCAAATCGAATGGCGTGCTCTGCGTCAATACGCTCACGGCCGGGCAGCGCGCGCTGTCGGATGCTTTCGCCGGGCTCGGCAAGCTCGATATCGACGCGCGCTTCGCGCTGGGCGCCTGGAGCGTGCTCGCCACCGGAGCGCCGGTGCTCGACGATGGCGTGGTGTCCTTCGATTGCCGCATCGTCGATGTGGTCGAGAAGGGCACGCATAGCGTCATCTTCGCCGAGATCGAGGCGATCCGCTATGGCGCCGATGGCGCGGCGCTGATCTGGTTCGCGCGCGACTACCACCCGGTCGGCGACGCCGCCTGAGCTACCATTCGCCATAAAACACCCCGGCCGCCTTATGGCGATCGGTGCGCAGCTCGGCTTCGGCCCAGGTCAGGGTGGTGCGGCGCTTCAGCCCGGTGAACCAGGCCAGCAGTTTTTCGCGCGCCGCCGCGCGGATCGCCTCGAAGGCGGGATCGGCGCCGAGGTCGTGGAACTCCTCCGGGTCCGCCTCCAGGTCGAACAGCTGCGCGCGATAGCCGCTGGTCCAGTGCACGTATTTCCAGCGCGCATCGCGCAGCATCCAGGCGTGGTGCTGCCCGCTCGGGTGGCCGAGCCGCCGGCGCGCGCCGCGGAAAGTCCAGTCCAGCTCGCTGACCACCGCCTCGCGCCACGCCGTCGCCGTGCCGCGGGTGAGGCCGAGCAGCGAAACTCCCTCGATCAGATGCTCGGCTGGATCGAGAGCGAGGCCCTCGAGGATGGTCGGCACCACGTCGATCGCCTCGACGAAGCGATCATCCACCGTGCCGCGCGTGGCATCCGCCGCGGCGGAAGGGTCGAAAAGGATGAACGGCACGCGCTGCACGCAATCGTGGAACAGCTCCTTCTCGCCGAGCCAGTGATCTCCGAGATAATCGCCGTGGTCCGAGCAGAAAACGACCATCGTGTCGCGCCAGCGCCCCATCTGCTCCATCGCGGTCCAGACGCGGCCGAGATGGTGGTCGAGCTGCGCGATCAGCCCCTGATAGGCGGGGCGCACGGTGGCGATGCACTCGTCGTTCTGGAAACTCTGCGAGACTTCCTCGTTCTGCCATTCGCGCAGCAACGGATGTACGCCATTGCCGCGCTCGGCGGCGTGGCGAGACACGGGCAGGCATTGCGCGGCGGTGTACCTCGCGTGGTAGGGTGCGGGCGCGATGTAGGGCCAGTGCGGCTTCACATAGGACAGATGCAGCACCCAGGGCTGCTCGCCCTGCGCCGCCAAGAAGCCCAGCGCCTGGTCGGTGGTGTAGGCGGTTTCGCTGTGCTCCTCGCGCACCCGCGCGGGCAGGTGGGCGTTGCGCATCTTCCAGCCTGACTGCACCTGGCCCTTCTCGTCCTCCACCGCGATCACGTAGTCGGTCCAGGGATCGGCGCTGTCATAGCCCTGGCGGCGCAGCCACTGGGCGTAGGCGCTGTCGGGCTCGGCGTGGTGGCCGTCATGGCGATCGACGAGCTTGAACCAGCCTTCCTTCAGCAGCGCCGCCAGATCGTGCTGGCCATCGAGTTGCAGCCGTCTCATGCCGAGCGCATCGGGCAACATGTGGGTCTTGCCGGCCAAGGCGAGCGTGCGCCCGGCCTCCCGCAGATGCCAGCCGAGCGTGACCTCGCCGACGCTCAGCGGCACGCGGTTATGCGTGGCGCCATGCGAGGAAACGTAGCGCCCCGTATAGTAGGACATGCGCGACGGCCCGCAGATGCCCGACTGCACATAGGCCTGGGCGAACCGCACGCCGCGCGCCGCCAGCGCATCGATGTTGGGCGTCTGCAGGAAGGGATGCCCCGCGCAGCCGAGGTGATCCCAGCGCAGCTGATCCACCATGATGAACAAGACGTTGCGGATCGACATGCAGGGCGCCCGAAAAGATTGGTCGGATTCTATGCGGAGCCACTTGACTGATGAAGGGTGGCTCAGGGATCGTTGCGCTGCCGTGCGCCGGCGTCGGGCTGGGTTTCGCACAGCAATGATATCCGAGGGAGAATTGCAGATGGCGAAGACCGAAGGCAAGGCAGGCAAGGCGAAAGCCGCAAAACTGCCCAAGACAAAGGCGCCGGCGGCACCGGACGCCAAGATGAAGGACGCCAAGATGAAGGACGCCAAGATAAAGGACGCCAAGGCAAAGGCCGACGCGGACGGCGACCTTGGAGGGGCGAGCACAAGTCCGATCACGCTCGGCACCGTCGAGGCCCGTCTGATCGGCGACCAGCTTCGCGGGCTCGCCTATCTCTCGAAGAAGCTCGCCCTCGCGATCCGGGAGAGGAATTTGCCGACCCCCTTCGACCCGGCTGAACTCGAGGCGATCGGCGAACAATTCTATGAGATGGCCAATGGCCTTCGTCTGGCGGGAGATGATGGCAGCAACGGCGGCTGAGCCGGCCTAAAGCACGTTTGGTTCAAACGGAATCGTTTGAACCAAAGTCCGTGCTTTAGATTCAAGTGTTTATAGCGCACGAAATCGGTTCAATCGAACCGATAGTGCGCTAATCCGCCAGCCCTGCCCCCCGCATCCCGACAAGGATGCGCTCCTGCCGCGCCAGGAAGGCGGGGTGGTCCGACAGGGGGCGGGCGCGGAACCAGCCGGTGGTGGCCTCGGCGTTCTGCGCCGCAGCCTGGGCGGCGGCGATCCGCGCGGCCTCTACGTCGCCCGCATTCTGCAAAATGCCAGCCAGCAGCGCGAGACGAACCGGGACCGGCAGGAAGGCCTGGCCTTCCAGCGAGGCGCGCATCGTCCCCGCCGCCTCCTCCCAGCGTTCCTGGTGCGCCAGGGTCAGCGCGAGGTAGGTCAGCCAGGTCAGCCGGAAGCCGTGCCCGGGAGGGGCCAGGGCCAGGGTCGTACGGATCTGCGCCTCCGCCGCCTCGGGCTGGCCCAGCAGCAACAGCATCAGCCCGGCATTGGCGCGGGAGGCATGCTGCGTCGGATCGAGATCGACCCCGCGGCGATAGGAGATCAGCGCTTCCTCCCATTGCCGCCGCTGGCGCATGACGGCGGCGCGGGCGGCATGGGTAGCGGGCAGGTCGGGGCCCAGGGCGATGGCGCGCTCCGCATGGTCCTCCGCGATGCGCAGATCGGACTCGGGGTTCAGGCTGAAGCCGTTCAGCACCGTATTGGTATAGGTGAAGACGATCTCGGCATGGGCGCGGGCATTCTCCGGTTGCAGCGCCAGCGCCTGTTGCAGCAGGCCCCGCGCGGCCACCCAGTTCGCCCGGCGGTCGCCCGGTGCGATGTTGCGGCGGCGCGCGGCCTCGATCAACTCGATCGCCTGTTCGCGTGCGGAGGGCCCGGGCACCTGGGCGGCGGGGGCAGGTTCGGCGGGTACGATGGCGGGGGCTATGGCGGGGGCGCTGGCCAAGGTGGTCGGCGGCGATGCCGGGGCGTGCCACAGCCAGCCCGCCAGTAGTGCCAGCGGCACCGCAACGCCCAACGTCAGGCCAACGCGGCCGCCCCGGAAGGGCCGAGACGGTAGCGGCGTCGGCACCGGAAGTGATGGCAGGATCGGGGAAGGCGGCGGGGCGGCCTGATCCTGTTGCAAGGCCGGCGCGATGGTAGCGACGGCGTCGAGCACATAGCCGCGCTTCGGCACGGTCTTGAGCAGCCCGGCCTCCTCACCCAGGGCGCGGCGGATCTCACCCACGCATTGGGTGATGCTGTCATCGGTGACGGTCACGTCGGCCCAGACCTTGTCCAGGATCTCCGCCCGAGTCACCAGCCGACCACTGCTGCGCAGCAGCAGAAGCAGCAGGTCCAGAGTCTTGGGGCGGAGCGTCGTCTCCAGCCCATCGGCGCGGCGCAGCACGCCACGGTCGGCATCGAGCGACACGCTGCCAAAATGCAGAAGGCCGTCGGCCTGGTCCATCCGGTGCGAAGCCCCTCATCCTGCTGCGTCCTACCCCAATATAGTGGTCGGAGTCGGCGGTGCCGAGTCCGCTGCGGCGGCGCAGTATCGCGCGGGTTTCGCCGAAGTTTCGCGATCCCTTCGGCCCGGCTTCGGGACCGAAAGGCACCGCTGATGCTGCCCTGAGGCCGCCCGGAACTGCCGGGCGACCCCAGGGAGCAACCCCCCCCGATGCGCACCCCAACTACCTGCCTTCTCGTCGCTGCGCTGGCCCTGCCAAACATCGGCTTCGCCGATCACCTGCCAAACATCGGCTTCGCCGATCACCTGCCAAACATCGGCTTCGCCGATCACTTGCCGGTCGACCATGTCCGGCTCGTCGAGCCCGCCGGCACCGGGCGGCTCGTTCTGCCGCACAGCACTGGCGCCCCGGTCCCGCTGGTGGTGCTGATGCCCGATGCGCATGGGGAGGAGGGGCGCTCGGAGCCCTATGTCGCCGCCCTGGCGGCGCGGGGAATCGCAACGCTGGTCTTCGGCCTCGATGGCGATCCGGATGTACCGCAACCGGCGCGCGACCTTGCCACGGCGCCGGGCGTGGTCGCCGTGGTCCAGGCCTGGGCGATGGGCCAGGCCCCGATGATCGCCCAGGGCCGGATCGGCGTGCTCGGCTTCGGTGCCGGCGCCCGCGGCGCGCTGGCGGCGCCGGAGGCCGGGCCGACTGTGGCGCTTTATCCGGGCTGCGCGGGGCTCGACCTGCCGGAATGGCGCCCTGTGCTGCTGCTGCACGGCGACCGCGCGCAGGATGCGGCCGTCTGCGCCGCGATGGCGGAGCCACCGGTGGCCGCCATCATCGCCCTGCGCGGTGCCGGCCATGCCTGGGATTCGCGCCCCGGCCCCTGGGGCCAGGGCGATCTTTTGCCAGCCCCGGACGGGCAGGGCCGGCTTCGCGCCATGCCGGATGGTCGTGTCACGGCACAGGCCGCGATGCAGGTGGCGGGCTGGTTCGCGATGCAGTTTGCGCCAAGCCAGGTGCCGCGGCCATGAGCCCCGAGGTGCATCGCGCGATCCTCCTGCGCGCCCTGGCGAATGGCGACTGGCAGCACGCCGAAC
Source organism: Acetobacterales bacterium (assembly GCA_038250135.1). Classification (GTDB taxonomy): domain Bacteria; phylum Pseudomonadota; class Alphaproteobacteria; order Acetobacterales; family Acetobacteraceae; genus Falsiroseomonas. Next base: position 11,243 of record JBBSCP010000006.1, on the reverse strand, counting down.
GCGCGACCCGCGCGCGCGCCTGGCGACATTTTTTCCGGCAATGCCGGGCATTTCTCGTGAGGCTCCGCCGGGCATGAGCGTGGCGCCGCCTGCCGGGCCTGCCCTCGCTCGACGTCGGGGAAGGCAGCCAGGCGCCGACCGGGGCGGCCATCGCCGACGCCATCCTGGCGGCGACGGCGCGGCATGTGCCGGAAATCCCCTTCACGCCGGAGCCTGGGCGGGCTGCGCTGCGCGGATAGCCAGAAAAGGCCGGGGTATCACTGCCCCGGCCTTGTTTAGCATGCTCTCGAACGCCGGGCGCGAACCGCCGGTTCGCTCGGCTTCGGGGCACAGGCCGCAGCGCCCGTTCGGGCGCTCGCCCCTTCGGACCGCCCCGCGGAGCGGAACTCAGATCTCGGCGTAGCTGCCGTTGCGCCAGATGTAGAAGACGTAGTCCGGCACCGTCACATCGCCTTTTTCGGTGAAGGAGATGTCGCCGAGCACCGTCGCCCAGGGGCCGTTCGCCTTCAGCGCCGCCGCGATGCGCCGCGGGTCGATGCCACTGGTGCGCGCGGCCGCTGCCGCCCAGATCTGGATGGCCGCGTAGGTGTAGAGAACATAGCCCTCGGGATCGATGTTCTTGGCGCGGAAGGCCTGCACCACGGATGCCGCCGTCGGGCGCTTGCGCGGGTCGGAGGCGAAGGTCATGAGCGTTCCCTCGCCGGCCGCGCCCGTGATCTGCCAGAACTCGTTGGTCACCAGCGCATCGCCGCCGACCAGCGTGAGGTTCATGCCCCGCTCCTTCGCCTGGCGCAGGATCAGACCCGATTCCGTGTGGTAGCCGCCGACATAGACCACGCCGACATTGGCCTGCTGCAGGCGCGAGACGATGGCCGAATAGTCGCGCTCGCCCGGTGTGTAGGCGCTGAACAGCACCTCCTGCGCCCCGGCGGCGTTCAGCGCCTTCTTGGTCTCCTCCGCGAGGCCGCGGCCATAGGCGGAATTGTCGTGCAGGATGGCGATGCGCCGGTCGCGCATGTTCTGCGCAAGGTAGCGGCCGGCGACGAGCCCTTGCTGGTCGTCACGCCCGCATACCCGGAACGTGTTCCACTTGCCCTCATCGGTGAAGCGCGGGTTGGTCGAGGCCGGGCTGATCTGCAGCACGCCTTCCTCGGCATAGACATCGCGCGCCGGGATCGAGGAGCCCGAGCAGAAATGCCCTGCCACCAGCGCCACGCGCCGGCCCGCGAGCTGGTTCGCCACCGATACCGCCTGGCGCGGGTCGCAGGCATCGTCGCCCACTTCCAGGGCGAGCTGCCGGCCGAGCACACCGCCCGCCGCGTTGAGGTCGGCCACCGCCTGCTCGGCGCCGGCGCGCATCTGGCCGCCAAAGGCCGCGTATTGGCCGGTCATCGGCCCGGCGGTGGCGATGCGGATCGGCCCGGCCGCCTGCGCGAAGGCGCCGTTTCCATTGGTCAAAACCAAGGGCGCGGCCAGCGCGCCACCGAGCATCGTCCTGCGCTTGAACATGTGAAAGTTTCCCTCTGCCGCGCCGTTATGGCGTTTGGCGGAACGGTAGACGCAGAGGGCGCGAGATGCAAAGCCCGAAGGAGGCAAAGCCCTCAGCCGGGGACCAGCGCATCGATCTCACGTGCGAGTCGCACATCGCGCGCCGAAAGACCGCCGGCATCGTGCGTGGTCAGCAGAATCTCCACCCGGTTCCAGACGTTCGACCATTCCGGGTGATGGTCCTGCGCCTCCGCCAGCAGGGCGACGCGCGCCATGAAGCCCCATGCCGCGCTGAAATCGGCAAAGCGGAAGCTGCGCGCCAGCGCATCCCGCCCGTCCACAGGGCGCCAGGCCGGCAAGGCGTCGGGCAGGGTGGCCCGTGTTTCGGCATCGAGCGGGGCGATCTTCATGGTTTCTCCGGCTTGACGGGAAGGGTCCGGGTGATGTGGATGCGCGCATGAGCCGCTTCCACCACCCGCCGACCCTCGAGGACATCGTGGAGATGGCCGAACAGGCCTTCGCTGCCATCCCCAAGGAGCTGCGCGACCTCGTGCGCGGGGCCGCCGTGGTGGTGGAAGACGTCGCCGATGAGGAAACCGCCGAGGAGATGGGCTTCGACAGCCCCTGGGCGTTGACCGGCCTGTATCGCGGCACGCCCCTGACCCAGCGCAGTGTCATGGACGCACCGATGCAGCCCGACAGCATCACACTCTATCGCGAGCCCATTCTGCTGGAGTGGGTCGAGACTGGGGAGGATTTGTTCAGCCTCGTTCGCAATGTGTTGATCCACGAAATCGCGCATCATTTCGGCTTCTCCGACGACGACATCGACCGGCTGGAGGGCGAGGACTGATCCGGCATGCCGCAAGCCGGCGCTCCGATCGAGATTCGCCCCGGCTCGGCACTCCGGCTGTACAACACGCTCGACCCCGGCGATTCGCGAACAGTTCCGCGGCAGGCGGATCGCGCTGGCGATCGGCCTCGTGATCCTCTCCGTCTGACTGCCGCAGATGTGACCCTCAGGGGCAAGTGAGGGTCAAGGCAGCAGCGGCAGCCCGGCCACCGCCACCGCGACGCCACCGCGCGCCTCCAGGTTCGCGACGCTGGCGACACCCGCCACGGCCCAGCCCTCGCCTTGGCGCACCAGCAGCGGCCCGCCCGAACTGCCCTTGGTCGCGGCACAGCCATGGCGCAGCAGCAAGCGCCCTTCGGCATCGCGCAGCGGCGCCTCGATGCGGCAGGCGGTATCCGCCAGCAGCACATGCGCCCTGTCCCGCTGCCAGCCGCCAAGCATCGCCTGCGTGCCCGCGGCAGGCAGCGGGGCGAGTGGCAGGAAGGGATCGCGCAGCGGCGTGGCGAGGCGGATCACCGCCCAATCCGCCCCGATCGGGCCACGCGCGGCCGGCACATAGGCTGGCCCGAGGGTGAAGGCGGCGCCCCGGACATGTTCGCGGAATTCGCCGCGTTCATAGCCCGACAGGACATGAGTCCGGCTCGGCAGCACCACCAGCCCGGTGGCCGGGGCCAGCAGGCAATGCGCCGCGGTCAGCACCCGGTCTGGCGCGATCAGCACGCCGGTGCAGCGCCCGCCCGCCTCGGTCTGAACGCGCACCAGGCTCGACCAGGGCGGTATCGCGATATCCACCGTCTGCCGCGCCTCGGTGGGCGCGAGGCCGGGGCGCGTCGCCGGCTGCGCCCCGGCAAGACCGGGCAGCAGCAGGGCGGCGAGGGTCGGCAGCAGCCTGTGCGGACGGGGCATCGCGCAGCTTAGCAGAAGCTTCCCGCTTGGCGCGACGTCTCGTCTGCGCGACGCTGCACGCCGATGGCCTGGGATACCGTGACCCCCTACCACCGTGGCTTCCGCGAATTCACCGAGGCCTATGAAGCCTTCGGGTTCGAGGAGATCCACGCCGGCGCGATGCCCTTCCTGCCGGCGACCCCCGGCACCCTGCTCGACGTCGGCGCCGGTTCGGGTCGCGACGCCGCCTGGTTTGCGGCACGCGGCTGGGAGGTGGTCGCGGTGGAGCCCGCCGCCGCCATGCGCGATCAGGCGCGCAGCCTGCACCCCACGCCCCAAATCCGTTGGGTGGATGATCGCCTGCCTGCCCTGGCGCAGTTGCACCGCCTGGGCATCGCTTTCGACCTTATCTGGGTCAGCGCGGTCTGGATGCACCTGCCGCCCGAAGACCGGCCGCGTGCCATGCGCAAGCTGGCGACCCTGCTGCGCCCCGGCGGGCGTATGGTGCTGACCCTCCGCCACGGACCCGCCCCCGAGGATCGGGCGATGTGGCCGGTCGATGCGGCGGAGGTCGAGCGCCTGGCCCTCGATCACGGCCTCGCGCTGCGCGTGGCGACCGAGCGCGTGGAGGATCGGCAGGGGCGCGCCGAGGTGCGTTGGCAGACGGTGATCCTCGATCTTCCCGATGATGGCGCCGGCGCTCTGCCCTTGCTGCGCGGTGTGATCCTCCGGCAGGAAAAGGCGGCGACCTACAAGTTGGCCCTGCTGCGTTGCCTCGCCCGGATTGCCGATGCCTCGCCCAATGTGGCGCGCGAGGCGGATGACGGGGTGGAATTGCCGCTGGGGCTCGTGGCGTTGTTCTGGTTGCGCATGTTCAAGCCGCTGGTGGAGCGCGGCCTACCGCAGCGGCCGGGCGAAGGCATGGGGTTCGTGAAGGCGGCGTTTCGCGCCCTTGCGCCGCTCGCGCCCGCGGATCTGCGGCCCGGCGCGACCTTTTCCGGCCCGCTGGGCGCGGCGCTGCGGCTGGCACTGGGCGATGCGGCGAAAGTCATCGCCGTCATGCCGGCAACCCACCTCACCTTCGCCGACGACACCCCGGTTTTCCCCACCGGCTATGGCGCTTTACCGCGCCTGGGTGCGAGTCTGGTGCTCGATCAGGAAACGCTGTGGGCCTATGGCAGCACGCGCGTGCCGCTGCATGTCTGGCAGGCGTTGCGGCGCATGGCGGCCTGGATCGAGCCGATGCTGCTGGCCGAATGGGTTCGCCTCACGCAGGGTTACGCGGCCAAGGCGGGCCGGCTGGTCAGCACAGATGAGGTTCTGACGGCGCTGCGGTGGATCGAGCCGGAGCGCGATACAGCCCTTGTCCAGGGGCTGGCGGCCGCCCGGTTCGCGCGCGGGCAGGCGGTGGATTGCGTCTGGACCGGGCAGAAGCTGCGGGCGGGGGGTGTCGATGTCGACCACTGCCTGCCCTGGGCGGCGTGGCCCTGCAACGACCTGTGGAACCTGCTGCCCGCCTCGCCGCGCGCCAACCGCCACAAGGGCGGGCTGATCATCGCCGCGGCCACGCTGCAAGCCGCGCGGCCAAGGATCCTCGCCTGGTGGGAGGGCGCCTATGGCACGGCCGATCCGGCGCTACGCCGCCGATTCGCCGAGGAAGCGCGCACGACGCTGCCGCTCGCCCAGGACCGCGACCCGGCCCCCGATGAGCTATTTGCCGCCCTCGATTTCCGGCGTCTTCGGCTGCGCCAGGAAACCCAACTCCCGGAATGGCGCGGCCTCACCGCCTGACGGGCAGGCGCCAGATCATCGCCGCGACCACGGCCGCCAGCGCCGCGATCAGCCAGGGCACGATCGCGGTGCCGGCCAGATCCGCCGCCAGGCCGAGCGCGGCGGGCACAATCGCGACGCCGAGCGTGGCCGCCGCCACCTGCAACCCCACCGCCTGCGCCGCCGCCGCCGGGCCGACCCGCGCCGGGGTGCGGGCCATCAGCGTCGGAAAAATCGGTGCCAGCGCCAGCGCCATCAGGCCGAGCGCCAGGAAATCCGCCAGGCCCGTCGCGAAGCCAAGGGCCGCCAGTACGGCGAGCGGGCTCAGCTGGCGCAACACCCGGTCCGCCCCGATCCGGTCCATCACGAAGCCGAGCGCGAGGCGCCCGCCGGTCAGCGCCGCAAAGAACAGCGTGGCCGCCGCCGCGCCCTCGGCCGGCGTGGCGCCGCGGGCCGCGGTCAGGATGGTCGGCGCCCATTGCCCGGCGCTGGCTTCGAGCCCGGTGTAGAAGAAGAAGATCACAATCTGCAGCCGTGCCGCCGGATTGCTCAGCACGGCCCGCACCGAGGGGCGCGGACCGGTGGGCGCCGGCGCGCCATCCTCCCAGTGTCGGCGCGTGGCGAGGAAGGCGATGGCGAGCAGGCCGAGCAGCGCCGCCACCGCCAGATAGCCCGCCTGCCAGCCGAACCCCGCCACCAGTAACCCCGCCGCCAGGGCCGGACCGAGCGTGGCGCCCACCCCCCAGAAGCCGTGCAGCCAGTTCATCTGCCTCGGCCGGAAGCGGTTCGCGGCGAAGGCGTTGAGCCCCGAATCGACCGCCCCGCCGCCGAAGCCCGACAGCACGGCGAGGCCCACGAAGACCGGCCAGGGCGGCGCCAGCCCCTGGCCGAAGGCCGCCAGCGCCGTGGCGACAAGGCTTGCCCCCAGCAACCCGCCCAGGCCAAGCCACGCAACCAGCCGCCCCGTCAGCAGGCCGGCCGCGACATAGCCGAAGGCCACGCCGGCCAGTACCAGGCCAAGCCCCGCATTCGGCACGCCATAATGCGGCCGCGTCTCGGGCCAAAGGCTGCCGGGCAGGGGGTCAGGCAGGCCGAGGCCGATGAAGGCGAGGAAGGCGAGAAGAAGCAGGGGCACGCGCCGACCTACACCGCCCGGCGCGTGACCTCCAGCCGCGGTTCAGCCCGGCAGGTCGAGAGCGCCCGGCTTGAGCCCCGCGCGCGCCTGCCACCGGGTCGCCGGCAAGAAAGGAATTCAGGCGAGCTCGTACTCGACTTCAGGCACGTAATGCGCCGATTCCTTCCCGAGGAAGGAGGAAAACAGATAAAAATGCTCGATCGCCACCGGCGGCATGCGGAACAGGCTGTGGGTCTGCACGAAGGAGACGAGCTTCGCCACCTCCGCCCGATCCGTGCGCGCGAGGGTGACATGGGGGGCGAAGCGGCGGCGCTCGGGCTCCAGCCCGACGCGTTGCAGGGCCGTCTCAACCTTGGTCTGCAGCCGGGCCAGCGCCTCACTGCGTTCCGCCGTCACGTTCAATGACTGGATGCGCCCGGCCTTCTCGAAGGTGCCGATGCCGGCCAAGGCGAGGTCGAATCGCGGCGCGCGGATCGCGGCCAGCGCCGTATCGACCTCCTCCGCCTGCCAGGACTGCAGCTCGCCGATAAAGCGCAACGTCAGGTGGTAGTTCTCCGGCGGAACCCAGCGGGCTCCCGGAATACCACCGGAAATGGCCGCAAGCTGCGCCTTGATCTCGGACGGCAGGGACAGGGCGACGAACAGACGCAACATCGACGCGCTCCGCGATTCGGTCGGGGCAACTTCACCCTGAGGGCAAAACGCGGACGCGGTCCAGCAGGGTTTCGATGAAAGGCAGCATTCTGCGAGTCATCTCGGCCACGCCCTGGGCGGTGGGGTGGATGCGGTCGGGCTGATTGAGAGCGGTATCGCCCGCCACGCCGTCGAGCAGGAAGGGGTAGAGAACGAGTTCAGGCCGCGCCTCTGCGAGGCCCGTGAAGACGCCGGCAAATTCGCGCCCGTATTCGGCGCCGAGGTTGGGCGGCGCGATCATGCCGGCAAGCAAGGTCGGCAGGTTGCGCCGCGCGGTGGCGTCGAGGATGGCGGTCAGGTTCGCGCGCATCTGCGCCGGCGTCAGCCCGCGCAGCCCGTCATTGCCCCCGAGCGCCACGATCACCGCATGCGGTCGCTCCGCCAGCGCCCATTCGATGCGCGCGCGTCCTCCCGCCGCGGTATCGCCCGACACCCCGGCATCGAGCACCCGCACGGCACGGCCCTTGGCGCGAAGGGCGGCCTGGATCTGCGCGGGCGGGCCTTCGTTGCGGGCCAGGCCGTAGCCGGCGGTGATGCTGTCGCCCAGCATCAGCAGGCGGATCTCGGCCTGGCCTTGGGCCTGGGCCGCAGCGCCGCGCGGCGTGGCCAGTAACACGCCGAAACCCACCGCGGCCTTTTGCAGCGCAGTGCGGCGCCCATATCCAGCCAAACCTTGCGAGGACTTCATGACTTCTTCCCTGCCGCTGATCGCCGCGACCGGCCTGGTCTTCACCGCGACCGCCGCCTCCGGCCCCGTGCATGTGCTGCGCGGCGTCGATCTCAGCGTCACGGCCGGGGAGGCGGTGGGAATTGTGGGGCCTTCGGGCTCGGGCAAGACTTCACTCCTGATGTTGCTCGCGGGGCTGGAGAAGCCGACCGCGGGGCGCCTGAACGTCGCGGGCCATGATATCGGAACCCTCGATGAGGATTCCCTGGCCCGCTTCCGTCGCGACGAGATTGGGATTGTCTTCCAGTCTTTCCATCTCATTCCCACCATGACGGCGCTCGAGAACGTTGCCATCCCCCTGGAATTCGCCGGCCGCGCCGACGCCTTCGACCGCGCGGCGGCCGCGCTGAAGGAGGTCGGCCTCGGCCATCGGCTCGACCATTATCCCGGGCAGTTGTCGGGCGGCGAGCAGCAGCGCACCGCGCTCGCCCGCGCCGTGGTGGCGGAGCCGCGGCTGATCCTGGCCGATGAGCCGACCGGCAACCTCGACCGCGGCAATGGCACGGCGGTGATGGATCTGCTGTTCGACCTTCGGGCCCGCCTCGGCACCACCCTGCTGCTGATCACCCACGACCCGGCGCTGGCCGCGCGCTGCGGAAGGCAGGTGCGAATCGAGGATGGGCGGATCGTCTCCGACACGCCGAACCTGAAGATGGCCGCCGAATGAGCGGCCAGCAGCGCAGCGCGAGCCGAGCGGCCGAATGGCCGCCGCGCCCAGTGGCGCGAAGCCAAGGCCGCGGCGCGGCCGCTCGTCACGCCGGAGGCGCGCCTTCGGCACGGCATTTGAGGGCGCAAAAGTGAGCGGGCATATCGTTCAGGGCTGGCGCCTCGCGCGGCGAGAGCTGCGCGGCGGGTTGAAATCGCTGCGCATCGTGCTGGCGTGCCTGGCGCTTGGCGTCGCCTCGATCACCGCCGTGGGTACGCTGCGCAGCGCCATCGAGGCTGGTCTCGCCGCCGATGGCGCGCGCCTGCTGGGGGGTGACATCGAGGTGCGCGTCAGCCAGCGCCCCCTCTCGCCAGAGGCCCGCGCCTGGGCGGAAAGCCGCGGTGCGCTTCTCTCCCAGGTCATCGAGATGCGCGCCATGGCCATCGCGCCGAACGGCGAGCGCTCGCTGGTCGAACTGAAGGCAGTGGACGCCGCCTATCCGCTTTACGGCGATCTCATCCTGGTCCCAGCAGATGCCACGCTCGCGCCGCAGGCCGGCCGTTATGGCGTGGCGTTGGAGCCTTTGCTGGTCGAGCGGCTCAACCTTTCGGTCGGCGATCCGGTGCGGATCGGCGAATCGACTTTTCGCTTCGCCGGCGCGATCGCGGCCGAGCCGGACCGGGTGGCGAGCCCGACCGTGCTCGGCCCGCGCGCCCTGCTGCTGGCCAGCGCCATTCCCGGCACCGGCCTGATCCAGCCCGGCTCGCTGTTTGCCTATGATATGCGCGTGCGGCTGCCCGCCAATGTCGCGCCCAAGGCTTTCGCCGAGGCCTGGCGCACGGCAATGGGCGATGGCGGCTGGCGCATCCGCTTTGCCGATCAGGCGGAGCCGGGGGTGAACCGCTTTCTCGACCGCGCCGCGTCCTTCCTGACGCTGGCCGGGCTCACCGCGCTGCTGGTCGGCGGCATTGGCGTCGCGACCGGCGTGCGTGCCTGGCTCGAGGGGCGCGGACGTACCATCGCGACGTTGCGCTGCCTCGGCGCGCCCTCGGGCACCATCCTCGCCACCTACCTGATCCAGGTGCTGGTGCTGTCGATGGTCGGCATCGCGATCGGGCTGGTGGCCGGCTTCGGCCTGACCTGGCTCGCCGCGCAGGCGCTGGCCGGGGCGCTGCCGGTGCCGCCGCGCTTCGGCTTCTATCCGGGCGCGCTGGCCATCGCCGCGCTCTATGGGCTGCTGACAGCGCTGGCCTTTGCGCTTTGGCCGCTTGGCCGAGCGCAGCGCGTGCCGGGTGCGGCGCTGTTCCGGGACACGATCACCGCCACACCGGGCTGGCCCTCACGCGGCATCATCGCCGCGAATCTTCTCGCTGCACTCGCGCTGGTGGTGCTGGTTGTGGGCACGGCGGAGCAGCCGCTGTTCGCGCTCGGCTTCTGTGGCGGCGCGGCTGCCACGCTGCTGCTGTTCCGGCTTGGTGCCACGGTGTTGATGGCGCTGGCACGCTCGCTAAAGCACCTGCGGCGGCCGGCGCTGCGCCTTGGCCTCGCCAATCTGTACCGGCCCGGCGCGCCAACTCCGATCATGCTGATCGCGCTCGGCATCGGGCTGACCACGCTTGCCACCATCGCGACGATCGAGGGCAATCTGCGCCGCCAGATCGCCGACCAACTGCCTCAGGCGGCGCCGAGCTTCTTCTTCATCGACATCCAGAACGATCAGGCTGAAGACTTCGACAGGCTGGCGCGCGGCCTGCCCGGCGTGGCGGAGGTGCGGCGCGTGCCTTCGCTGCGCGCCCGCATCGTCGCGGTGAACGGCACGCCAGCCGATCAGGTAAACGCCACCGAGGAAACACGCTGGGCGCTGCGCGGCGATCGCGGCCTGACCTACGCGGCCACCCCGCCCGACGGCACGCGCCTCGTCGCCGGCGAATGGTGGGCGGCGGATTACCAAGGGCCGACGCTGGTTTCCTTCGACGCCAACCTTGCCAAGGGCTGGGGTGTGGGGATCGGCTCGGTGCTGACCGTGAACGTGCTGGGCCGCGACCTCGACCTCAAGATCGCGAGCCTGCGAGACATCCAGTGGCGCGGTCTCGGCATCAACTACACGCTGGTCGCCTCGCCGGGCCTGCTGGCTTCGGCACCGCATACCCACATCGCGACGGTGCGCGCGGCGGCATCCTCGGAGGTGGGCGTCCTGCGGGCCATCACCGACGCTTTCCCCAACGTCTCGGGCATCCGCGTGCGCGATGCGCTGGAGGCGGTGGCGAACCTGCTGGGACGGATCGGCGTGGCGTTGCAGGCGACGAGTTCCGTGACCCTCCTGGCCGGCATGCTGGTGCTGGCCGGCGCGGTCGCGGCGGGGCAGGCGGCGCGGGTGCGCGATGCGGTGATCCTCAAGACGATCGGCGCCACGCGTGGGCAGATTCGCAACGCCTGGCTGGTGGAGTTCGGGCTGCTCGGCCTGGTTGCCGGCCTGCTGGCCGCGGCGGCGGGCTCGGCCGCCTCCTGGGCCGTGGTCCGGTTCGTCATGCGCGGCGAATGGGTATTCCTGCCCGGCACGCTGGCGCTGACGGTGCTGGGCTGCATCATCCTCACGCTCGGCTTTGGCTATGTCGGCACGGCACTGGCGCTGCGCGTCCGACCGGCGGCGCTGTTGCGAAACGAGTGAAGCCGGGCTTCACTCGGGGATATGGATGTGACCTTTACCGAGACCGATGCGACGCGGCTGCGCCACGCCTATGCCCTGGCGATGCAGGCGCGGGAGCGTGGCGACCGGCCCTTCTCGGCCGTGGTGGTCGGTGCCGATGGCGCCGTGCTGGCCGAAGGCCTCTCCACCCAGGGCACGGGCGGCGGCGGCACGCTCGCGCATAGCGAGATGAACGCCTGCGGCACGGTCATTTCGGCGCGGGTGCCTCGTGCTGTGCTGCGCACGGCCACCATCTACTCATCGGGCGAGCCCTGCGCGATGTGCTCGGCGGCGATCTTCTACACGGGCATCGGCCGGGTGGTGTACGGTCTGTCGGCCGTCGCGATCCTGCATCTGCGT
>JBBSCP010000005.1:0-34769 GCA_038250135.1 Acetobacterales bacterium | reverse complement strand
CGGATCGAGACGGGCGAACCCTATATCGTCTATGCCGACCACGTGAACCGAGCGCGGCCCGAGCACCACAAGCTGGCGGGGCTCGAGGTCAAGACCTCCAACCTCTGCTCGGAGATCACGCTGCCGACCGGCACCGATCAGCACGGGATGGAGCGCACCGCGGTGTGCTGCCTCTCCTCGCTCAACTGCGAAACCTGGTTCGAGTGGAAGGACGAGCCGCAGTTCATCCCGGACGTGATGCGCTTCCTGGACAACGTGCTGCAATCCTTCATCGACACCGCGCCCGATTCGATGGCCCGCGCGCGCTATTCGGCGATGCGCGAGCGTTCGGTGGGCCTGGGTGTGATGGGCTTCCACTCCTTTCTCCAGGCGCTGAACGTGCCCTTCGAGAGCGCGATCGCGAAGGTGTGGAACAAGAAGATGTTCCGCCACATCCGCGAACAGGCGGATGTCGCCTCCCGCGTGCTGGCGGAGGAGCGCGGGCCCTGCCCGGATGCCGCCGAATACGGCTTCATGGAGCGTTTCTCGAACAAGATCGCGATCGCGCCGACGGCCTCGATCAGCATCATCTGCGGCGGCGCCTCGCCCGGGATCGAGCCGATCGCGGCCAATGTCTACAACCACAAGACGCTGTCAGGCAGCTACATCGTGCGCAACCCGCATCTCAAGCGTGTGCTCGCGAAGCACGGCCGCGACGATGAGGACACCTGGACGACCATCACCGTCACCAAGGGCAGCGTGCAGCACCTCGACTTCCTGACGCAGCAGGAGAAGGACACTTTCAAGACCGCCTTCGAACTGGACCAGCGCTGGGTGATCGAGCATGCGGCGGACCGCACGCCCTTTATCTGCCAGTCGCAATCCGTGAACGTCTTCCTCGCCGCCAATGTCTCCAAGCGCGACCTGCACCAGATTCACATGATGGCGTGGAAGAAGGGCGTGAAGTCGCTGTATTACTGCCGCAGCCTGTCGATCCAGCGCGCGGATACGATCAGCGAGAAGGTTGTCGGCCAGTCGGACGTGATGACGGTGCACAAGGATGATGTGCAGCCGCAGCTCAACCTGACCACGCCGCCGGCCACCAGCAACAACTACGAAGAATGCCTGGCCTGCCAATGAATTTTCACGAGTCTCCCCCGACCGTGCCTGGCGAGGCGCAGATGCTTGTGGCGCGTCATTGCGCCACCAAACGGCGGCTCGACATGCTGCTGGAGGTCCGTGGTCCGGTGAACGAGGTGCGGCGGCTTGTCGCCGACCTCGACCGGATCGCGGAAGACCTGGCCAAGACCCTGCGCGCGACCAATTCGCGCGATTCCTGAACACACCGAGGCCGAGAACGACAATGCCTGATGATTCGATCCCCAAGGGCCAGCTTTCGCCGCTTGAACTGCCGGTCAAGTTCGACCTGCTGACGGCCAACCCGGTCTACAAACCCTTCCGCTACCCCTGGGCCTATGAGGCCTGGCTGCAGCAGCAGCGCATCCACTGGCTGCCGGAGGAGGTGCCGCTCGCCGATGACGTAAAGGATTGGCAGAAGAACCTCTCGACTGGCGAACGGAACCTGCTGACGCAGATCTTCCGCTTCTTCACCCAGGCCGATGTCGAGGTGAACAACTGCTACATGAAGCACTACGCGCAGGTCTTCAAACCGACCGAAGTGCTGATGATGATGTCCGCCTTCTCGAACACCGAGACGATCCACATCGCGGCCTACTCCCACCTGCTCGACACCATCGGCATGCCCGAGATCGAATACACCGCCTTCCTCAAATACAAGGAGATGAAGGACAAGTACGACTACATGCATTCGTTCTCGGTCGCGAACAAGACCGAGATCGCCAAGACGCTGGCCGCCTTCGGCGCCTTCACCGAAGGGCTCCAGCTTTTCGCCAGCTTCGCGATTCTGATGAATTTTCCCCGGTTCAACAAGATGAAGGGGATGGGGCAGATCGTGTCCTGGTCGGTGCGGGATGAAACCCTGCACTGCCTCTCCGTCATTCGCCTGTTCCGCACCTTCGTGCAGGAAAACCCCGAGATCTGGACCGAGGAGCTGCGGCGCGACCTCTACCTCATCTGCTCCACCATCGTGGACCATGAAGACGCCTTCATCGACCTCGCCTTCGAACTCGGCGGCGTGCAGGGCCTCGATGCGGCGCAGACGAAGCAATACATCCGCTTCATCGCCGATCGGCGCCTGACGCAGCTTGGCCTCGAGCCGCTCTATCGCATCGAGAAGAACCCGCTGCCCTGGCTGGATGAGATGCTCAACGCCATCGAGCACACCAACTTCTTCGAGAACCGCGCGACGGAATACTCGAAGGCCAGCACCACCGGCACCTGGGAGGAGGCGTTCGGCGACTCCACCTTCTCCACCGCCCAGCCCGAGGGTGAGATCGCACTCGTGCGCCACTGACCAGCGGTTGGCTGGCTGCGCCATATGGACGGCGCGGCCGGCTCGGCCTATCTCGCGCGGATCATGCTGATCCTGATCCGCGCCTTCGCGCTTCTGCTCATCCTGCTCCTCGGCGGCGCCTGGGGGTTCGCCTGGTTCGGGCGAGTCGAAGGGGAGAGTGTGGCGGAAGCATTTCTCCGCCAGACCTCCACCGTCTTTGGGGGCGACACGCCGGGCGCGCCCTCCGCCGGGGGCGTGCAATTGCCGCAGGGCGTGACGCTGGGCGGACCCTTTGAGCTGACCGACCAAACCGGCCGCACCGTTACCGAGCGCGACTTCGCCGGCCGCTTCATGCTGGTCTATTTCGGCTTTACCTATTGCCCCGATGTCTGCCCGACCGAGCTCGGCATCGTCGCTGCCGCCCTGGACCTCGTTGCGGAGCAAAGCGAGGAGATGGCCGAGCGCGTTACGCCTGTCCTGATCACCATCGATCCGGAGCGCGACACGTCCGAGGCGCTGGCGGATTACGTCAGCCGCTTCCACCCGCGCATGGTTGGCCTGACCGGCACCGAGGCGCAGATCGCTGCCGCAGCGCGCGCCTATCGGGTCTTTTATCGCAAGGTGCCGCGGCCGGAAATGAGCGAGTATCTGATGGATCACTCTTCGTTCATCTACCTGGTCGGGCCAGACGGACGGGTCCGGGCGCTGTTCCGGCCCGATACGGCGCCTGAGGCCATCGCCCAGGCCCTGCGCAGGCAGTTGCGCGGCGATTGATGGCGCCGATACACCGAGCACAGGGCTGGCGAATCGCGTAGTCTTCGTGGCTACTTGCGATCCAAGGGTTCCGGCGAGCGCTGACCTCGCCTATGCTGCAGGCTTGAAAAACGGTTAATCGCGCCAAGGGGTCGTGTTGTAGATGTCGGACGAGGATCGGGACACGAGCGGGGGCCGGGAGGTTGGACGCTCAGGCGCCACGCCACCGCGCCATACGCGGCGGCTTTCCGACAAAATCCTGATCGCGTTCCATCATGCCTGCGACCAGGGTGATTACGAGGTTTCCGAGGAACTGTTGCGCATCCTCGAGACGATGCTGATGCGTCGCCCCGAGGCACCCGATGTGAACCGCCGCAAGAACATGGAAAGCCTCGTCGCCGCGCATGAGCGGCTGTGGCTGCTGCGCCACCCGGAGTCCAACGAGGGCTGAGCCTCCGTTGGCTTTCCAACGTCGCCGGGTCGGATAGCTCGGCAAGCGTCACCAGCCGGCGCGACAGATGCTGCGCCTGTGACCAGCGGCAGATCGCCTCCCCCCTTCCAGGTCGCGCGGCTAGACAATTCCGGCTCAGATGGATGCAGCCGTGCCGAAAGGCGCGCGCCACGAAGCGCCACATCGGCTCCGGCGGGTTGACGCAGTTTTACGCTGGCCGGCCAGGCTTGCAAACACCAAAGCTCCTGCGAGCCAGGGCTACTCGGCATCGGGCTGCGCGCCCGGCGTGGCGGCGGCGAATTCGGGCAGCGCATTGCAGGCCGCATCCACGGCCAGGATGCGCGGATAGGCCGAGAGATCCGCCCCGAAGCGCCGCGCATTGCCAAGCTGCGGCACAAGGCAGAGATCGGCGAGGCCTGGCGTGTCGCCGTGGCAGAAGCGCCCGGTCTCGGCCTCGGCCAGCCTTGCCTCGATGGCGGCAAGGCCGAGCGCCACCCAATACCGCACCCACTCATCGATGGCGGGCTGTTCCTGGCCGAGTTGGCGCTTCAAATAGGTCAGCACGCGCAGGTTCTGGATCGGATGAATGTCGCAGGCGACGACCTGCGCCAGCGCGCGCACCCGAGCGCGGCCCCAGGGATCGTGGGGTAGCAGCTTCGGCCCCGGCTGCGTCTCCTCCAACCATTCCAGGATGGCCAGCGACTGCGTCAGCACGCCCGAACCGGGCACTTCCAGCGCCGGCACCAGGCCTTGCGGGTTCTTCTCGAGGTAGTCGGGCGCCGATTGCTCGCCGCGGCGGAGGTGGCGGAAGGCATGGGCGTGGGTGAGGCCCTTGAGGTTCAGCGCGATCCGCACGCGCCAGGCAGCGGAGGAGCGGAAATAGCCATACAGCAGCAGCGTCTCGGTCATGCCGGAATCTCCCTGGCGCGATCTCGGAGCCTGGCAACGCCTCTGTCAATCCGCGCGGCGCTTTGCTACCTCTGGTGCTTACATTGCGGAGAAGCCTGATGTCGAAGATGCGGATCGAGGGGTCCTTCGTCGCCCTCATCACCCCCTTCAACACCGATGGCAGCGTGGATTTCGGCGCCTTGCGCACGCTGCTCGACTGGCAGGCGGCGAACGGCACCTCGGCGGTGCTGATGATGGGCTCGACCGGCGAGGTCTCCATGCTCGCCCCTGAGGAACGGCGCGAGATCGTGGAGCGCACGGCGGCGATGCGGGATGGCCGGATGAAGCTGTTCTACGGCTGCACCGGCACCAGCACGGCGGCGACGATCAAGTACCTCCAGCACGCCAAAGCCTCCGGCGCCGATGGCGCGATCCTGGCGGCGCCCGCCTATATCTGCGCGCCCGAGGACGACATCGAGGCGTATTTCGCCGAATGCGCCGATGCGGTGGACCTGCCGATCGGCATCTACAACAATCCGCCGCGCGTGAAGTCCGACCTCCATTGGGACCACCTCCTACGGTTGATGAAGCACCCGAACATCGTCGTGCTGAAGGAAAGCACGACCCGCGTCGGCCAGGTCGCGCAGATCTGCGCCGCGGCGCCGGATGCCACCATCATGTGCTGCGACAGCCCCAATCTTGGCCTGGTGGTGCCGACCATGTCGCTCGGCGGCCACGGCACGGCGAACATGACCGGCAACATCGACCCCGCCGGCATGGCCAGGCTTTCCACGCCCTGGGCCGATCCCGCGCAATCCGTGGTGTTCCGGGAGACCTATCTGCGCCTGCTGCCGCTGCTGCACTTCACCTACAGCGCGATCAACCCGGTTGCCGTGAAGTCGCTGATGAAGGCGGTGGGGTTGCCCGCCGGCGATCTGCGCCGTCCGCTGACCGGCCTGAAGCCCGACCACCTGGCGCGCGGCGTGGCCATCGTTCAGCGCCTCGGCCTCGACCGGCAGTATGGCTGGCACCTGCCGGGGGCTGCGCTGCCGATGGCCGCGGAGTAGGCTACAATCCCAGCCGCGGCATGATCTCCGCAACTGCCGCCACTGCGGGCGCCACCACCATCTGGCGAGGGCCATGCGCCGTCGCCTGCCATTGGCAGAGCATCGGTCTGGCCCGCTGGTTCTGCCCGCGCTCATCGAAACGCGCCCCCCAGCCGGTGGCGCTGGCACCCTCCGGCACATCGAACGCCAGCACGGCCGCGCGCACCCGGTCGCGCTCCATCGAGCCCGCCCGCACCAGCGCTTCGAGGAACCAGCGCGCGCCGACATAGCCGGCGAGGCTGTGGCCGGAACGCGGTTCGGCACCGTAGCGGCGCAGATAGGTCTCGGCGAAGGCGGGGGCGCCGGGGGCGTGGCGCTCATGCACCGCGAAGGGCGTGAAATCGGCACTCATCGCGCCGAGAAAACTTTCGCCGAGACTGCGCGCACTCTCCGTCACGCCATAGCCGCCGGCCGTGCCGATCACCATGCGAGGGTGCCAATTCGCCTCACGCAGCGCGCGAAACAGCAGGACCTCATCGCCCGGCGCGCCGGCATGCAGCACGATATCGGCCTCGAGCCCCCGCAGCCGCTGCACCACGGCGCCGAGATCTGCCGCGCGGGAGGCATAGGCCACGCGCTCCACCAGCGTCAGGCCCTGGGCGCGGATCAGCGCCTCCTGCGCATTGGCCACGGATTGTCCCCCGGCCGCCTCCTCATGCGCGATGGCGAGCTTCAGGCGGTCCGCCGCCTGGCCGAAGGCGGGCGCGAGCAATCCGGTCACCGCGCCGAGCGTCGTTTCGGCAAAATCGGCGGCGCGCGGGGAGGCGCGGAACAGGAAGCGGAAGCCGCGATCCATCACCGCATCGGCGATGGCGCCGAGTTCAAAGAAGGGCACGCCGGCGAGTTCCGCCGCCTGGCTCGCCGGCAGGGCGATGGCGGAGGCGAAGCTGCCGAACAGCGCTGCCACGCGCTCATTGCCCGCCAGCAGGCGGCGCGCCTCGGTCGCGGCGGTCATCTCATCCGGCGCGTCGGTGCGCAGCAGACGAAGGGGCCGCCCGAACAGGCCGCCGGCCGCGTTGCGCTCCTCCACGGCGAGTTCCAGGCCGCGAAAGCTCTCATCGCCCAGGAAGCCGAGCGGGCCCGAGACTGGGAAAATCCCGCCAATCCGAAGCTCCGCCGGCGCCGTTTGCGCATTGGCATGGTCCGCCCCCAGCCCCGAAAGGGCGAGACCCACCACGGCGCGGCGGCCGATCCGCTGCATGCCGGCTCCCCCGCTCGCGAAATGCGGCGCAACGTCCCACACGGCGCGAAAGGCGTGCAAGCCCAGCCCCTCTGCAACCCAGGGCTTTGGCCGGGGCTTTGGCCAGGGCGTCGGGTTGGGCGTCGGGTTGGGCGCCGGGTTGGGCGTCGGGTTGACGCCACGCCGCGGCGCATGGTCCCTGCGTTACGCAAGAAGGCGGAGTGGATCATGATGGCAATCCCGGCGGAGATGCGGTTCATCAGCCACGGTGCCGGCGGCGGACCCGAGGTTCTGGTGCCGGCATATGGCCCCGTGCCGCAGCCCAAGCCCGATGAGGTGTCGATCCGCGTCGAGGCCGTGGGCGTGAACCGCCCTGACGTCGCGCAGCGCAGCGGCACCTATCCGCCGCCGCCCGGCGCCAGCCCGCTGCTCGGCCTGGAATGCGCGGGCGAGGTTGTGGCGCTGGGCGCCGCGGTCACGCGCTACCGGATCGGCGACAAGGTGGCGGCGCTGACCAATGGCGGCGCCTACGCGGAATACTGCGTGGCCCCGGAAGCGCAGACACTGCCCTGGCCCAAAGGGTTCGACGCGCTTCGTGCCGCGGCCCTGCCCGAGACCTATTTCACCGTTTGGGCCAATCTGTTCGGCCATGGCCGCCTCGCGGCCGGGGAGAGCGTGCTGATCCATGGCGGCACCTCGGGCATTGGCGTCACCGCCATCCAACTCGCAAAAGCCTTCGGCGCCACGGTGCTGACCACCGCGGGGAGTGCCGAGAAGGTGGCTGCCTGCCTTGGGCTCGGCGCCGATGTGGCGATCGACTACCGCGCCCAGGAGTATGGCGAGGCGGTGAAGCAGGCGACCGGCGGGAAGGGCGTGGATGTGGTGCTCGACATGGTCGGCGCGCCGTATTTCGCGAAGAACATTCGCGCCCTGAAGCTCGACGGGCGGCTGGTGATGATCGCCTTCCTCAACGGCCATGTGGCCGAGAGCGTCGATCTGCGCCCGATCATGGTGAAGCGCCTGAGCGTGACGGGCAGCACCATGCGGCCGCGCAGCACTGCCGAGAAGGGCGCCATCGCCGCGGCGCTGGAGGCCAAGGTCTGGCCGCTGCTCGAAGCAGGGAAGGCCGGGCCGGTGATCTTCCGTACCTTTCCGCTGGATCAGGCGGCCGAGGCGCATCGTTTGATGGAAAGCAGCGCGCATATCGGCAAGATCATGCTTACAGTCTGAGTTTCGGAGGCGAGGCAGAGGCGTGCTGGATTTCGAGGGCAAGACAGTGCTGCTGATCGGCGCGAGCGGTGCCTTGCCGCCGGCCGTGGCAGGGCTGTTTGCCGATCTCGGCGCGTCGCTGCTGCTGGTGGACCGCGCGCAGGCGCCGCTCGACCGGCTACGACCGCGCCTCAAGCGTGCCGCCGGCGTGGTTGCCGCGAAGTACGATTTGCGCGATCCGCAGCAGATCGAGGCCGTCTTCGCCCTGGCGGGCGACCAGCTTGGTGGCGTCGATATCGTGATCACCGGCACCTCGCTCGCCCAGGCCGGGCCGGCTGCCGAGGCGGATGAGATCGCCTGGCGCCGCGAGCTGCGCGAAGCCATGGAGATCATGGTGATGGTCAATCGCGCCGCCGTCCTGGCGTTGCGCGCCGATGGCCATGTGGTGAACATCCTGCCGGTGGCCGAGGCCCCCGGTGCCATGCCGCACCCCTCGCTGTCCGGCGCGCGGGGCTATGCGCGCGACTTCACCATCGCCCTGGCGCGGGAGGTCGCGCCGCGCGGCCTGCGGGTGAACGGCGTGGCGCCCGGCCCGGTGCCGGCCTCGGCCGAGGTGCCCGGCGGGGCGCGTGGCGCGATGGCCGAGGGCGTCGCCGGTGCGGTGGTCCTGCTGTCGAGCCCGCTGGCCAGCCACATCAACGGCGTGATCCTGCCGGTTGATGACGGGCTCGGCGACGGGCCGGGATGGCGTTGATGATCGGCTTTGCGCTGATTGCCGCCGCTTTGCTGCTCGCCTGGCGGGGGCGGCGGATCGGCGAGCCCTGGCTGCGCGCCGCGGCGCAGGGCTCGGCGGTGCTGGGCGCCGCGCTTGGCGTCATCCTGCTGCTGCGGCGGCCGGGCTCGGCCTGGCAATTGCCTGGCTACGGGCAGCGGCGCTGGCACCAGCCCTGAGGATCGAGCGCGCATGAACCTGCATCGGATGCTGGCGCGCCGCGCCGCGGAAGGGCGCCCCATTCGCGTCGCGGTGATCGGCGCGGGCAAGTTCGGCTCGATGTTCCTGCATCAGGCGCGGCTTACGCCGGGGCTGCATGTGCTCGGCATCGCCGACCTCTCGATCCCGCGCGCCCGGGCAGCGCTGGCGCGTATCGGTTGGCCGGAGCAAGCCGGCCAGGCGCGTGACGCCGCGCAGGCGCTCGACAGCGGTGCGACCTGGCTCACCGAGGATGCGCGCGCCCTGATCGAATGTCCGGCGGTCGAGGTGGTGGTCGAGGCCACTGGTGATCCCGCGCACGGCCTGATCCACGCCCGCCATGCGCTGAGCCACGGCAAGCATGTGGTGATGGTCAACGTCGAGGCCGATGTGCTGGCCGGCCCGCTGCTGGCGCGGCAGGCGGCGGCGGCGGGGCTGGTCTACTCCATGGCCTATGGCGACCAGCCGGCCCTGGTGGCGGAGATGGTGGACACGCTGCGCGCCGGCGGCTTCACCGTGATCGCCGCCGGCAAGGGCACGAAATACCTGCCCGCCTACCACGCCAGCACGCCCGAGACGGTGTGGGATCACTACGGGCTGAACGCGGCGCAGGCGGCCGAGGGCGGCATGAATCCGCGCATGTTCAACTCCTTCCTCGATGGCACGAAATCGGGGATCGAGATGGCGGCCATCGCCAACGGCACCGGCCTGGCGCCGCCCGAGGACGGGCTTGCCTTCCCGCCCGCCGGCACCGCCGAACTGCCCAACCTGCTGCGCCCGCACAACGAGGGCGGCATCCTGCCGTGCAAGGGGATGGTCGAGGTCGTCTCCTCGCTGCGCCGCGACGGCAGCGAGATCCCGGACAACCTCCGCTGGGGCGTCTATGCGGTGTTCGAGGGCGAGACCGACTACGCCCGCCGATGCTTCGCCGAATACGGAGTCGCCACCGATTCCACCGGGCGCTATGCGGCGCTATGGCGGCCCTACCACTTCATCGGCCTCGAACTCGGCGTCTCGGTGGCCTCGGCGGCGCTGCGGCGGGAGCCTACGGGCTGCGCCGACACCTGGGCCGCCGATTGCGTCGCCATCGCCAAGCGCGCGCTGAGGCGTGGCGAGGTGCTGGACGGGGAGGGTGGTGCAACGGTCTGGGGCAAGTGCATCCCGGCAGGGCGCTCGCTGCGCGACTCGGCGGTGCCGATCGGGCTCGCCCATGGCGTGGCGCTGGCGCGGGACATCGCGGCGGGCGCGATGCTGACCGAGGCCGATCTGATGCCCCGTTGCGCAGGGGGTGCGGCGACCGAGGCGCTGGCGATGCGGGCCGAGATGGTCAAATCCTTCACCGCCGCGTGAACTTCCTTCATTTGGTCACGCCAGGCCGCTTTGCCCGGCGCGCGCCGCAGGTATAAGCTTCGTAACAATGCCCATGGCTTCCGCCTTTCGGCTTCTTTTCGCAGCCGTGATCCTGTTCGGCGGCGCCTGGCCGATCACGAAATACGCCCTGGCCGATGCCACGCCGCTATGGTTCGGCACGGGTCGCGCCGTGCTGGCCGCGCTGGTGGCCGCGCTGCTGCTGGCGGCGCTCGGCCGGCTGCGCCTGCCGGCGGCGGAGGACCGCATGGCGGTGCTGTTCCTCGGCATCTTCCAACTCGGCGGCTTCTTCGCGCTGACGCATGTCGCCGTCGCGCTGGTGCCGGCGGGTCGCACGGCGGTGCTCTCCAACGTCGTCATCTATTGGCTGATTCCGCTTTCCGTCCTTGTGCTGGGGGAGAAGGTCTCGGGCCGGCGCTGGCTGGCGGCCGGGGTGGGGCTTGCGGGTGCAGCAACGCTGATCGGGCCGTGGGCAGTGGATTGGCGGGACACCGAGGGGCTGGTCGGTCATCTGCTGCTGGTCCTGGCCGGGCTGCTCTGGACCATCGCCATCATCGCCAGCCGCAAATGGCCGCCCAAGACCCCGATGCTCGACCTGCTGCCCTGGTGCTTCGGCATCGGCGCGCTGGTGCTGATCCCCTTCGCGCTGTGGTTCGAACCCGATGGTGGCGTCGGCGCGGGGGGCTGGATACCGCTGCTCTATATCGGCCTGATCGCCGCCCCCATCGGCACCTGGTGCGTGATCGAGGCGGGTCGGAAACTGCCCGGGGCGGTGGCGTCGGTGGGCTTCCTGATGGTGCCCGCCTTCGGCGTACTGGTCTCGACGCTGTGGCTGGGGGAGCCGCTGGGCTGGGACGTGATCATCGGCGGGCTTTTGATCACTGGCTCCGTGATCTTGGCCGCACGCGAATGAAGCTGGAGCTCACCGAGATGGGCGAGGGCCCGGCCCTGGTGCTGCTGCACGGGCTGTTCGGCGCGCGCCAGAATTTCGGGGCGGTGCAGAAGGCGCTGGCGGCGGAGGCCAGGCGGGTGGTGGCGCTCGACCTGCGCAACCACGGCGCCTCGCCCCACACCACCGGCATGGCCTATCCCGACATGGCGGCCGATGTGGCGGAAACGCTCGCGGCGGCGGGTGCCTGGCCGGCCGCGGTGCTCGGCCACTCCATGGGCGGCAAGGTGGCGATGGCACTGGCCTTGAGCCGGCCCGAGGGCGTCTCACGCCTGATCGTTGCCGACATCGCCCCGGTCACCTACCCCGCGCCGCTGTTCGCCGAATATCTGCAAGCCATGCGCGCCATGCCCCTGGCGCCTGGGCTGACGCGGCGGGAGGCCGATGCGGCGATGTCCCTGGCTGTGCCGGAGCCCGCGCTGCGTGCCTTCCTGTTGCAGAACCTCGTCTTCCCGGGGGAAGCGCCGCGCTGGCGCATCGGCCTTGGCGAAATCGCCGCCGCCATGCCCGAGATCGCCGGCTGGCCGGCCCTGCCCGGCCGCTATGACGGCCCGACCCTGGTGCTGGCCGGCGGCCATTCGCCCTATATCCGCCCAGAGCACCACGCGCTGTTCCGCGCCTTGTTCCCCGCCGCGCACTTCGAGAGCATCGCGGCCGGCCACTGGCTGCATGCGGAGAACCCGCAGGCCTTCCTCGTCGCGGTCAAGGCGTTCCTGGCAGAATGAGGGCGTCCTCGCCAATCTTCGCGCGCGTCGCGGCGTCGAGCCGTTCGCGGATGCGCGCCAGCAGCGGGTCGGCATCGGTCTCGGCCCGGCCGTAGGTCAGGTTGTAGGCGAGGTCGAGCGTGGGCGGGTTGCGCCCCTGCACGTGCTGCAGCAGCGTCTCGAGCTTGTCGAGGCCCTTGGCGAGCCGCCCCTCCCGCGTGCTGCCGGCCTCATACTCCTCCCAAAGCGCCAGGATCTCCGCGCGCTGCGCCGCCGGCAGCGGTGCGGCGATGGTGGCGAGCGCGGCTCGCTCGGCCGCCGATTTGCTGCCCGCCTCGCGCGCCTGGGGGGCGGGCATGTCGCCGGTCAGGGCCTCGGCCAGGTCATGCACGAGGCAGATGCGCAGCAGCCGCGCGGCATCCGCGCCGGGCAGCGAATCCCCAACCACCAGCGCCAGCAGGCACAGCCGCCAGCTATGCTCCGCCGTGCTCTCGGCCCGGCCGCCCGCGGTACGCCCCGTGCGCAGCGTGTCCTTCAGCCGTTCCGCGGTGCCGAGGAAAGCCAGGATGCCGGTAATCTCCTCCTCGGTCATGGGGCCGGTCAGTTCACCTCGATCCGCGCGTCGCGGACCACCTGGCGCCAGCGCGCGAGGTCGGCGGCGATGAGGCGGCCGAGATCGGCGCGCGGCGTGGCATCCACGGCGAAGCCGACGCGCGCGAGGCGTTCCGTCACCTCGGGCGCGCGGAGTGCGGCGACGATCACCTCGTTGAGCCGGGCCAACGCGGCCTCGGGCGTCGCGGCCGGGGCGACAATGGCGGTCCAGGACCCGCTGACGATCTCGGGCAGCCCCTGCTCGGTCATGGTCGGCACCTCGGGCAGGGCGGGGAAGCGGTTCGGCCCGGCGATGGCGATGCCGCGCAGCGCGCCCGAAAGCACATGCGGCGAGACGGTGGCGGCGTTCAGCATGGCGATCGGCGCCGTGTTCTGGATCACCGCCGTCGCCGCCGCGGGGCCACCGGCGAAGGGCACGGCATTCGCCTCGGTGCCCGTGCGGAGCCGGAACAGCTCCATGCCGAGCTGCTCGGAGGAGCCAACACCGGAGGAGGCATAGTTCGCACCCCCGCGCTGGGCGCGCATCCAGGCCACCACCTCCGCCACCGTGCGGGCGGGGACCGAGGGGTGCACCACCAGCATGTTGGGCGCCGTCATCACCAGCGTCACCGGCGTGAAGTCGCGCTCCACATCGTAGCCGGGGTTGCGCATTACCACGGGGTTGATGGTCAGCGTGCCGCTCGCGGCGACCAGCAGCGTGTGCCCGTCGGGTGCTGCGGCGGCGACGTAGCGGCTGCCGATCGCGCCGGTCGCGCCGGGGCGGTTGTCCACCACCACCGGCTGGCCAAGTGCCGATTGCATGCCCTGCTGGACGACGCGCGCGGCGAGGTCCGTCGGGCCGCCGGGCGGGAAGGGCACCACCAGCGTCACCGGGCGAGTCGGCGCCCAGCTCTGGGCATGGGCGAGGCCAGGCAGCACGAGCGGCGCGGCAAGCAGGCTGAGGGCATGGCGACGGCGCATGGGGCGCTCCCGGGAATGTGTCTGGGGTGAGTGAAGCACGTCAGGCGCGCCGTGCCAGCCACCCGCGCTTGACCCCTCGCGCGCCACCGTCCCAGCATCGCGGATGACACCCGAGCATGTGCGCGAAAAACTCAAACAAATCCGCGCCGCGCGGGGCTTCGTGCTGCCGCATCACGGTGCGCTGGCCGCTGCCCTGCCGGAACTGCACACGGCCTATGAGGCGATGTATCGCGCGCTGACGCTGGACCAGCGCCACCTGACGCCCTTGCAGAAGGAAATCGTCTGGGTCGGTGTGCTCGCCGCCTGCGAGGAGCCGGTGGGAACGCATCACGTGGCGAAATTCCGTGCTGCCGGCGGGAATGAAGCGCTGGCGGCGGCGATTTTCCGGCTGGTCGGCTGGGCAGCCGGGGCGCGGCGCTATGCCTGCCTCGCCCGGGATTGGCAGGCGCTGTTGCCTGGCGTGCCCGCGGCCGCAGCCTATACCGAAGGTCTGCGCCCGCTGCTGCGAGGCGGCGCGCTGGCCGAGGCCGAGGCGCGGCTCGCGCTGATCGCCATCCACACCGCCTGCGACGAGCCCTTCGGCCTGGCCGCCGAGATCGAGGCCGCCTATGCGCTCGGCGTGCCCGAGCCGTGCATCGCCGAGGCGATGAGCCTCACCATCTGGCCGCGCGGCGTGAACCCCTTCGTGCGCGCCACGGGCATCTGGCTCGCACTGATGCGGGCGGGGCGGGTCAGCCCCTCCGCGCCTTTCCGGGCCTGGGCCGAAGCGCCCGGGCAGGGGCGCTTCGAGGGCTGATTTCGGTTCGCCTGATTCAGCCCTTCGGTGCCCTCGCACCTGCTGCCATCACGTTCAGCCGAACTGGATGTTCGTCTCGTTCAGATCGGCGATCTGCATGCCGCGGATGTGCACCACATCGCCGCCGCCGAGGTTCAGCGCGATGTCCGCCCCGTGTTGCACCATCAGCGACTTCACCGCGCCGACGCTGCCCAGGCCCGTGCCGACCAGCACCAGCGCATCCGCACCCGGCGCAAAATCGCCGATCGTCTCGAAGCCGCCGCCGGCACGGATGATGAAGTCGTCCGCGCCATCCTGGCCGAACAGCACATCGCTGCCCGCCCCGCCATCGAGCGTGTCATCCCCCGCGCCACCGAGCAGCGTGTTGTTGTCCGCGCTGCCGGTGATGCGGTTGGCCAGGCCATTGCCCACGCCGAAGGGCGTGCCGGCGGCGAGCTGCAACACCTCGATGTTGTCATACAGGTAGAAGCCGTCGCTGCTGGCGGCGATGACGGTGTCCGTGCCCTCGCCCGCCTGCTCGAACACCAGGTCGCTGCGCTGGGTCACCAGATACAGGTCGTTGCCGGTGCCGCCATACATCCAATCCTGCCCGGCGCCGCCATCGAGGCTGTCATCGCCCGCCCCGCCCACCAGCGTATCGGCGGCGGCGTCGGTGGTGCCGCCGTGGAGGTAGTCCTCGCCATCCTCGCCATACAGGCTGTCGGCGCCGTTGCCGCCATCCATGCCGTCATTGCCGGCGCCGCCGACCAGCATGTCCTCGCCGCCATTGCCGTAGAGCACGTCGTCGTCGGCCTCGCCCCAGAGGCTGTCGCGCCCGTCCTGACCGGACATGGTGTCGTTGCCGACGCCACCGATCAGCAGATTGTCGGCCGCATTGCCGGTGATGGCGTTGGCGCGGTCATTGCCCACGCCGTGGAAGGCGCTGCCCTGCAATTCCAGGTTCTCGACGAAGGGCCAGAGGTAGACACTCGCCGTGCTGATTGCGATGTCGGCCTCGCCCTGGCCGCTGCCTTCGAAGGTCAGGTCGTCCTGCTCATCCACGAAGTACCAATCATTGCCGTCGCCGCCGCCCATCTGGTCGGTGCCGCTGGTGCCGATGAAGGTGTCGGCGCCGGCGCCACCCGAGGCGGTGTCGTCGCCCGCGCCGCCGTCGAGCAGATCGTTGCCAGTGCCGCCATCGAGCGTATCCGCGCCCTCGCCGCCGCGCAGCGTGTCCGCACCGCCGAGGCCCTGGATGGTGTCGTTGAGGATGGTGCCGACCAAGCTGTCCGCGCCATCGGTGCCGACCAGGCTATCGCCCGCCGGCAGCAGCTCGGTTGCGGACACCACCGTATCGGCAAAGGCGAAGCTCTCCACGCCGACGACGCTGTCCGCGCCATCGGGCGCGCCGCCGCGATTGTCGCTGACCAGCAGCCCGCCCGAGATCGCGCTGACGGTGTAGTCGGCGAGGTTGCCGGTAAAGACGGCCGTGTCGTTGTCCGCCCCGCCGGTCAGGCTATCATTGCCGCCGCCGCCCACAAGCGTGTCCGCGCCGCCGCCGCCGCTCAGCGCATTGGCATTGGCATCGCCGCTGAGGCTGTCGGCCGAGGCGGAGCCGAGCAACTGCTCGAAGCCCATGAGCAAATCCGTGCCCGCCGCGCCCGTTGCGGTGCCGGCCAGCAGGCTCGCCGTGACGCCGCCGCTGGCGCTGGCGTAGCTGGCCGTGTCGGTGCCCGTGCCGCCATCGAGCGTGTCGGCGCCGGGCCCGCCCTCCAGCGTGTCGTTGCCCAGGCCGCCACCCAAATCATCGGCCTCGTCGCCGCCGGCGAGGCTGTCATCGCCGAGATCGCCGCGCAGCGTGTCGGCGCCCGTGCCACCCAGGAGCGTGTCATTGCCATCGCCGCCGTCGAGGAAGTCGGCGCCGGCCTCGCCGAGCACCGAGTCGTTGCCGGTGCCGGATTGCAGATTGTCGTTGCCGTCGCCGCCCCGCAGCGTGTCGGCGCCGGCATTGCCGAAGACCGTATCGTCGCCGAGGCCACCCTCGGCGATGTCCGCGCCGTCGCCGGCGCTGATGTCGTCATTGCCATCGCCGCCCGAGAGGCTCTCGGCGCCGCTGCCGCCCGACAGCGTGTCATGCCCCGCGCCGCCGTCGAGCGTCGAGGCGCCGGTGCCGCCGGCCAGAAAATCCGCGCCGGCCTCGCCCTCAAGCAGGTCGTTGCCGGTGCCGGATTGGAGGTTGTCGTTGCCGTCGCCGCCACGCAGCGTGTCGTTGCCGGCATCGCCGAGCAGCGTGTCGTCGCCGAGCCCGCCGAGGGCGACATCGTCGCCATCGCCCGCGCCGATGTTGTCATCGCCGGCGTCGCCCGCGATGCTGTCAGCGCCGCCTTCGCCCCGCAGCGTGTCCGCAGCTTCGCCACCCGATAGCGTATCGTTGCCATCGCCGCCGTCGAGGTAGTCGGCGCCGGCCTCGCCCAGCAGGAAGTCATTGCCTGTGCCGGATTGGAGATTGTCGTTGCCGCCGCCGCCCTCGATCGTGTCGGCGCCATCGCCACCATTCGCCTGGTCGTCGCCATCGCCGGCGACCAGCCGCTCGGCGCCAGTGCCACCCGCCAACGTGTCATTGCCCAGGCCACCATCGAGGGTGGAGGCGCCGCTGCCGCCGGCCAGGAAGTCATCGCCCGCCTCGCCGAACAGGTAATCCGCGCCGTCGCCCGATTGCAGCGTGTCGTTGCCATCGCCGCCGCGCAGCGTATCGGCCCCCGCCTCGCCGAGGATGATGTCGTCGCCCAGCCCGCCATCGATCACGTCATCGCCGTCACCGCCGCCGAGGTTGTCGGCGCCGGCTTCGCCGAGCAGCGTGTCCGCGCCGGCATCGCCGCGCAGCGTGTCGGCGCCGTCCCCGCCCAGCACCGTATCGTTGCCAGCGCCGGCGATGATCTGATTGTCGCCCGCCGTGCCGCGGATGCTGTCGGCGGCGCTGGTCGCGTTGACGTTCTCGATGCCCGAGACGCTGTCGGTGCCGGAGGGATCGCCGGTGACGGTGCCGCCCAGCAGGTCGATGGTCAGCCCGACGCCCACACCCGACCAGTCGCCGGTATCGATGCCATCGCCGCCGAGCAGGGAATCCGCGCCACCGCCAGCGGCGATGTAGTCATTGCCCACACCGCCATCGAGCGTCTCGCTGCCGGCGCCGCCGATCAGGCTGTCATCGCCGCCCTCGCCGAACAGCACTTCGGCCTCGGCGCCGCCGAGCAGCAGGTCGTTGCCCTCGCCACCGAACAGGGTATCGGCGCCGGCTTCGCCAGCGATGTTGTCGTCACCGTCGCCGCCGAGCAGGCTGTCCGCCCCCGCGGCACCGCGCAGCGTGTCCGCCCCGCCCTCGCCGAGCACCGTGTCGTTGCCGCCGCCGGCCTGGATGAAGTTGCCCTCCGCGCTGCCGCGGATGCTGTCGGCCTGGGCGGTCGCGATGATGTGCTCAACGCCCGAGACCGTGTCCGTGCCCGAGGGATCGCCGGAGACGAGGAAGGCAGGCAGGTCGATCGTCAGCCCGACGCCGATATCGGACCAGTCGCCGGTATCGATGCCGTCATTGCCGTTGAGCGCGTCCGCGCCGGCGCCGCCGCGCAGCGTGTCGTTGCCATCGACGCCGTTGAGCTGGTCGTTGCCGGCGCCGCCGCGCAGATCATCGGCGCCGCTGTTGCCGTTGAAGGTGTCGTTGCCGTCGCCGCCGACGAGCGTGTCGTTGCCATCATCGCCGTTGAGGATGTCGTCGTCGGCATTGCCTTCGAGGTAGTCGTTGCCGAAGCCGCCGGCCAGGCTGTCGTTGCCGTCCCCGCCGATGATGCGGTCATCGTCATCATTGCCGACCAGGCTGTCATTGCCCGTGCCGCCCTCGATCGTGTCGGCGCCCTGGCCGCCTTCGGCGGTGTCGTTGCCGCCGTCGCCGAGGATGCTGTCCGCGCCGGCCTCGCCGAACAGGCTGTCATCGCCCTCGCCGCCGCTGATCACGTCGTTGTCATTGTTGGCGAAGACGGTGTCGTTGCCATCGCCGCCGAGGATGCTGTCGGCGCCGCCATCCCCGTTGATCTGGTCATTGCCGCCGCCGGCATCGACGGTGTCATCGCCCGCCGCGGCGAAGATCGTGTCGTCGAGGTTGCTCGGCGTGCCGCCCGTGACGCCGCCGGAGATAGCGCCCGGCGTGATCAGATCGCCTGCAGAGGTGCCGAAGATGGTCGCCATGCGTGCCGTCGCTCCGGTTTAACCGCAGCTTAACGCCTTATGGCGAGATGTCGTGCGACGCAACGCACTTCCCGCTTCAGTGCCGTGTCAGCAGGCCGCGCTGCCTCGCGCGACGGTCAGGCGCTGCGAGGCTGGATGTCGAGCCCGCCATTCGCCGGACGCCATAGGCGGGCGCCTTCGCTGGGCGAGGCGGCAGGGCGGCGCGGTGCCTGGCGCTCCAGCAGGTCGATATGCGCGGCCAGCGCCGAGGCCAGCTCTCGCCCCGGCCAGATAGCGTTCTGGGCGAGGCGTTCGGCCGCTTCCGGCGTGGCCAGGGCGCGCGCGGCGAAATGCTGCACCAGCGCGGCGGAGACGCGTACGGGCTCACCTTCCTGCACCGGGGCGATAAGGGCGGTGCCGCCAGGCTCCATACGGACCGAGACTGGGCCGAAGATGCCGATGGTGTTCAATGCCTCTGAGATGCGCAGCGCTTCCTGGCGCGCGGCCTGATTGACGTGCAGCGGCAGGTTGGTGCGCGGGCGGGGGCGGGAGGCAGGGCGCGCCGCACTCGGCGGAGCCGCTACGCCCATGGCGGAGAGCACCTGTTCACGGCTGGCCCCGCCGGGCGCGGCGACCTCACCGAGCGGACGGTCACTCGGGAAGAGCACGGCATGGCCCCAGACGGCGCCGACAATACCCATGGCCCCGAGGGCGAGTTCGGTGATCAGCGGAAGCTGCGCGACGCCGATGATGGCGCCGGTCCAGGCGATGACGCCGGTGGACGCGGCGACCCAGTAGAAGGCCTTCGACGACTTGGGCATAGGGAAATCCCGGCTCAACGCGCCAATATCGACGCATTAAGCGAATATTTAGATCTTACCCGGCATTAATGCAACCTAGATGAGGTATTGTCTCCAAATTAAGATCGCACGGAAAGTTTGCCGGGATAATCAATTCGCCGCCGCCAAAATCCTCCCGATCGCCTCCGCCCGCCCCAGCGCCACCAGCACCGCGTCGATCGGCGGGCTCTGCGTGCTGCCGGTCAACGCAATGCGCAACGGCTGCGCAACCTGGCCGAGCTTCACCCCCTTCACCTCGGCATAGTCGCGCAGCCAATTCACCAGATCCTCGCGCTCCCAGGGTGCGTCGTTGAGGAATTCGGCGAGGTCCGCGAGCCGCGCCTTGGCCTCGGGCGTGAGCATCGCCGCCGTCTTGGCGTCCATCTGCG
Organism: Acetobacterales bacterium; assembly: GCA_038250135.1. Taxonomy (GTDB): domain Bacteria; phylum Pseudomonadota; class Alphaproteobacteria; order Acetobacterales; family Acetobacteraceae; genus Falsiroseomonas. Next base: position 15,006 of record JBBSCP010000005.1, on the reverse strand, counting down.
GTGCGCCATCGGTGACGGCGAACACCGCCGCGCCGGTCAGTTCCTCGAGCGTCTTGGCGCGTTCCTTCAGCTCGGGCATCAACATCTGCACGCGGGCCGCCGTCTCGGTGCCGAAGAACACACCGCGCTTGCCCAAGCGGCCCAGCACCTCGCGCAGCAGTCGTTCATCATCGGCGGCGCGCAGGTACACGCCGTTGAGGTGGCTGAGCTTCGCGTAATCCATGCGTGCCGCGGCGCGGCCGACATCCCTGAGGTCGAAGATTTCGATGGCCCTTTCGCGGGACACGATTTCCTCATCGCCGTGACCCCAGCCCAGGCGCAGCAGGTAGTTGCACAGCGCCTCCGGCAGGATGCCCTGTTCGGCGAAGTCGAGCGCGCCAACCGCGCCGTGACGCTTGGACAGCTTGGCGCCGTCCGCCCCATGGATCAGCGGGATGTGCGCAAAATGCGGCCGCCGCCAGCCCATCGCGTCATAGACCATGCATTGGCGGAAGGTGTTGGTCAGGTGGTCGTCGCCGCGAATCACATGGGTGATCGCCATGTCGTGGTCGTCCACCACCACGGCATGCAGGTAGGTCGGCGTGCCGTCACTGCGCAGGATGATCATGTCGTCGAGCTCGGCATTGGCGACGCGCACCTCGCCCTGCACCAGATCCGCCACCACCGTCTCGCCGCCCGCGGGGGCGATGATGCGGATCACCGGCGCGATGGAAGGCGCCTGCGCCTGGTCGAGGCTGATCCAGCGGCTGCCATCGTACTTGAAGGGGCGCTTCGCGGCTTCCGCCTCGGCGCGGAGTGCTGCGAGCTTCTCGGGCGTATCATAGGCGAGGTAGGCGCGGCCCTTGGCAAGCAGCTCGCGCGCCACCTCGGCGTGGCGGGCCTCCTGCGCCGTCTGCATCACCGGCGGCTCATCGGGGCTGAGGCCGAGCCATGCCAGGCTGTCGATGATCTGCTGCACCGCCTCGGGCGTGGAGCGCGCACGGTCGGTATCCTCGATGCGCAGCAGGTATTGCCCGCCATGGCGGCGGGCAAAAAGATAGTTGAACAGCGCCGTGCGGGCGCCGCCGACATGCAGGTAGCCGGTGGGGGAGGGCGCGAAGCGCGTGCGGACCGACATGGTAGTTCCAGTGCGAAAGCGGATTCGCCCTACCTAGACCGTATCGGGCCCACCCGGAACCGCCGACCCCTGGAACCTGGCCATTGAAGAAGGCCGTTGCAGAAAGCCGCGGAAAACACCACCCTGAGTTGAGATGAGCACTTCCATCGCCTCCGCCCTGCGGCCGGGCGTTCCGGCGCGCCTGGGCGCCTGGGCGGCGGGAATGCTGACTCCACAGAAAGGGCGCCTCGCACCCTGGCTGGCGGTAGCGCTGGGCGCCGGCGTATTGGCCTACTTCGCGCGTGCGACCGAGCCCGGCCATGGTGCGCTTTGGCCGGCGCTTGCCTTGATCGCCATCGCGTTCTGGATCGGTCGGTCCCGTGCGACGGCGGGTTGGGCGGTGGGGATGGTGGCGGCTGGTCTGCTCGGCTTTGGCGTTACCGCCTGGCAGGCCGCGCGCCTGCCGCCGCCCCTGCTGCTGCCCGCCGGCCAGGTGATGCTGAGTGGCGTGGTGGCCGAGGTACAGCGCCTGCCAGAAGGCCTGCGCCTGACCCTCAAAAACCCGAGGCTTGGCGACGGCGAAGCGCTGCCGCGCAGTCTGCGTGTCCGGCTGCGGGCGGAGGATGCAGCGCGTCCCCAGCCCGGCGATATCGTGCGGGTCCGCGCCATGCTGCGCGAGCCCGGCGCGCCCTCCTTCCCCGGCGCCTGGGATTTCCAGCGCAACGCCTTCTTCAACGGCCAGGGCGGTTCGGGCTACGCGCTCGGCCAGGCCGAATTGCTGCCCGGCGCCGGCGAGGCCCCGCCGCTCGCCGGGCTGCGCGCGGCGCTCGATGCCCGGGTCGCCGCGGCCATTCCCGGCCCGGCCGGGGCTGTCGCCGCGGCGCTGCTGACCGGCACGCAGAGCGCCATCCCCCAGGCCGAAATGAAGGCGATGCGCGATTCGGGCCTGGCGCATCTGCTCTCCGTCTCGGGGCTGCACATGGCGATCGTCATGGGGGTGGTCTTCGCCACGATGAGGCTGCTGCTGGCGGCCGTGCCCTTCATCGCGCTGCGGCTGAATGGCAAGCCCGTGGCGGCGTTGGCGGCGCTGGCGGCGGGCTTTTTCTACATGGTGCTGACCGGCAGCCAGGTGCCCATGCAGCGCTGCTTCTTCATGGCGGCGCTGGTGACGCTGGCACTTCTGACGGGGCGGCGGGCGCTGGCGCTGCGGCCCATCGCCCTGGCTGCCGCCGCCGTGCTGCTGGTGGCGCCGGCCGAGATCCTCGGCCCCTCCTTCCAGATGTCCTTTGGCGCGGTGCTGGCGCTGATTGCGGGGCATGAGGCGTTGCGCGGGCCGCTCACCCGGTTCCGCCAGGACCATCCTGGGTTGCTCGGGCGCTTCGCGGTGGTGCTGGCGGGGCTGGTGGTGACCTCGGCGCTCGCCGGTGCGGCAACGGCGCCATTCGGGCTGCATCATTTCGGCCGCCTGCAGCTTTACGGCATCGTGGCGAATGCGGCGGCGGTGCCGCTGACCTCCTTCCTGGTCATGCCGGCCGGGCTGGTCGCCATGCTGCTGCTGCCGTTCGGGCTGGAAAGCTGGGCGCTGGTGCCGATGGGCTGGGGGGTGGAGGGCATCCTGGAGATCGCCCGCCAGGTTGGCGGATGGCCCGGCGCCGCGCCCGCCTTGGCCCCGATCCCGGCCGAGGGGCTGGCGCTGGCGAGCTTCGGCTTCTGCTGGCTCTGCCTGTGGCGCGCGCGGCTGCGGCTGCTGGGCCTGCCGATGATGCTGGTCGGGCTCTCGGCCGGGCTCTGGGTGCGGCCGCCGGATCTTCTGGTTTCAGCCGAAGGGCGAATGGTGGCACTTCGCACCGAGCAGGGCGTCTATCTGCACCGAATGCCCGGCGCCTCGAACTTTACGCGCGACGCCTGGGCGCGGCACTTCGCCGTCCCGGCTTTCCTGCCGTTGCCCGAGACGGGCGAGGTCGCGGACGGCGCGATTGTCTGCACGCCGGCCGCCTGCCGCTTCCGCCCACGGCCGGGCGCGGTGGAGGCGGTGCTGCTGCGAACCCCGCCGCCGCCCCGCGCCGCGCCGCGCCGCGGCACGCCGCCGGACCGCGCCGCCTTGGCCGAGGCCTGCGGTCAGGTGGCGCTGCTGATTGCCTCCGAGCCGATCCGGCCGCGCTGTGACAGCGGTGCGAGCATCGACCGCTTCAGCGTCTGGCGGGATGGCGCGCATGCGGCCTGGCTGGGCGCCGAGGTGGTCGTGTTGTCCGACCGGGCGCAGCGGGGCGAGAGGCCCTGGGTGCCGCCCATACCAATTCCCGGGCGGCCGGAAGCGCTGCCGCTGGCGCCGATCGATCCCGGCATCGCGGAAGTAAGGGGACGTTAATCCTTCGGGGGCAGCATGGCGACTTACCTCGCAGCAGGAGAAGCGCGATGCCCGTCACCACCTGGCTCCCGGCCGTGATCACCGATGCCGCCTGGCTCAGCGCCGGCCTGGTTTTGGGCGCAGCGCTGGTCGCCGCCTGGCAGCGCCTGAGCGCCCGCCGTCAGGCGCGCCTTGCCGAATGGGACCCCTACTGAGAGGCCCTTCGCCTCAGTACTTCCGCAGCAGGCCGATCAGGCGGCCCTGCACGCGGACACGGTCCGGGCCGAAGATGCGGGTTTCATGCGTGCGGTTGGCGGGTTCCAGCGCCACCGAGGCGCCGCGCTTGCGCAGCCGCTTCAGCGTCACCTCGTTGTCATCGACCAGCGCCACCACGATGGCGCCGTTCTCGGCCGTGTCGCCGCGCCGGATGATCACCGTGTCGCCATCCAGTATCCCGGCATCGATCATCGAATCGCCCGCGACTTCCAGCGCGTAATGGTCGCCCGCGCCGAGCAGGGCCGCGGGCACGTCCACGCTGTTGCCGGTGTCGCGCATCGCCTCTATCGGCAGGCCGGCGGCGATCCGGCCATAGAGCGGCAGGGCCACCGCGCCGCCCTCATTGGCCGGCTTCGCCATGCCAGCTGGCGCGCCTGTCGGACCCGCCGCGAAATTGCCGCGGATGACGTTGGGGGCCGGTGTGCTCGGCACGGCGATGGGCGGCGGCATCATCGGCTGCTCGCTCCGCCGCGGCGCCACATTCTCCGGCAGGCGGATGACTTCAAGCGCCCGCGCACGATGCGCGCGCCGCTTGAGGAAGCCACGTTCCTCCAGCGCCGTGATCAGGCGGTGGATGCCCGATTTGGATTTCAGCTGCAGCGCCTCCTTCATCTCCTCAAACGAAGGCGAGAAGCCCGTGGCGCGCAGGTGGCGGTCGATGAAGGTGAGCAGTTCAAGCTGTTTGCGGGTGAGCATGACAATCTCCGGCCCTGGTCGCCTGCGGTTCGGACACCCTTGCATCCGAGCGATTCACGCGTTTTCAGCGCGATGAACAAACAAGCAACCAGTACCGGTGTTCTATGAAGGTTCTCCGCGTCGCGTCAAATCTTTTCCACAGGGTCGATCTCATATTCCGAGATCAGCCAGCAAAATGACCTCGACTTCCGTGCCGGCGGGGATGGCAGGGGCGAAGGGGGCACGTAGAATCAGCGCCTCGGCCCGCGCCAGCGTCTTAAGCATGGAACTGTCCTGCATCACGAAGGGCGTGGCGATTCGCTGGCCCTGGGCATCGGCGCCAAGGCTGGCGCGGAGATGGTCGAAGCGCTGGTCATTGGCGGCAAGCGCCGCGCCAGCCCGCAACCGCACGGTGGCGGGCGCGGCGGCCGGCATTCCCTGCATCACGGCGAGGCCTGGCCACAGGAATTGCACCGCGCAGATCAGCGCCGAGACCGGGTTGCCCGGCAGGCCGAGCACCGGGGTGCGGCCGAGCCGGCCCCAGATCAGCGGCTTGCCCGGCCGCATGGCGATCTTCCAGAAATCCAGCGCGAAACCTCCAAGGGATGGATCATCCCCCAGCGCCTTCTGCACCAGGTCATGCTCGCCCACGCTGGCGCCGCCCGTGGTCACGAGCATGTCGCAGGCCCGGGCCGCGGCGGCGGCGGCGGCGATGGCGTCACGGTCATCGGGCGCGATCGGCAGCACCACCGGTTCGCCGCCGCCAGCGCGGACCAGCGCGGCGAGGGCGTGGGCGTTGCTGCTGACGATGCCGCCGGGGGGGATCGGCTCGCCGGGCAGGGCGATCTCGTCGCCGGTGGCGAGGATGCCGATGCGCGGGCGGCGATGGACGTGCAGCCAGGCGTGGTTGGCCGCGGCGGCGAGTCCGATGTCGCGCGCCGTGAGCCGTCGGCCGGGCGCGAGCAGCGCCTCCCCGGTCGTGAAATCCAGGCCCTGGCGGCGAATCCAGCGAGCAGGCTGCACGGCCTCCCGCACCACGACCTCGCCTTCTGACTCGGTGGCATCCTCCTGGAGCAGGATGCCGTCGGCGCCGGGGGGCACGAAGCCGCCGGTGAAGATGCGCACCGCCTGGCCCGGGCCGACCGCGCCGGGGAAGGGGTGGCCGGCCGGGGCGGCGCCGATCAGGGCGAGCCTGGCGCCAAGCACCGCATCGGCGGCGTGCACCGCGTAGCCATCCATGGCGGAAACGTCGGCCGGGGGTTGGGTGAGGCGCGCCAGCACCGGGCGGGCCAGGACGCGGCCCCAGCCGTCGCTGAGCGGCACCGTCTCGACCGGGGTGGTGGCCAGCGCGCCCAGGATTCGCGTGCGGGCTTCCTCAAGCGAGATCATCAGGTGGCCTCGTAAACGCCTGACTTGCCGCCATCCTTATGGACCAGCCGCACGGCTTCGATCCGCATGCCGCGATCGGCGGCCTTGACCATGTCGTAGATGGTGAGCGCGGCGATGGTGACGGCGGTCAGCGCCTCCATCTCCACGCCGGTCTGGCCGGTGAGTTTGGCGAGTACCTCGATCTCGATGGCGTCCGGCGGCGCGAAGGTGAAGTCCACGGCCACCTTGGACAAAGCGAGGGGGTGGCACAGCGGGATCAGCTCCGCCGTGCGCTTGGCCGCCATGATGCCGGCGATCCGGGCTACGCCCAGCACATCGCCCTTGCCCGCCTGGCCGTCGCGGATGAGCGCGAGCGTGGCCGGCGCCATGACGATGCGCCCGCGCGCGATGGCGGTGCGGCTGGTCGCCGCCTTGGCCGAGACATCGACCATCGCGGCCTGGCCGGCGGCGTCGAAATGGGTGAGAGGGCTGCTCACCTCACGCCGCGCCGATCAGCTCGCGCGCCGCGGCGGCGACGTCGGGCTGGCGCAGCAGATGCTCCCCCACCAACAGGCAGCGCGTGCCGGCGGCGGCCATGCGGCGGACGTCGTCGGGGGTGCGGATGCCGCTCTCGCCGACCGGGATGCGGTCCGCGGGGATCAGGGGCACCAGTTCCTCGGAAGTCGCAAGATCGGTGGCCAGGGTCTTGAGATTGCGGTTGTTCACGCCGATCAGACGCGTCTCCAGGCCAAGCGCGCGGTCGAGCTCGCGGCGGTCATGCACCTCGGCCAGCACGCTCATGTCCAGCGAACGCGCGACATCCTCAAGCTCCGTCGCCTGTTCGTCGGAAAGGGCGGCCATGATCAGCAGGATGGCGTCGGCGCCGGCGGCGCGAGCCTCGAAGACCTGCCAGGGATCGACCATGAAATCCTTGCGCAGCACGGGCAGGGTGCAGGCGGCGCGGGCCGCGACCAGATGCGCCATCTCGCCCTGGAAATAGGGGCCGTCGGTCAGTACCGAGAGGCAGGCGGCGCCGCCTTCCTGATAGGCGCGGGCCAGCGCGGCGGGCTCGAAGGGGTCGCGGATCAGCCCGCCGGAGGGGGAGGCGCGCTTGATCTCGGCAATCAGGCCGACGCGGCCCTCGGCCACGGCGTCGCAGAGCGCGCGGGTGAAGTCGCGCGGCGCATCGGCGTCGAGGGCGAGCTTTTCCATCTCGGCGAGGGGCGTGGCGGCCGAACGCTCCCGCACCTCCGCATATTTGTCGGCAAGGATTCGGGCCTGCGTGTCCGCGATCTGGGCGGTGGGGGCGTTCATCGTGGGGACTCGGGTTCGGGGGGGGGCGTCGTGGCCATGCGGAGTTTCTGAAGCACGGCGAGCGCCGCGCCGCTGTCGATGGCCTGGATCGCGATCGGCACGGCGGTGCTGATATCCGTGGCCCGGCCCGCCACCACAAGGGAAGCAGCCGCATTGAGCAATACGCAGTCGCGATAGGCGCCTGGCGCGCCTTCAAGCAGGGCCAGCAGCGCGGCCGCATTCTCGGCCGGATCGCCGCCGCGCAGCGCTTCAGTTGGGGCGCGGGGCAGGCCCGCCTGCTCCGGCGTGACCTCGAATTCGCGGATCCGGCCATCTTCGAGCGCCACCACCTGGGAGGGGCCGGCGAGGGTGAGTTCGTCGAGGCCCATGCCATGCACCAGCCAGGCGCGCTCGGTGCCCAGCCGGGCGAGCGTCTCGGCCATGGGGCGCAGCCATTCGGGCGCATAGGCGCCGGTCATCTGGCGCTTGACGCGGGCCGGATTCGCGAGCGGCCCCAACAGGTTGAAGATGGTTCTTGTGCCGAGCTCCATGCGCGGGCCGGCGGCGTGGCGCAGCGCCGAGTGATGCCGCGGCGCCATCATGAACACCATGCCGGCCTCGGCCAGGATTTGCGGCAGGGCATCGAGCGGCGTATCCATCACCGGGATGCCGAGCGCCGAGAGCGCATCCGCCGCCCCCGAGCGGGACGATAGAGCGCGGTTGCCGTGCTTGGCCACCTTCACCCCCGCGCCGGCCACGACGAAGGCCGTGGCGGTGGAGATGTTCAGCGTGCCCGCCGCATCGCCGCCGGTGCCGACGATGTCCATGGCATCCGCCGGCGCTTCCACCGCGATCATGCGCGCGCGCATGGCCCGCACGGCGCCGGTCATCTCGGCCACCGTCTCGCCGCGCACGCGCATGGCCATCAGCAGTCCGGCGATCTGGGCGGGCGTGGCCTCGCCGGCCATGATCTGGCCGAAAGCGGATTCGGCCTCACTCTCCGCCAGACGCTCCCCCTGGGCGAGGCGGGCCAGGATGGCCTTCATGCCGGGGCGAGGGCGTTGCGGCGCGCGGCCAGCGACAGGAAGTTGCGCAGCAGGTCGTGGCCGTGCTCGCTCGCGATGCTTTCGGGGTGGAACTGCACGCCCCAGATCGGCAGGTCGCGGTGCGCGAGGCCCATGAGCAGGCCTTCGGCGGTCCGCGCGGTGGGGATCAGCGTCTCGGGCAGGTCCTCGACCACCAGCGAATGGTAGCGGGTGGCGCGGAAGGGGGAGGGCAGGCCGGCAAAAATGTCGGTGGCGTCGTGGTTCACCTCCCACACCTTGCCATGCACGGGCTCAGGCGCTCGCACCACGCGCCCACCAAAGGCCTGGCCGATGGATTGATGGCCGAGGCAGACCCCCAACAGTGGCATCCGCTCGGCCGCGGCGGCCGCGATCAAATCGAGGGAGATGCCCGCCTCATTGGGCGTGCAGGGGCCGGGCGAGAGGACGATCGCCTCAGGCCGGAGCGCCAAAGCCTCATCCACCGATAGGGAATCATTCCGTCGAACCTCAACCACCGCCCCAAGATCGCCGAGGAAGTGATAGAGATTGAAGGTGAAACTGTCGTAGTTGTCGATCAGCAGGATCATGATGACCGGATCCTTGCCCCGCGCGCGTTTGGAATCAAGCATGGCACCCATTTCGGAGCCTCCGCCATGACCCAAAGCCGCATCACCGCCATCCGCACGCTGCGCGTGCCGGAACGCCCCAACATCCTCTGGGTCGAGATCGAAACCGCCGAAGGCCTGCGCGGCCTCGGCGAGGCGTTTCGGGGTGCGGCGGCGGTGGAGGGGCAGATCCATGAACTCTGCGCGCCCTTCCTGCTCGGCCGCGACGCGCGCCAGATCGAGCCAATCCATCGCCATCTCATGACGCCCTATGTCGGCTTCGGCGCGGCCTCGGCCGAAATCCGCGCGGCCTCGGCCATCGACATCGCGCTGTGGGATTTGCAGGGCCAGCGCCTCGGCGTGTCGGTGGCGGAGGCGCTCGGCGGTTTCTCCCGCCCCTCGATCCGCGCCTACAACACCTGCGCCGGCTACGACTACAACAGCCGCGGCAGCCGGCGCGATGTGGGAGATGAGGCCCCGATCGGCCCCTATGACGATCAACTCGCCTTCACCCGCGACGCCGGGGAACTCGCCGAATCGCTGCTAGCCGAGGGCTTCACGGCGATGAAGATCTGGCCCTTCGACCCCTTCGCCGCAGCTTCTGGCGGGCAGATGATCACGCTCGATGAGCTCAACCGCGGCATGGAACCCTTTCACAAGATCCGCCGCGCCGTGGGCGACCGGATGGAGGTGATGGCAGAACTGCATTCGCTGTGGTCGTTGCCCGCCGCTAGCCGCATCTGCCAGGCGCTGGTGCCGATCCGGCCCTTCTGGGTGGAAGACCCGCTGTGCAAGATGAACGACACAGCCTCCCTCGCCGAACTGCGTCGTGCCGTGCCCTGGGCGCCGATCTGCGCCAGCGAAACGCTCGGCGGCAAGGTTGCCTATCGCGACCTGCTCGTCGCCGGCGCCACCGATGTCGTGATGCTCGATCTGACCTGGTGCGGCGGCCTGACCGAAGCGCGCAAAATTGCCGCCCTAGCCGAAGCCTGGGCGCGGCCTGTCGCTCCGCATGACTGCACCGGGCCGGTGACGCTCGTCGCCAGCCTTCATTTCGCCCTGCACGCAACCACCGCGATTTTCCAGGAAGTGGTCCGTGCCACCCTAGCCACCTGGTACCGCGACCTGGTCACCATCCTGCCGCGCGTCGAGGCCGGGCTTTGCCACGCGATGACCGGCCCTGGCCTCGGCACGGCCCTGCTGCCGGAGACACGGGCGCGGGCCACTGTCCGGGAGAGCCGGCTTTGATGAGGGGTGACGCTGGGGGCTTCGTGAAAGCGGCGTAGCCCCTTTCACACTCTCCCCACCCCACCTTTCACACTCTCCCCATCAAGGGCAGCTGGCCGAGGCCGCGAGGCATAATGACGCCTCAGAAAGCTTTGAGTGTTTCCTGGATGCATGAGCGAGCGCGGCAGGATTGCCTCGGTGCCCATGCGCAAGCTACGGCGCCCGACTTCGGGCGCCGCATCGCTTACCTGCCTGATTCAGCGAACCTGGCGGTCTTCCCAGGCCTTGACCTGCGCCTCGGCCTCATCCTTGGCGATGCCGTAACGCTCCTGGATCTGGCCGACGAGCTGGTCGCGACGCCCTTCTATGGAGGTCAGATCGTCATCGGTCAGCTTGCCCCACTGCTCCTTCACGGTGCCGGTCAGCTGCTTCCAATTGCCCTTGATGATGTCCTTGTTCATCTGCGTTCTCCTTGTTGACCGCTGGGTTGAACGTCTGTTTGCGGTCCTGGCGGATGAACGCTTTTCGGGGCTTGCGGTTGCAGCAAATGTCGAACCTCGCCGGATAACCCGCCAGGATCATCGAGGTCCTTCAGGCCACGCCCGATCGTGCTTCGCGCAAGACCCGAGGCCCGTGACGCCGCGCTGATCCCGCCATGCCCGGCCATACGCGCCTCCGTCGCCGCAAACAGCCGACGACCACGTTCGCCCAGGCTGCGACGCTCCGCCGCGTACCGATCGCCGAACGCCGAAACATTCATCATCCACAGCGGCTTTGCGGGCGAGGCCACGCGGGAGAGGCTACGCGGCCTGCGTACCGCGCCGGAATCCCCCTTCGCACTCAGGCCCTCTCGCCACAGACCCGGTTCAGGGATTCTAGGGCGTCGCCTGCCTGCGGGAAGCCATGATCCCCTGGGTGGCGCCGGTCAGTCCCAACCTGGTCCTCTGCCATCGCCAAGAAGGCGCCGGGCCTGCCAAGGTTCTACCGAGGCGGGCGGGCAGGCAGCATACTCTCCGGCGACTTGCCCATGCCCACGGAAAAGCCGGTGCCGAGCGCGGCATTGGGTGTGGTCACGCGATCGCCGATCGCCATGGCGCGGCGCTGACGATAGATCCTGCGGATCGTCGCATAGGGATCGAGCGAGACGGTCATCATGGTATCCAGCGGCGCCAGCAGCGCCTCTCGCGAGTCGAGCACGGTGAGGCCATTGCGGGTCAGGTTCACCGCCTGGGCGACATCACCATCAACGATCCAGGTGAAGGGGCTGAACAGCGCATCGACGGCAAAGCCCGCCAGGTCGCGCGGGTTGGACGGCCCGAGCACAGGCAGGAAGAGATAGGGGCCCTCATCCAGGCCCCAAAGCGCCAGGGTTTGGCCAAAATCGGTGGCGCAGCCGCCGACGAACAGCACCACGGCCAGCAACGCCGCGGTGGCGCGGTGCGTCCCCGCCATATGGACGCTGATCGGCGTAGACCGCCGTGTGGCGAAGGAGCCGATCCCGCCGGCACTCCTCGCCCTGATCAAATGCCGCCGACGGGCGTGCTGACCTAAACGGCGCCGTTCCGCGCTGATTCCTGGTCCGCAATGGCACCTTGCCAGGCGCGGAGCGTGTTGCGCTGGCGTGCCTCCATCGCGGCGCCGAGCTTGCGCCGATCGCGATCGCGCGTGTGTTGCAAAATCGCGCGGTTCTCTTCGATCGTCTCCGGCACACGATGCCGCATCACTGCGAGAACCGAGGTGGAGGAGGCCTGCCAGATCTGGTCCCAAAGATCCTCGATCAATTGCAGCATGTAGCCATTCGGGCAGCGTGCGAATAGCGCCGTGCAAAAGGCACGATTTTTGAGGGCAAAGACCTCCGGCCGCGTCGTCGCGCGTTCCAGCTCCGCCAGCCATCGGGCGAGGTCACGCAATGAGGCCGCGTCATGGTAGGGAAGCGCGGAGAGAACCGCGCTGCGCTCGAGGCTCATGCGCGCCTCCGTGACTTCCAGTCCGCGCCGGAAGGACAGACGCGCGACTTCCGCCCCGCGATGCAGCCGCATGACGATCAGCCCGTCCTTCTGCAACAGGTGCAGCGCCTCACGCACCGGCATCTCGCTCAGCCCGAGTTGCCGCGCCAGCTCGCTGAGGCGCAGCCGGTCCCCGGGCTGATAGGCACCGTCGAGAATCTTCCGTCGCACGCTGTCATAGGCGAAGCGCGCTTTCGAGAAGGGCGCGGCTGCCTCCTCGGGGATGGCTCCAGCGAGAGCAACTGCGGTTTCCAGCGGAATATCCTCCACGCCATCGGCTTGCGACGCGAATGGTAGCGGATGCGCGTGCGCAGCGCCGCGACGAACTTGCCGGGGGGGGCGCCAGCACAGCCGAACAGCCTGCCGGCCGAGGCAGCAAAGCTGATATCTGATCAGATCCTGCCCGAATCCCGATCACTTCCGCTTTCCGCTTGGCGGGCCCCGGCGCCGGGTGCGACGCTCGCATCATGCAGCCCATGGAGCCGAAACCCGCTTGATCGACATGCACTCCCACTACTATGGCGAGGCCCTGTTCCGCCGCATGGCGGCGCGCGCCGACGTACCGCGCGTGGAAAGCCAGGACGGCGCCCGCTTCATGGTCACCCCAACTAGCCGCTTCGCGTTGCGCGGCGGCTTCACCGATCTCGACGAGCGCCTTGCCTGGATGGCAGGGCAGGGCATCACGCACCAGCTGCTCACCTTCCCCGGCGCGCTCGGCCCCGACGTGCTGCCGGCCGCCGAAGCGCTTCCCTTGGTGCGCGACGTGAACGACGAACTCGCCGCCGTCTGTGCCGCGCACCCGGCGCGCTTCACCGCGCTCGCCGGCCTGCCGCTCGCCGATATCGATCTCGCCGTGGCGGAGCTCGAACGCGCCTGCACCACGCTTGGCCTGCGCGGTGCGATCATCCCGAGCAACTACTGCGTGAGCCTCGCGCAGATGCGCCGGCTGCATCCCGTGCTTGCGGCCTCGAGCCGGCTCGGCGCGCATCTGATGATCCATCCCGGCCAGCGCCATGATGAGGATCTGGCGCCGCGCCGCTACGACGATCTCGCCATGCACCGCGCCTCCACCATCGACCTGCACAACGGGCTGAGCCACGCCACAACCACGCTGATCCACGCAGGCCTCGCGGCGAACTGGCCCGGGGCGAGCTTCCAGGTGGTGAATCTGGGCGGTGCGTTTCCCTTTCTCGTCGAGCGGATGGACCACATCTCGGCAATCCGCGACCCCGGCGCGCCGTTGCCCTCGACGCTGCTCGGCAGGCTGTTCTTCGACACGGCTTCGCTCGGCCCGCGCGCCATCGAGATGGCGGTGGCGATCCTCGGCCCAACGCGCATCGTGCTCGGCACCGACTATCCGATCTTCGCCACGACCACCGCGACCGAAGCCTTGGCAAGCGCGCGGATCGAGGAATCGGCACGCGCGGCCATCGTCACCGGCACCGCCGCCGCGCTGCTGGCACGCGCGTTGCAACCCTCGGCCACATGAACCACCTGCCCAGCCTCGGCGCCGCTCCGCGACCAGCGCCTCAGCCTCGGCCCGCACTGGCCGGCATCGGTGGCGCGCTGGCGCCGATTCCCGGCATCAGGCGCCCCGGCATGCATCGGCTGTGTTCAAACGAGAGCCCGTTCGGCCCGAGCCCCGCCGCCATTGCGGCCGCCAGCCAGGCGCTGCGTCGCGGCAATGAATACCCGGAAGGCGAGGGAGGGCCTCTGACCGAGGCGCTCGCGGCGCGTCACGGCCCGATGCCGGCGTCGCGCAGTATCGACGCCGCCTGCGCCGCGCCATCCGCAAGATGGTCGAGGGCGACACACCGCAGCAGCCTAGCGATGGTGTCACGCATCCGATTCCGACCTATGGCGGCGACACCGTACTGCGCGCGCCGGTGCACACAAATGACGACCGCAAATGGATGTCTGACCTCTCGAAGCGCGTGGCTGACATCTTTCGTGGTGCTGATGCGCTGGTCGGCGAGGCAAGGCGCGCCCAGATCCGTGCGGCACTTGCCGCGCTGGAAGCCGAACTCGCATGAACAACAGCCGCATGGGCCGCGCCCTTCCGGATGTGCCGGCGGCGGATCTGCCGCTGGTCGCCGCGCTGCTCGCGGCGACCGATGCGTTCGGTGCGGGGGAGATGGAGGTGCTGGAATTCCAGGCGCACATTCTCGACATCCTGCGCGCCGATCCGCCGGAAGTGACGCTCGCCCCCTGGATCGCTCGCGCGCTGGAGAGTGGTCAGGACCAGGTGCTGTCGCGCCGCGACCACGGCACGCGCGACGACACGATCCAGGTGATTCACGTGGCACCCGGCGAGGTGCATCCCTGCCACTGCCACCACAACGTAACCTCGACGCAGGTGCTGCTCACCGGCGCCCTGCACGCACGCGAATTCGACCGCGTGGCGCATGCCGCGCCGGATGCGATGCACCTGCGCCTGGTCTTCGATGGCGTGCTCGCGCCGGGTGACATTCTTCAGGCGCGCGACGGTGCGCGAAACGCGCATTGGTTCGCCGCCCTCGACGCGCCGGCGACGATCCTGAACTTCAACATCCGCGGCTATGAAAGCGACACCTTCTACCCCTTGGAAACACGCCCACTCGGCCGCCGGTTGCTCGACGCAACGACCGAGACCGGAGAGGGGTTGCTGTTGGGCCGCGTGATCGGGGTGGAGGAGGCCTATGCACGCTTCGGTCGCACACCGCTCTCGGCCTTCCCGATGCCGGTCCCCGCAATGGAGAGCAGAACGCGCTCCTTGAGGAAAGTCTGATGAGCGCCACGCTGATGGATATCCCCATCATCGACATCGCGCCCTTCGTCGCAGGCCCGGTTGATGATCGCGACGCTGTGGTGCGCGCGGTGCGCCAGGCCTGCGAGGAGGTTGGCTTCCTCATCATTCGCGGGCACGGGATCGATGCCGCAGTGCTTGATCGGGCCTTCGCCGTCTCCCGCGATTTCTTCGACCTGCCCGTCGAGCAGAAAATGCGCGCGCGGCCGATCGGCGAGGTCGCGCCGCGTGGCTATGCCGCGATGGAGACGAAGGGCCTCGCCGCCACCTTGGGCCTGGCGG
>JBBSCP010000004.1:0-35293 GCA_038250135.1 Acetobacterales bacterium | reverse complement strand
CCTAAAGCACGTTTGGTTCAAACGGAATCGTTTGAACCAAAGTCCGTGCTTTAGATTCAAGTGTTTATAGCGCACGAAATCGGTTCAATCGAACCGATAGTGCGCTAGATGGGCGCTCGGAGGTCAGGGCGCCAGATTGTCGCCGGCGATGGCGCGGCAGACGGCGGCGGTGACCTCGGCCGTGGTCGCGGTGCCGCCGACATCGGCGGTGCGGATGCCCGCGGCGCAGACGCGCTCCACCGCCTCCATCAGCAACCGCGCCGCCGCTGGCTCGCCGAGATGGTCGAGCATCATCACCGCCGTCCAGAAGGTGGCGACGGGGTTGGCGATGCCCTTGCCGGCGATGTCGAAGGCCGAGCCATGGATCGGCTCGAACATGCTCGGGAAGCGGCGCGAGGGATCGAGATTGGCCGTCGGCGCCACACCGAGGCTGCCGGCCACCGCGCCGGCGAGGTCGGAAAGTATATCGGCGTGGAGGTTGGTGGCGACCACCGTGTCGATGCTGCGCGGGCTGCGCACCATCCGCGCTGCCATCGCGTCCACCAGTTCCTTCTCCCAGGTCACGGTGGGGAACTCCCCCGCCACTTCGGCGGCGATCTCGTCCCAGAACACCATGCCGTGCTTCTGCGCGTTGGATTTCGTCACCACCGTCAGCAGCTTGCGCGGCCGCCCGGCGGCGATGGCGAAGGCGGTGCGCATGATCCGAGTCACGCCGACGCGGGTGAAAATAGCGGTTTCGGTGGCGATTTCCTCGGGGTGGCCACGATGGGCGCGGCCGCCATGGCCGGCATATTCGCCCTCGCTGTTCTCGCGCACGATCACCCAATCGATGTCGCCCGGCTCGACGGCGCGCAGCGGGCTGGTCAGGCCGGGCAGCACACGGGTCGGGCGAATATTGGCGTATTGGTCGAAGCCCTGGCAGATGCGCAGGCGCAAGCCCCACAGCGTGATGTCGTCCGGCAGGTCCTTGTCGCCGACGGCGCCGAAGAAGATGGCATCGAAGCGCTTCAGCGTCTCCAGCCCATCCTCGGGCATCATGCGGCCATGGGCGCGGTAGTAGTCGCTGCCCCAGGGGAAATCCTCGACCTCGAGCGCGAAATCGCCGCTGCGCCTGGCCAGCGCGCGGAGCACTTCGAGGCCGGCCGGAATCACCTCCTGCCCGATGCCATCGGCGGGGATGGCGGCGATGCGGTGGATGCGCATGGGGCGGGGTCTCCGGCTCGGGGTGGCGGGTGATAGCCCCGCGCGGCATCATGCGCCATGCCCTGGACCGATGCCCGCGCGCGCGCCGCGCTGCTGACCCTGTTCCAAGCCGCCATCGCCAGCGCCGACCCGCGCGTGGTGCTGGCGCGCCACCTGCCCGCCCCGCCGAAGCAGGGCCGGGTGGTGGTGGTGGGTGCGGGCAAATCCGCCGCCGTCATGGCCGCCGCCGTCGAGGCCGCCTGGCCCGAGGTGCCGCTCTCCGGCGTCGTTGTCACGCGCTACGCCCATGGCCATCCGACCAAGCGGATCGAGGTGCTGGAGGCCAGCCACCCGGTGCCCGACGCCGCCGGCGCCGCTGCGGCGCAGCGGATTCTGGACGCCGTGTCGGGGCTCCAGGCCGAGGATCTGGTGCTGTTCCTGGTTTCCGGCGGCGGCTCCGCGCTGACCACCCTGCCGGCTCCCGGCCTGACGCTGGACGAGTTGATGGCGGTGAACCGGGCGCTGCTGGCCTCCGGCGCCACGATCAACGAGATGAACTGCATCCGCCGCCACCTTTCGGCTTTTTCGGGCGGGCGGCTGGCCCTGGCGGCGCAGCCGGCGCGGGTCGTGACGCTGGCGATCAGCGACGTGCCCGGCGATGACCCCACCGCCATCGCTTCCGGCCCCACCGTCGCGGACCCGACCAGTTTTGCGCAGGCGCGCGCCCTGGTCGCGCATTACCGGATGGCACTGCCCGATGCCGTCACCGCCCACCTCGCCCGTGCCGTGGAAGAAACGCCCAAGCCCGGCGACCCGCGCCTCGGCACATCGGATTACCGCTTCATCGCCACTCCCATGACGGCGCTGCACGCGGCGGCCGAGGCGGCGCGGGGCCTTGGCCTCACCCCCCTGATCCTGGGCGATGCGCTGGAAGGCGAGGCGCGCGGCCTCGGCTTGGCGCTGGCGGGCATGGCGCTATCGGCGCGGGCCCATGGCCAGCCCCTGCCCGCGCCTTGCGTGCTGCTCTCAGGCGGCGAGACCACGGTGACGATCGGTGCCGAGGGGCATGGTCGGGGCGGGCGCAACAGCGAATCCCTGCTCGGCTGCGCGATGGCGCTGGCCGGCGCATCCGGGATCTGGGCGCTGATGGGCGACACGGACGGCATCGACGGGTCCGAGGACAATGCCGGCGCCATCGCCACGCCCGACACAATGGCCCGCTCCCGCGCGGCAGGGATGGACCCGCGCACCGTTCTCGCCCGCCACGACAGCTATGCGCTGTTCGCTGCCTTGGGCGATCTGGTGGTGACGGGGCCGACGCTGACCAACGTCAACGACCTCCGGGTTATCCTGATTACTTAGCAAAAGTAAGGCAAATTTTCTACACTTGGCATCGGACTTAAAGTCGCTAAGGTAAGGCCATGCGCGACCCTGCCCTCGAAGCCCTCCTCCTCCAGCGTGGTGCCGTCACCCGGATCGCCACGGCGCTGGGCATCTCCACCGCCGCCGTCAGCCAATGGAAGCGCGTCCCCGACGATCGTGTGGGCGAGGTGGCGCGCGCCCTCGGCGTGGCGCCCACCGTCGTGCGGCCAGATGCCGCAAGCCTCGCCGCCACCCTCCCCGACGCCCCCCCGATCGCGCCCCGCGAAGGAAACGCCCCCCGCATGGCCACCCGAATCCCGCTGCGCCGCCGCCGCCGCACCAAGATCGTGGCGACGCTCGGCCCGGCATCCTCCACCCCGGAGGTGATCGAGCGCCTGTTCCGCGCCGGGGCCGACGTGTTCCGCCTCAACTTCTCGCATGGCAGCCACGAGGATCACGCCGCGCGAATCGCCATCATCCGAGCGCTGGAGAAGAAGGTGGAGCGCCCGATCGGCATCCTCGCCGACGTCCAGGGACCCAAGCTGCGCGTCGGCAAGGTCCAGGCAGGGCGCGTCTCGCTGCAAACCGGGCAGTCCTTCCGGCTCGACCTCAACCCCACCCCGGGCGATGTGCGCCGCGTGCAGTTGCCTCACCCCGAGATCATTGCAGCCGCGGGCATCGGCACCACGCTGCTGCTCGATGACGGCAAGCTGCGCCTGCGCGTGACCAAGCAGCGCGAGGACCATCTGGAAACCGAAGTGCTGGTCGGCGGCCCGCTGAGCGACCGCAAGGGCGTGAACGTGCCGGACGTGGTGCTGCCGATCCCGGCACTCACCGAGAAGGACCGCAAGGACCTCGATTTCGTGCTGGAACAGGGGGTCGAATACATCGGCCTCAGCTTCGTCCAGCGCCCGGAGGATGTGGCGGAAGCCAAGGCCATCGCCGCCGGCCGCGCCTGGATCATGGTGAAGATGGAGAAGCCCCAGGCGGTCGAGAACCTCGACGCCATCCTGGAACTCGCCGATTGCGTCATGGTGGCGCGCGGCGACCTCGGCGTTGAATGCCCGCCCGAGGAAGTGCCGCTGATCCAAAAGCAGATCGTCCGCGCCGCCCGCCTGCTCGGCAAGCCGGTGGTGGTGGCCACACAAATGCTGGAGAGCATGATCAGCGCCCCCTCGCCGACCCGGGCCGAGGCGCAGGACGTCGCGACCGCGGTGTTCGACGGCACGGATGCGGTGATGCTCTCGGCCGAGACCGCCGCCGGGCAATTCCCCTTCGAGGCGGTCAACATCATGGACCGCATCATCGCCCGCGTGGAGCAGGACGATGGCTGGCGCAGGCTTACCGATGCCGAGCGTCCGGCCCCCGAGCGCACCTCCGCCGGCGCCATCGCCGCCGCCGCACGCCAGGTGGCCGGCACGATCGAGGCCCAGGCGATCGCCACCTTCACATCCACCGGTTCAACCACGCTACGCGTGGCGCGGGAAAGGCCGGGTTGCCCGATCCTCTGCCTCACCGCCAGCCTGCAGGCCGCGCGCCGCATGGCTGTGGTCTGGGGCGTGCACCCGATCATGTCGGTGGAGCCGCATTCGATGACGGACATGGTCGCCAAGGCGATCCGCGCCGCCAGCCAGGAAGGCTTCGCCAAGGCGGGCGACGAGGTGGTCGTCACTGCCGGCGTTCCCTTCGGCACGCCGGGCACCACCAATGCGCTGCGGGTTGCCATCGTGAAGTGAAGTAGGCATGCAGAGGCGCCATCCCAGGAGCACGCCCATGCGCCACATCCTTGCCGTCCTGCTGATCGGTCTTTCGCTGGCCACGCCGGCGCGGGCGCAGCAATCGGGGCTTTATGACGTGACAGGGGTAAATCTGGACGGCACGCCCTACACAGGGGTCGCGCAGATCCGGCAATCGGGCCTTGCCTCCTTCACCATCCTATGGCGCATCGGCAATGATGTCATCGA
This sequence comes from Acetobacterales bacterium, assembly GCA_038250135.1. Taxonomy (GTDB): domain Bacteria; phylum Pseudomonadota; class Alphaproteobacteria; order Acetobacterales; family Acetobacteraceae; genus Falsiroseomonas. Next base: position 30,785 of record JBBSCP010000004.1, on the reverse strand, counting down.
GGGGGTGGGCTTCGCCTCCGGCCGGACGATCTCGGTGGCCTATGGGCTGGCGCAGCGGCCGGGCATCGGCATCTACGCGCTGAATCCGGATGGCAGCATGGATGGCGAGTGGACGATCATCGGCGCCTCTGCAAACGGGCGCGAACGCCTGGTGCTTCGCGGAGCTCCGGCCGCCACGCCGGCGCCCGCCGCGCCCGCCGCCGAGGCCCCGGCGACAGCAGCGCCGCCGGCCACCGAAACGCCCGCCGAGCCGCCGCGTTGAGCGTAATTCCCGCGCTGAGGGAAATTCCCGCGCTGAGGGAGATTCCCGCGCTGAGGGAGATTCCCGCGCTGAGGAAGATTCAACGGGCGCGCTTCTCACCAGCCAGCAGCGCCGCCTTGCGCGGCACACCCCAGCGATAGCCTGTCAGGTCGCCACTCGCCCCCACGACGCGGTGGCAGGGCACGGCGAGCGCCACCGGATTCTGCGCACAGGCCCGCGCCACGGCGCGCGTGGCCCTGGGCTGGCCGAGCTCGGCAGCAAGACCAGAATAGCTGCGCGTTTCGCCCAGAGGAATGCGCCGCAGCGCCTCCCACACCCGGCGCTGGAAAGCGGTACCACGCAGGTCGAGCGGCAGGGCGAGGGCGGCGACCGGTTCGGCGATGAAGCGCGCCACTTCCCGCACCGTCTCGGCCAGGAAGTCGGGCGCGGCTTCCAGGCGCGCTTTCGGGAAGCGGGCACGCAAATCGCCTTCCAGCGCCGCATGTGGCTCGGCAAACCCGATGAAGCACACGCCGGCCTCGGTGGCGCCGACCAATAGCGGACCCATGACGCTTTGGGCGCGGGCAATGCGGATCACCTCCCCTGCCCCGCCTCGCCGCGCCGCGCCGGGCGTCATGCCGAGATGCCGGGCAGTATCCTCATAGACGCGGCTTTCGCTGCCGAAGCCCGCCCCGGCCACGGCCTCCGCCACCCGGTCGCCGGCGGCGAGCGCTTCCTGCAGGCGCCGGGCGCGCACCCCTTCCGCATAGCTGCGCGGCGTGACGCCGGTGATGTCGCGAAACAGGCGCAGGAAATGGTGCCGCGCATAGCCGGCGCGGGCGGCCAGCGCTTCAAGGCTCGGGATCGCCTCGGCCGCCTCGATCATCCGGCAGGCGGCGGCGACCGATTCGGCGTGCAGGCGCGCCCGCTCGCCCTTCGGGTCGCAGCGTTTGCAGGCGCGGAAGCCTTGCGCCTCGGCAGCGGGCGCATCGGCGAAAAAGCGCGTATTGCGCCGCAGCGGCGGGCGGGCGGGGCAGCCGGGCCGGCAGAAGACGCCTTGCGTCGTCACGGCATAGAGAAAAGGGTCACCGGCCAGGTCAGGGTCGCGCATCAGCACGGACTGCCAGCGCAGCGCATCTGGATCGGGGAGGGTCACGGCGTCGGGCATGGGGCGACTATGCTGGCCCTGCCGGGCCTCCGCCATCCGAAGCTTGCGCTACAGTGCATCGCCCTCGGCAGCCCGGAAGAGTTCGCGCCGGCGCTGCTCGCCGCCCGGCAGCTTGGGGTAGAGCGCCAGTGCGGCGTCGAAGCTGCGCAGCGCGCCGGGCAGGTCGCCGGCCTCCTGCTGCAATTCGGAGAGTTGGACCAGCGCACCGAAATGCCGGGGCTCGAGGCGCAGCGCCTCCCGCAGGTCGCGCGCCGCCGCGGCGCGATCGCCGAGCGCGGCCAGGGCGCGGGCGCGCAGCAACCAGCCATCGGCGGCGCCGGGATCGAGCACCAGGGCGGCGTCGAAATCCTCCAGCGCCTCCCCGGCCTCGTTGCGCTGGAGGTTGCGAACCCCGCGACGGAGCAGCAGGCCCGTGGCGGGCGAGGCCGCCTGGCCCCAGACCGCGCGAATCCGCGCCTCCACCAACTGCCCGCCCTGCGAATCGGGCGCGGTTTGCAGCGCCTCGAACAGCCGGTCGAGCTCGGCGCGGCGCGCCTCGGCCGGGCTGGGGCGGGGCGCCTGGGCGGCGAGCGGCAAGGGGGCCAGCAGGGCGAGCAAAAGCCAGGCGCTTCGGATCATGTCGCGATGCTCCGGCAAGCCGGCACGACGATGCAACATCGCCCGATCACGATGGCTTACTCACGCAGGGGGCACTGAAATCCACGACCGGCGCGCGACGATGCATCAGGAAACCCCCTCCATCCGCGTGACCAGGGCGGCACGGGCGGCGGTGACCTGCGCAGGCTCGGGCCCGCCGGCCATCCAGTCCAGCAACTCGACGGTATGCACCGTGGGCATCCGCCCGCCGGCGAGTTGCGTCAGGCAGCCGATGTTCCCCGCCGCGATCAGATCCGCCCGGGTGCGGTCGAGGTAGCCGAGCTTGCGCTCCCGCAATTGCCCGGCGATCTCGGGTTGCATGAGGTTGTAGGTGCCGGCCGAGCCGCAACACAGATGACCCTCCGCCGGTTCCTTCACCGTGAAGCCGGCCCGCTTCAGCAGGTCCTTCGGCGCGGCGGTGATCTGCTGGCCGTGCTGCAAACTGCAAGCGGCATGGTAGGCGACGCTCAGGTTCGGTTTCGCCCGGCTGGACGCGTAGTCATAGCGCAGCAGCAGTTCCGAGATGTCCATGGTCATCGCCGAGACGGCTGCAGCACGCGCGGCCCAAGGCTCGGGCTCCGCGCGGAACATGAAGCCGTAATCCTTCACCGTCGTGCCGCAGCCCGAAGCGTTGACCACCACCGCATCCAGCCCCTCGCGTTGCATCTCCATTGTCCAGGCCTCGATATTGGCGCGTGCCAGGCGCATCGCCGGGTCGTGGTGGCCCATATGATGGTCGAGCGCACCACAGCAGCCCTGCTGGGCCGTCACCACCACATCGAGTCCCATGCGCGTCAGCAGCCGGATCGTGGCCTCGTTGATCGATGGCGCTAGCACCTGCTGCGCGCAGCCGGTCAGCAGCGCCACGCGACCGCGGCGGATACCCTCGGCACGATAGGTGCCTGGGCGCTCAACGCTGCTGGGCGCGGCGATGCTCTCGGGGGCGAGGCTCAGCATGGCGCGCGCCCGCTTGGCCATCATCGACTGGCCTGGGATGAAGCGCGCCAGGGGCCGACCCAGCCCGGCGCCGAACAGGGCGAGGCGGAAGCGCCGCGGATAGGGCAGCAGGAAGGATAGCGCCCGGCGCAGCAGCTTCTCCGGCCAGGGGCGGTCGTAGGTTTCCTCGATATGCCGACGCGCGTGATCGACCAGGTGCATGTAGTTCACGCCCGAGGGGCATGTGGTCATGCACGCCAGGCAGGACAGGCAGCGATCGATGTGTTGAACCACCTCCGGCGTCGCCGGGCGGTCCTGCTCCAGCATGTCCTTGATGAGATAGATGCGCCCGCGCGGGCTATCCAGTTCATCGCCCAGCAGCAGGAAGGTCGGGCAGGTGGCGGTGCAGAAGCCGCAATGCACGCAGGTGCGCAGGATACGATTGCTCTCGGCCGTATCGGGGTCGCGCAACTGCTCGAGCGTGAAATCGGTTTGCATTTCTGGCCTCCAGCCGAAGCCAAGATGGGGGTTTCCGGCGTGAAGCGGAAGATGGGCCAGATTGCCGGCCGGCCGAGCCGGCGCCATGATCCTCGGTCGCACTCGGCAGTCGCGGAAGGGATCGGCGTGGTGGTGTGCGGCCTGCTCGGCCTGCTTGCGTTCATTCTGGGCCTCGGCATCAGCATGGCCGAGGGCCCCTACCAGGAACGCCGGCAACTCGGCATGCACGAGGCGAACGCAATCGGCACCGCCTGGCTGCGCGCCCAGATGGTGGGTGGGCCAGAGGGGCTGGCCATAGCCCAGGAGTTGGAAGCCTACACACGAAATCGGATCGCCCGGATCACCTCGGCGCGCGAAGCGCCAGACCTCGGCACCCTGATGGCCGCGGGCGCGGCCAGATGCGCTCTCGGTATCGCTGATCGATGCGTTGAACGAGACCTTCGACCTCGCCACCAGCCAGCGCTTCGCCTTTGCGAGCCGCATACCGGCCGAAATCCCCTGGCTGCTGCTGGGGCTGACCGTGCTGAGCATGGCGGCCATCGGCTACCAGGGCGACGTGCGAGACAACCTCCAGCCCGCGATCACACTGGTACTGCTTGCTGCCAGGACCGCCTGCATCATGCTGATCGTGGGTCTTGGTACGGCGCGAATGGGCTTCGTGCGTGGCGACCCCATGCCTTACGAGTGGACGCTCCAGGGCTTCTCCGGCGGGCTGCAATTGCCGCCTGGCGCCGCCCCGCGCTGAGGGTTTTGGCATAGCGCTTGCGACTTTCACCTCGCCACCGCGAGGAACCGCAAGTTGCAATGCAAGTCGCAAGATACCAGGAGCCACCCCCGAGGTCTCGATGGTCTGACGCACCGCCCCCGCGGTCGTCTCGCGACGCGTATCGCCTCTCGCGATCTCCTTGTCGGTGGCCGCACTGCGCTGTGCGCGGCCGGCCTCTATCGAAGGAATTGCAAAATGCGAAACGCCCCGCTGCCGAAGGACCTCACCCCGGCCCAGAGTCTGCTCGCCCCCTCGCGGCAACGCGGCTGGCTGGGGGCGGCGGAATTCGCGCGTCAGCAGGCGCTGCTGCGCGTCGGCCGGACCGCGCTGCTGCCGCAGGCGGCGCTGCCGGAACGGCGCAGAACGCCACGCCCCCTGCACAAGGCGCTGCCGACGCTGCCTTAAGCGAGCGCCTCGAAGCGGCAATTGACGGCGAGTTCCCCGATCGTCGCCGTATTGGGCAGGCGCAGCAGCGTATCGACCAGCACGGCGATGTCCTCGGGCCGGCTCATCGCCTCACGCGGGAAGCGCGCCTTCGCCGTCATCTCGGTGGCGACGAAGCCGGGGCAGAGCGCGGTGGCGCGGATGCCGTGCTCCCAGCCGAGGCGCCGGACCTCCTGCGTCAGCGCCACTACGGCGAATTTGCTCATCGCGTAGCCGATATTCTCGTTCGCGACGCGCTTGCCCGACAGCGAGGCGAAGTTCACCACCCGCCCCTCCCCGCCCGCCATCAGATGCGGCCAGGCGCTGCGGATCAGGCGCATCGGGCCCTTTACATTCACCCGCCACATGGCATCGTGCGGCGCCTCGTCGGCGTCGAGCAGCCCGGCCATGGGATTGATGCCGGCGGCGTTCACCACCGCGTCGATCCGCCCGAAGCGGGCCATCGTGGCGGCCACCCAGGCCTCGGCCGAGCCGGCCTCCTCCGCCTCGTAGCGATGCGTCATCAGGTCGGGCCCCGCCGAGACCCGCAGCTTCCCGCGCGCACCAGCGCTGACGAACCAGCCCGAGCCATGCAGGCGGCGCAGCACCTCCCGCCCAATGCCGCGCGAGGCACCGCTCACCATGACGACGCGGCCGACCGGATCGAGCATGTGCCAAAGCCTCCTGCCAAGCGCGCAGCCTGCCGCGCCCGAGCCGGGCCATCAAGGCCCAGGGGCTAATGCCAAGGGGCTCAAGGCCAAGCGGCGCAGGCCTCAAGGCCAATCTCGCGCGCCTGCGCCCAGGCGCCCTCGACCCATTCGACGACCAGCGGATGCGCCAGCACCGCATCGGCATAGGCCTGCGCGTCGGGGGCGAGTTCCACCGAGTAGGTGCGGAAGCGACTCGCCATCGGCGCCCACATCGCATCAGCGAAGGTGAAGGTCTCGCCAAACAGGTAGGGCCCGCCGGCGCCCCATGCCGCGCGGGTCTGCCGCCAGCTTTCCTGCGCGCGCGCCACCTGCGCCGCCACGCCGGGGCGGCCGAGCAGCTTGGCGTTGGAGGGCAGGCCGTTCGCGATTGGCCAGCGCTTCACCAGGTTCATCGGCATCGCTGCGCGCAGATCCTGGAAATGCGCGTGCATCTCGGTGGCGGACATCCGCGCCGCGGCGCGCGCGCGTCGCTCCTGCGGCCAGATGGCGCAGCCGGGGGCGAGTTCCCACAGGTATTCCGCGATGGCGAGCGTGTCGGTCACCAGGAAATCGTCATCGCGCAATACCGGGATCAACCCTGTGGGCGAGGCCAACGCCAACTGCGCCTTGCTGTCGGGGCGCGACAGAAAAATCGTCTCGGCCTCGAAGGGCAGGCCCGAAAGCTTGCAGGCGAGCCAGCCGCGCATGGTCCAGGTGGAGGACCATTTGGCCCCGATCAGCAACGTCATCATTCGCGGTGGCCTCCCCGTATCCCGCCAAGTTTCTGGCACGGCCTCGCGGTGCCGCGAAGGTGCGGCGGTTGACGGCGCCATCCCGCCCCCCGACCATCGTCCCGGTTTGGGAATCAGGACTGACTTCGCATGGACGTCGCGACACGGGTGGACAAGGCGGCTGACGCCGGGGGCGAGGCCGCCATCGGCTTCCTGCGCGAGCTGATCGCCCTTCAACAACAGGGCGAGGCAGCGGTGCAGGCGCATGTGGGCGCCGCCTTTGCGGCACTCGGCTGCAAGGTGGAGCAACGCCGCTATCGCCCCGCCGATGTCGTGCTGCGCGAGGAATTCGCCGCCGAAGCCGCCATCGCCGCCGAGGAGCGGGAGGCGGTGCTGGCGCGCTTCCCGGGCAGCGGCGGCGGGCGCAGCGTGATCTTCTTCGCGCATCCGGATGGCGAGGCTTTTCAGCCCGCGCATGGCTGGAAGCACGACCCCTTCGCCGGCGAGATCGAAGGCGGGCGCCTTTATGGCTGGGGCGTCTCCGACGACCTCGCGGGTGTGGCCACCATGGTCGAGGCGCTGCGCGTGATTCGCGCGGCGGGCCTGGTCCCGAAGGGCGAGGTGATCTTCGCCAGCACGCCCTCCAAGCGCCATGCGCGGGGCGTGCATGCGCTGCTGCATGGCGGTGTGACAGCCGATGCGGCGGTCTATCTCCACCCGGCGGAATCCGGGATCGGCATGCGGGAGGTGAAGGCGCTCGCCTCCGGCCAGCTCGTCTTCAAGATCATCATCCCCGGCCGCCTGCCGCCGACGAACGAGCCGGGCCATACGGCCTTTGCGCATCTCGCGATCAATCCCACCGACAAGGCGATGGTCGTGCTGGCGGCGCTGCGGGCACTCGATGCGCGGCGCGGTGCTCGGGTGCATCACCCAGCGCTCGATGCCGCGGTCGGGCGCAGCACCAACCTGCTGATCGGCGACATCCGCAGCCTCGGTGATGGTCGCGCCGCGCGCGTGGCGCCGGCCGTGCAACTCCATGGCGCGCTGGCCTTCCCGCCCGGCGAGAAGCTGGCCGAAGTGCAGGCCGAGCTACTCGCCGCGGTGCAGGAGGCGGCCGCTGCCGATGATTTCCTGCGCGACAATCCGCCGCGCGTCGAAATGCTTTCGGGCGTCACCGGCGCCGAGGTCACGCTCGACCACCCGCTTTGGATGGAGACCTTCCAGGCTGTGCTGCGCGGCACCGGCACGGCGCCCGAGATCAACCCGCTGCACACCTCGTCGGACATCCGAAACCCGATGGTGCAATCGGGAATCCCCTGTGTGGGCCTGGGGCCGCTGTGTGGCGACCTGACCCAGAATGGCGGGCGGGACGAGTGGGTGGATGTGGCGGACTACAAGCGCGGCGTTGCGGTGATCGCCGCGCTGATCGCCGGTTGGTGCGGCGCCGAATAGCGGAAGCGGGAGAGCCGACCGTCAAGGCTCGATGCGGGGAGAGCAGCATGCCGCCACCGACGAACCGTTCGATCCAGCAGCCCGAATGGCTGCGCGAGTTCAAGGCCTTCATCATGCGCGGCAACGTCATCGACCTTGCCGTCGGCATCGTCATCGGCGTGGCCTTCACCTCGATCGTCGCCAGCCTGGTCGAGGATCTGATCAACCCGATCATCGGCCTGCTGATTGGCGGGATCGACTTTTCGAACCTGTTCATCGTGCTGAGCGGGGAGCGTGCGGCCTCACTGGAAGCGACGCGGGCGAACGGGGCGGCGGTGCTGGCCATCGGCATGTTCATCAACGCAATCATCAAGTTCCTGATCGTCGCCATGGCCATCTTCTGGCTGCTGCGCGTGCTCACGAGGCTGAAGGGCAAGCAGGAGGCCGCGCCGAAAGTCCCGACGCCGTCGGAGGTCCTGCTGGCCGAAATCCTCGCCGAACTGAAGGCGCGGCCCAAGGTTTAGCTCGGCGCCCATTCGGCGCCCGACCAATGCTCTGGCACCGAAATTTCCCCGGCGATGATCGCCTCGCGCAGCGCATCCAGCCGCTGCGCGAGGTCCGGCGCCACGTCGGGGGCGAGGGCGAGACGCACGGCCGAAGCTGTCTCCAGCCCCAGCCGCCGATCCTCGAAGCGCTCATCCCGAAATGCCTCGATCGCCGCTTCCATCGCCACGCCATTGTCGGCGATGGCGGCGGCAAGGAACACATCATCCTCGCGCGTCCAGTCACGCACATTGCCGATGCCGCGGATGCCCGCCGCCCGTGCCGCGGCAATGGCGCCGCTGCGGCCTGCATCGAGCATGGTGAACTGAATTTCCGCACCCGCACGTGCCTGCCCGGCGGTCCATGCCTCGGCCAAGGCGGGATCGTGCTGGTCGCCGCAGAATCCCGTCAGCAACTTGGCGTCGGGTCGCGCGTGCGCGAGGCCTGCAGCGAAGCCGGCGCGGCCGCGCAAGCCCGGTGCCACCTTCTCGCCCGAGAGGTGCGCCGCCACGCCCGCCTTGATCCACCAGCCGGCCAGCGCACCGGCAAGGAAGGCCGAGTGCTCCTGCAATACTTCGAAGCCCGCGATGTTCGGGCCGGTGATGCGGCCTTGCGTCACCGCGAAGGCAGTGCCGGGAAAGCGCGGCGCGACCTCGGCCACAGCGATCTCGCCCTGGCCGCCGTGGGCCACCAGCAGGTCGGCGCGCGCGGCGGCGGCGGCCACGGTTTCGACCCGGCGCGCGGGCTGCGCTTCCCACACCACTTCCGGCGTGAGGCCGAGCCGCATCGCGGCGCGATCCAGCCCCGCGAGCCCCGCGGCGTTGAAGGCGCCACCGCCTGGCTGGCCGAAGAAGACCACGACGACGCGCATCGTCATCCGGCCGTGATGCCAAGGCGCCGGATGGCGCCGCCGATGGTCTCGACCTCCTGCGCCACGAAGGCGGTGAATTCGGCCGGGCTCATCGGGCGCGTGGCAACGCCGAGTTCCTCAAGCCGTGTCTTCATCATCGGCGTCTGCATCGCGGCCGTGATCTCGGCGTGCAGGCGCGCCACCAGCGCAGGCGCCATGCCGGGCGGGCCGGCGACGCCGATCCAATTCTCGCTCAGCAGGTCTGGATAGCCGCCCTCCGCCGTGGTCGCGACGTCCGGCGCCATGGCGTGGCGGCCGGGGGCGGCGAGCGCGATGGCGCGGATGCGGCCGCTGCGGATGTTCTCCACATTCTGCGGCAGCGGGTCGAAGGCCATGGGGATCACGCCCGCCAGCAGATCCGCCTGCATGGGCGAGGATCCGCGGTAGGGGATGTGGTTCATTGGCGCACCAATGCGCGTCTGCAGCACCTCGCCGAAGATATGCGCGATGGAGCCGGCGCCGGAGCTGCCATAGCCCGGCGGCGCGGGCTGCGCCTTGATCCAGGCGATCAGCCCCGGCAGGTCGGTGGCCGGCACCAGGCGCGGGTTGGTGATGATCACCAGCGGCGCCGCGCCGACATAGGCGATGTGCGTCAGGCCGGTGACCGGGTTGTAGGTGATATTCGGATACAAGGGCGGGGAGGTGACGATCGGCGCGGTGTTCGACATCAGCAGCACGGAGCCATCCGGCGCCTGGGTCGCGACATGGCCGGCGCCGAGCGTGCCGCCTGCGCCGGGGCGGTTGTCGATGATCGGGCGCGCGGGAAGGCGCGCCCCCAGTGCCTCGGCCAGTACGCGGCCGACGATGTCGGAGGAGCCACCGGGCGGGAAGGTCACGACCATGCGGATCGGGCGCGTCGGCAATTCCTGCGCGCGGGCAATTGTGCCCCACGGGAGGGCTGCGGATGCCGCGAGAAGCGGCAGGTGGCGTCGGCGCATGGCGATCTCCTCGAACGTGCGATATGTCTCGCAAGGATCGTGCCGAACTTGGACAGCCAGGACATCGCGCCAAACAACGCCTCATTCCCGAAATTTGCGTAGGATATGCAGAAAGATTGCTCGTTTTACGAGTTTCTTATCTGGCGCGAATATCTATGGCGTAATGAATTAAACACTCATGCAATCTATGAGTGTGTCGCTGTCAGGCGACAAACCAGGACCTCCAGATCGATGTCCCGCTGCAAGGCGGTGCCGTCGCAATCGACTCGGGAGTCGCTGAAAGGTCTAGGCTGGCGGGCGTTGGGGCGCGGCGGGCATCAAGATGGGGCCAGTTGTTCGCTTTCTGACTGGAAGGTACGGCTTAATGGCTGGCGGAATTTCAGTGCATGCCGTGGACGTGGCGCAGGGTCGCCCCGGCACGGGCATGCGGGTCGAGGTCCACCGAATTCTGGAGGATGGGTCTCGTCAGGTCCTGGCGGATGGCCGCCTTTCATCAAACGGCACACTCGACCATCCGATCACTGGCGGCGAAGGCGTGGGCCCGGGCATGCATGAGGTAATGTTCCACCTCAGCGAATTCTACGCGGGGGACGACAAGCCGCCGCCGCCCTTCCTGGAAGTGGTGCCGTTCCGCTTCCGGGTCTTCGACGAACATCTGCATTATCACCTGCCGATCAAGTTCACGCCGTGGGGATTCTCGTTGTATCGGGGGGTGTGAGCCAAACCTCCGTCCCCGGCGGCAATCCGCCCGCGTCGCGCGACCTGACAGGACGCATGGGCGCCTCACCCGAGCTGCGCTGGCCAAACGGCGCCGGCCTCGCAGTGGTGCGGCAGGAGCCAGGGCTGCTGCGCGCCGCCGCCGATCCGCGCCGCCCCGCCGCCGCAATCGCCATCTGAGGTGAGCCGCGCCCGCGCCATCCTCGCCCTCGCCGCGCCGACCGCGCTGGGCTCGGTGCTGCAGGCGGCGGCGCAACTCGTCGAGATGTGGCTCGCCGCGCGACAGGGCACGGCGGCGCTGGCTGGCTGGGCGGTGGTGCTGCCCTTCGCGCTGTTGATGCAGATGATGTCGGCCGGCGCGATGGGCGGCGGCGTGGTGTCCGCCATCGCGCGCGCGCTCGGCGGCGGGCGGCGTGAAGAAGCCTCGGCGCTGGTGCTGCATGCGGCCTGGATCGCGCTCGCCGGCGGGCTGTTGTTCGCGCTGCCGCTGGCGCTGGCGCCGCAGGCGATCCTGGGCGTCATCGGGGGCGCGGAGGCGGCGGCGGCGGCGGCGCCCTACGCCGTTTGGCTGTTCGGATTAGGCGCGGTGCCGGTCTGGCTGATGAATACCTTGGCCTCGGTGCTGCGCGGCGGCGGGCGGCATGCGCTGGCGGCGCGGGTGCTGGTGGTGGCCTGGGGCGCCTATCCTGCGCTCGGCTGGGCCTTCGCCGAGCCGCTCGGGATGGGCCTCGCCGGCCTCGGCGCGGCCTTCGGCGTGGTGTTCTGGATGGCGGCGCTGGTGATGATCCTGGCGGTATTGCGCGGCGGTGCGGGCTTCCTGCCGAGCCTCGCGCAGCGACCCTCTCGGGCCATGTTCTGGCGCATCCTCAAGGTCGGGCTGGTGGCCTGCGGGTTGGCGACCTTGGCGAACCTGACGACGATCTTCGTCACCGCGCAATTGGCACCGCGCGGCGCGGCGGTGGTGGCGGGCTACGGCATCTCGGCACGGCTGGAGTTCCTGATCATCCCGCTCGCCTTCTCCATCGGCTCGGCGCTGACGGCACTCGTCGGGCGCGCGGTTGGCGCGGGGGATTGGGCAGAGGCAAGGCGCATCGCCTGGACCGGGGGCGCCATGGCCTTCGTCTTCGCGGGCAGCATCGGCGTGGTGGTGGGCCTCTTTCCGGTCCACTTCGCGCGCGCCTTCTCGGCCGACCCCGCAGTCGTGGAGCTCGCGGCGCAGGCGCTGTCGATCATCGGGCCGGCCTATGGCGGCTTCGGCCTCGGCATGGCGCTGTACTTCGCCTCGCTCGGCGCGGGACGGATGAGCTGGCCAACGGCAGCCGCTGTCTCCCGCCTTATCTGCGCAGTCGGCGGGGGCTGGCTGCTGGCGCAGAGTTTCGGGCTGAACGGGCATTTCATCGGCGTCGCCCTCGGCCTGACCGCCTATGGCGCCGTGCTCGCCGCGAGCGTCCGGCCTGGCGTATGGCGTTGATGCGCGGCATGCTGGGCAACAAGGGTCAGGGAGACGAACGGGTGACGGAGATGCAGGCGCTGCGCGACACCGTGCGCCGTTTCGCCGAAGCCGAAGTCGCGCCACGCGCCGCTGAACTCGACGAGACCGAGGCGTTTCCGCGCGACATCTACGAAGCGCTCGCGAAGCTCGGCCTGCTGGGCATCACCGTGCCGGAGGCGATGGGCGGCGCCGAGGCCGGCGTCGAGGCCTATGCCATCGTCATGGAGGAGCTCTCGCGTGGCTATGCCTGCGTCGCCGACCAGGTCGGGTTGGTGGAATTGCTCGGCACGCTGCTCGGCGAACACGGCACCGCGGCGCAGCGCGCGCAGTATCTGGCACCGCTGCTGCGCTACGACCTCACTTGCGCCTATGCGCTGACGGAGGCCGAGGCCGGATCGGACCTCGCCAATCTGAAAACCACCGCGCGGCGCGATGGCGATGACTGGCGGCTTTCGGGCGAGAAGCTGTGGATCCACATGGCGCCGCGCGCGGATTTCGCCGCCGTGCTGGCGCGCACCGACCCCGCCGCGGGGCATCGCGGGATGTCGATCTTCCTGGTGGACCTTCACGCCGAGGGCGTCACGCGGCTGCGCGCCGAGCACAAGATGGGCCAGCGCGCCTCGCCCGTCGGCGGGCTGCTGTTCGAACAGGTGCGCCTGCCCGCCACGGCGCTGCTGGGGCCGGAGGGGCGCGGCTTCCACCTGATGATGTCGGTGCTCGACAAGGGGCGTATCGGCATCGCCGCACTTGCGCTCGGCATCGTGCAATCCGCGCTGGAGGAAAGCGTGCGCTACGCGAAGGCGCGCGTGCAGTTCGGCCGCCCGATCGCCGAGCAACAGGCGATCCGCTTCATGATCGCCGACATGGCGAAGGATGCGCAGGCGGCGCGGCTGCTGGTGCAGGACGCCGCGCGCCGGATGGATGCCGGTGAGCGTGTGACGCTGGCCGCCAGCATGGCGAAGTGCTTCGCCTCAGACGCCGCCGTGGCGCGCACCGCGGATGCCGTACAGATCCATGGCGGCAGCGGCTTCATCCGCGGCGTTACGGTCGAGCGGCTCTATCGCGACGCGAAGATCACGCAGATCTACGAGGGCACGAATCAGATTCAGCGAGTCATCATGGCGCGGGAGATATTGGGATGACGCGACCGGTAGCCTTGGTGACAGGGGCCCGCCGCGGCATCGGGCGCGCCATCTGCGCCGCCCTCTCCGGCGCCGGCTATGATGTGCTCGGCTGCGATGTCGAACATGACGGCGCATCGCAAACCCAGGCTGTGGTGGAAGCCGCCGGCGGCCACTTCGATTTCCGCCTCGCCGACCTCGCCGAGATGGACGCCATCGCACCCTTGGTCGAATGGGCGTGGCGCGCGCGCGGCGGGCTGGAGGCGGTGGTCAACAATGCCGGCGTCGGCGCGATGCAGCGCGGCGATGCGCTGGCGATGACACCCGAAAGCTGGGATCGCGCCATGGCGGTGAACACGCGCGCCCCCTTCTTCGTGACGCAGGAGGCGGCGAAGCGCATGGTCGCACCAGGCGCGCCGAAGCGCGGGCCGCGCGGCGCCGTATTCATCTCCTCCGCCAACGCCAGCATCGCGAGCCCCGATCGCACCGAATATGCAGCGAGCAAGGCGGCGGTCAGCATGGTGGCGCGCTGCCTCGCCTTTCGCCTCGCCGAAGACGGCATCCCGGTTTTCGAGATCAGGCCGGGGATCATCCGCACCGACATGACCGCCCCCGTCGCCGCGCGCTATACCGAGCGCATCGCCGAGGGCATCACGCCGATCCGCCGCTGGGGCGAGCCGGAGGATGTGGCGAAGGCCATTGCCGCCTTGCTCACCGGCGCCATTCCCTTCTCCACCGGCGATGCCTTCCACATCGACGGCGGCCTGCACCTGCACCGGCTATGAAGCTCGACCCCGCGCTGCTGCGCTACGACCAGATCGCCGAGACCCTGGCCTTCGAGACCGGCGGGATCGTGGTGACCGAGGCGCATATCGTGGCCTTCGCAGGGCTTACCGGCGATTTCTTCGACATCCATATGGATGACACCTATGCGCAGGCGCTTGGCTACCCCGGCCGCGTCGCGCATGGGTTGCTGGGATTGGCGCTCTGCGATGGACTCAAGAACCGCGCGCCCGTGCGCTTCGCGGCGATCGTTTCATTGAATTGGCGCTGGTCCTTCGCTGGCCCGATCCTGGTCGGCGACCGCATCGCCGCGCGCATCCGCGTGCTGGGCAAGCGCCTGACGAAGAACCCCGCGCGTGGCATCGTGACGCTCGGCTTCGAACTGATGAACCAGAAGCACGAGGTCGTGCAGAAGGGCGAGAACGATCTGATGGTGCACACACTACAAATCGACGAAGCGGCCTGATTCTACGCTCTCCAGCACCGCATCGATCAACCGCAACACCGGCAGGGCGGTGACGCCGGAGTTGCTCGGCGCGCGATCTTCGTCGATGGCGTCGAGCATCTCGACCATCACGCCGCGATGCGGGCCATGGTCGAAGGCCATTGGGTCCGCACCGCCACCGCCGGCCGCGCCGCGATCCAGCAGCTCGACCGCGCGGCCCTTCACATGCAATTCCAGGCGCTCGGCGATCAGTACGGCGCTGCCGCCGGTGCCGGCGATCTCGATGCGTTCGGGAAAGCCGGGCTCGGCGACGGTTGTCGCATCCACCACGCCGATCGCGCCGCTCTCGAAGCGCAGCGTGGCCGCGGCGATGTCCTCGGTGTCGATGGAGCGCAGCGGCGAGGTGCGGGCGAAGGCGGCGACCTCCGTCACCGGCCCCGCCAGATGCAGCAGCAGGTCGAGCGTGTGGATCGCCTGCGTCAGCAGCACGCCGCCGCCATCGCGCGCCTTCATCCCGCGCCCAACCTGCGCGAAATAGGCCGCATCGCGCCACCAGCGGACACTCGCCGAGCAGGAGAGCAGCGTGCCGAGCGCCCCGCCCGTGATCGCCTGGTGCAGACGCAGCGCTGCCGGGCGGAAACGATGTTGCAACACCACGCCGAGCGTCACACCCGCTCGGGCCGCGAGCGCCACCAGCGCCTCCGCCCGCGCCGTGGTGATCTCGAGAGGTTTCTCGATCAGCAGATGCTTGCCCGCGGCGGCGGCGACTTCGGCGATCGGCAGATGCGCGCCTGGCGGCGTCAGTACCAGCACCAGGTCGCTCGCCGCGACCAGCGCGTCGAGCCGCTCGAAGATCGGCGCCTGCCAGCGTACCGCGAAGGCCTCGCGCCGCGGCGTGCTGGGCGAGAAGCCACCGACAAGCTGCGCGCGGCCCGCCTGCTCCAGCTCGCGGATGGCGAACATGTGCGGCTGCACTGCCATGCCGAGCCCGACAATGCCGATGCGGGTCATGCGCGCGCCTGCTCGCGCAGTGCTGCCCCGTCGCGGAGCGATGCAAGACACAGCACGTTCATCTCGTTCTCATAGGCGAGGCCTGCGGAGAACGGCGCTTCCAGTGAGTGGCGTACCGCCGCCTTCACCGCCTGCACCGCCACCGGCGAGAGCGCTGCAAGCCGCGCGCAGAGTGCCTCGGCCGTTGGCAGCAACTCGGCCTCGGCCACAACCTGCTCGACGAGTCGCAGCCGCAGCGCCTCGGCAGCGTCCACCTGCTCGCCGGTCAGCAGCAGGCGCATCGCCTGGCCATAGCCGATCAGGCGCGGCAGCATCTGCGAGGCGCCGCCGCCGCCCACCCAGCCGCGCGTGACTTCGGGAAAGCCGACTCGAGTGCTTTCGGCAGCGATCCGGATATCCGCGGCCAGCGCCAGCTCGAAGCCTCCGCCGAGCGCCCAGCCGCGCAGCGCCGCCACCACGGGTTTGCGGATGCTGCGCACGGCGCCGGGATAGTCCGGGCGGTGGCGGAAATCCCAGGCACTGGCGAAGGCCTCGATGGCGCGCAAATCCATGCCCGCGCAGAAGGCACGCTCACCACCGCCGCGCAGCAGCACGGCACGGATCGACTCATCCGCGTTGATTTGCCGAGCAAGCTCGGAAAGCTGCTCGGCCATCGCATTGGTGATGGCGTTGTGCTTCGCGGGCCGATCGAGCGTAAGGGTCGCCACCCCCGCCGCGACGTGCAACGTCACTTCGCCGTCCATGCCTCTTTCCTCCGCGTCCTAGGCGGATAGAGTAGCGCGAAGCACGGTCGAGGAAACGGGTAGGATGCGGAAGGTGACGGCGGCCGAAGCGGCCTCGGTGCTGCGGGATGGCGATACGCTGCTGATCGGCGGATCGGGCGGCGGCCACGCCGTACCGGACGCGCTGCTGGAAGCGCTCGGCCAGCGCTTCCGCGACCAGGGCAGCCCGCGCAACCTCACCGCGCTGCATCCGGTGGGGCTTGGCGACGGGCAGAATCGCGGCACCGGCCACCTCGCGCAGTTGGGGCTGGTGAAACGCAGCATCGCCGGCAGCTATGTGAACAGCCCGCCGATGGGGGCGATGGCGCTGCGGGACGAAATCGAGGCGTGGAGCCTGCCGCAGGGCGCGCTCAGCCAACTGATGCGCGAAATGGCGGCCGGGCGCGCCGGGCTGTTGACGAAAACCGGGCTGCACACCTTCGTCGATCCACGCCTCGAAGGTGGGCGGCAGAGCCCTTCGGCGACCGAACAACTGGTGCAGCTGGTCACCTTCAACGGCGAGGAGATGCTGTTCTACAAGCCCTACCATGTGGACGTCGCCTTCCTGCGCGGCACGAGCGCCGATGAGGACGGCAACGTCTCCATGGAGCAGGAGGCCGTGACGCTCGAAATGCTGAGCGAAGCGCAGGCCACGAGGCGCTGCGGTGGTGTGGTCGTGGTGCAGGTGAAGCGCATGGTGCGGCGCGGCAGCCTGCACCCGAAGATGGTGAAGATCCCGGGCATCCTGGTCGATCTCGTCGTGGTGGTGCCGGACCAGGCGCAGACCTTCGCGACACCCTACTCCGCCGCCTATTCGGGCGAGTTCCGCATCCCGCTGGACGATATCCCCGTGCTGCCGCTGGATGCGCGCAAGATCGTGGCGCGGCGCGGCGCGCTTGAATTGTTCCCTCGCGCCGTCTGCAATCTCGGCTCCGGCATCTTCACCGGCATCGCCAATGTGGCGGCGGAGGAGGGCTGCCTGGACGCCATCTGCCTGACCAACGAACAGGGCAACATCGGCGGCGCTCCGGCCAGCGGCAATGAGGCTGGTGCGGCAATGAACCCCGATGCGCAGGTGGATCAGCCCTACCAGTTCGACTTCTACGATGGCGGTGGCATCGACCTCGCCTTTCTCTCCTTTGCCGAATTCGATGCCGAGGGGTGCGTCAATGTCAGCCGTTTCGGTAACAAGCTGATCGGCCCGGGTGGCTTCATCAACATCAGCCAGAATGCGAAATCGGTGATCTTCGGCGGCACGCTGACGGCAGGCGGCAAGCCCAAGGCGGTGGCGAAGGTGGAGCAGGTGACCTTCTCCGGTCCCTATGCCGCTGAGCGCGGCCAACCCGTGCTCTATGTCACTGAAAGCGCCGTGTTCCGCCTCGGCGCAGCGGGGCCCGAGATGATCGAGATCGCGCCCGGCCTGACGGTGGAAGGCGTCGCCGCCCGGATGGGGTTTCGCCCCGCCATCTCGCCCGATCTGCGCATGATGGATGCAAGGCTGTTCGCCGCGCCGCGCATGGGGCTGGCGGCGGAGCTGGCCACGAAGCCGGGCAAACCCGCCTCGCCGCGCCTTGCTGCGCTATTCGGATGAGGCTCGGCCTCGACTCCGGCGCCGAAGCCCGCTTCACCAAGACGCTGACGGAGCGCGACTTCCTGCTGGCCGCCGAAATCACCGGCGATCACGATCCTTTGCATGTCGATGCGGATTACGCGGCAAAGACCGCGTTCGGCCAGCGCATCGCGCATGGCGCGCTGGTGCTGGGCCTGCTCTCCACCACCGCCTCCGAGATCGCGCATCGCGCGATGGCGGATGGCGCGGAGGGGGTGCCGGTCTCGCTCGGTTATGATCGCGTGCGGTTCCTCGCGCCGGCCTTCATCGGCGACACGCTTCTCGCCACCTATCGCATCGACAGTCTCGACGCTGCGCGCGGGCGGTCGGAGGCCGCCTGCGAGGTGCGCAACCAGCACGGCGTGCTCTGCCTCGCTGCGCGGCACCTGATGAAATGGGTGGGGTAACTGGGTGGTTTCCAAACGCCCCAAAGGCGCGCTAGCCTCCCCCCGACCCCGGGCAACGACCCGGGCATAGAAGGAAATACGTCCATGCAACGTCGTGCCATTCTCGGCGGCATTGCCGCCACCACCGGCCTGCTCGCGGCGCCCCATTTGGTACGCGCCCAGGCTCCGATCACGCTGAACGGCGCCAGCCAGTTCAACGACGAACACGTCTTCAACCGCTGCATGACGCGGTTCGAGGAGCTCGTGAAGCAATATTACGGGCAGCCCGTGAATTTCGTCATGCACAAGAACAGCTCGCTCGGCCTCGAGAAGCAGTTCTTCGAATACATGTCGGCCGGGCGCGCCGTGGACTACGCCATCGTCAGCCCCGCCCACATGTCCACCTTCAGCCGCGCCGCGCCCTTCATCGACGCGCCTTTCCTGTTCCGTGACCTCGCGCATTGGAACCAGGTGCTGGATGCGGATTTGCTCAAGCCGGTGGCCGATGAGGTGGAGCGCCGCGCGCGCGTGGCGCTGATCGGCTATGCCGGCGGAGGCATCCGCAACATCTTCTCCAACCGCCCGGCGCGCAACATGGCGGAGCTGCGTGGCCTTCGCATCCGCGTGCAGGGCGCGCCGATCTGGAGCCGCACCTTCCAGGCCATCGGCATGGCGCCGCAAGTCATTGCGTATAACGAGGTCTACAACGCCATCCAGAACAACGTCATCGAGGCCGGCGAGAACGAGGCCGCGGGCGTCGAGCAGATGCGTTTCTATGAGGTCGGGCCGAACCTGCTGATGACGCAGCACGCCATCACAGTCCGCCCACTATGCTTCTCGGTGCAGACTCTGGCCCGCCTGCCGCGCGAATTGCAGGATGCGATCAAGCGCGCGGGCCGCGAGGCCGGTACCTTCGGCCGCGTCGCGGAGAGCACCGAGGATGAGCAGAAGGTGGCCGCGCTCGAAACCGCCGGGCGGCTGCGCCGCGTACCCTTCACCGAGCGCGCGCAGATGAACGCCGCCGTGAATCCGGTGATGGCCACCTATGCGCGTGAAATCGATGCCGAGGGCATCTACGGCCGCATCAACGCGCTGACTGCGTAATCGACAGGGCGGGGTGGCTAGCGCCACCCCGCCGCCTTCGCCCCTGCCGCTATCGAAGGATATCCCCGCATGGCGCCCCATGGCGCGCGTGGCGTGTTTCGCCGCTTCACTCAAGCCTATGCAAGACTGCTCGACCTGCTGCTGGTCATGACCGTCGCCATCATCATCATTCCTGTTTCGATGCAAATCTTCTCCCGCTTCACCGAGTTGCTGCCGCGCTACATCTGGACCGAGGAGGCATCGCGCTTCCTGCTGGTCTGGATGGTGATGATCGGCGCGACGATCGGGGTGCGGGAGGGCACGCATTTCACCGTCGATCTGTTCGACAAGCTGCACGGCCGGACAAAGGCGGCGATGGATATCCTGGCGGGCAGTGCGGTGTTGGGCTTCGCGCTGATCTTCGTGATCTATGGCTGGGAGTTCACCGATACGGCCTGGTACCGCATCAGCGAGCTGGCCGAATTGCCACTCTGGACGATCCACATGGCCTGGCCGATCGCGGGCGTCACCTGGCTGCTCTTTGCCGGCGAACGGATGTGGGATGACTTCCAGATACTGCTGCACGGCGAGGGTGAATCACGCTGATGGGCGGCAATTCTCTGGCCACCGGCGATGCCGCCTGGCTGCTGTTTGGCGTTTTCTTCACGCTGCTGGCGCTGCGCATTCCGGTGGCCGTGTCGCTCGGCCTCGCCTGCCTGCCGCCGCTGCTGATCGAGGACCGGCTCTGGCCGATGATCCTGGTGCAGGAGACGTTCAACTCCTACAACTCCTTCATCCTGCTTGCCGTGCCGTTCTTCCTGCTGGCAGCGAACCTGATGACGGCGGGGGGCATCACGGACCGGCTGGTACGATTGTCGCGCTCGTTGGTCGGACACCTGCCGGGCGGGCTGGCGCAGATCAATGTCGTGCTATCGGTTTTCTTCGCCGGCATCTCCGGCAGTTCCACCGCTGATGCCGCGAGCCAGGGCAAGCTGTTCATCGAGGCGCAGCGCAAGGAGGGCTATGACGACAGCTTCTCCGTCGCCATCACGGCGGTCTCCGCCGTGCTCGCCGTGGTCATTCCGCCTTCGATCCTGATGATCGTCTGGGGTGGCGTGCTGACGGTCTCGATCGGCGGGCTGTTCCTGGCCGGCATCCTGCCCGGGCTGCTGCTGGGTCTGGTTCAGATGGCGACCGTGCATGTCTATGCGAAGCGGCGCGGCTATCCGACCTACCCAAAGGCCACCTGGGGCGAGCTTGGCTACGCCCTGTTCATCTCGATCCCGGCGCTGATGACACCCTTCATCATCATCGGCGGCAAGGTCTTCGGCTGGTTCACGGCGACGGAAGCGGCCTGCATCGCGGTGCTCTATGCCGGCGTGCTGTCGCTGGTGGTTTATCGCGAGCTCGACATGAAGGGCCTGTACAACGCGTTCAGCGAGACCGGCCGCTTCGCTGCCATCACACTGTTCTGCGTCGGCACGGCCAGCGCCTTCGGCTGGCTGCTGGCCTTCTACAAGATTCCCGAAGGATTGCTCGCCGGCGTCTCCACCTGGGAGATGGGGATCATAGCCACAGGGTTTTTCATCGCCGGCGTATTCCTCGTGGTGGGCTGCTTTCTCGATGCCATTCCTGCCATCATCATCGTCGGCACAATTCTGCAGCCGATCGCGGCGGCTTCGGGCATGCACCCCATCCATTTCGCGATGATCAGCATTGTCTCCCTCGCCTTCGGGCTGGTGACGCCGCCTTATGGGCTGTGCCTGCTGATTTCCTGCTCCATCGCGGGCTTGCGCGTGGTGGATGTGTTCAAGGACACCTGCATCATGCTGCTGCCGATGCTGGGCGTCCTGGCGCTGCTGATCTTCTGGCCCGACATGGCGCTGCTGCTGCCCCGCCTGCTGGAACCCGATTTCCTGAAGTAGCCTTGCCGCGCGCCGGTGGGGGCGCCATTTTCGGATTGTGAGCACCCCAACACCGCGCGCCCCCATCCTCTCGCTCCGCCTGCTGCTGCCACAGCTGCGGCCCTATATGCTTCGCGCGCTCGGCGCTGGCGCAGCGCTTTTATTGGCGGCGGCGCTGACGCTGCTGCTCGGCCAGGGGCTGCGCCGCCTGATCGATGACGGCTTCGCCGGCGGCACCACGGGGCTCGACTCGGCGGCGGTCTTCATGGGCAGCGTCGTGGCGCTGCTCGCCCTCGCCACGGCCGCGCGCTACTACTTTGTCTCCTGGCTGGGAGAGCGTGTGGCGGCGGATCTGCGCCAGCGCGTTTTCGACCACGTCTTGAAGCTCTCGCCGAGCTTCTTCGAAACCGCGCGCACCGGCGACATCCTCTCGCGCATGACGGCGGATGTCGGGCTACTGCAATCGCTGATCGGTTCGGCCATCTCGATGGGCCTGCGCAATGCCTTCACCGGGCTTGGCGCCCTGACCATGCTGTTGCTGACCAGCTCCAAGCTCGCCGGCATCGTACTGGTGGTGCTGCCGCTGGTAATCGTGCCGCTGGTGGTGTTCGGCCGGAAGGAGCGCAGGCTCTCCAAGCTCGCGCAGGAACGCGTGGCAGACCTTGCCGCGACGGCCGAGGAAATGCTGAATGGCATTCGCATCGTCCAGGCCTTCACGCATGAGGCGCAGGACCGCGCGCGCTTCGGGCGGGAGGTCGAGGCCTCGGTCACCGCCGCGCTGACGCGCATCGCCACGCGCGCGATGCTGGTGCTGATCGTCATCCTGCTCGGCTTCGGCGCCATCACCTTCAGCCTCTGGGTCGGCGGGCATGACGTGGTGGCGGGGCGCATGACCGGCGGCGAGCTTTCCGCCTTCGTCTTCTACGCCGTGCTGCTGGCGAGCTCGGCCTCGACGATGAGCGAACTGTGGGGCGAGATCCAGCGCGCCGCGGCGGCCGCCGACCGGCTGCTGGATATCCTTTCCGCCACGCCGGCCATCGCCGCGCCCGCAAACCCCCTGAGCCTGCCCCAGCCCGCGCGCGGCCGAGTCAGGTTCGAGGGCGTGCGCTTCAGCTACCCGACGCGGCCGGAGACACCCGCGCTGGACAAATTCGCGCTCACCATCGAGCCGGGCGAGACGGTGGCGCTGGTCGGCCCCTCCGGCGCCGGCAAGACCAGCGTGTTTCAGTTGCTGTTGCGCTTCTACGACCCGCAATCGGGCCGCATCACGATCGATGGCGTGGATATCGCCGCCGTCGATCCCGCCGAGCTGCGGCGGCGGATCGGGCTCGTGCCGCAGGAGCCCGCGATCTTCTCCACCTCGGTCGCCGAGAACATCCGCTACGGCCGACCAGACGCCACCGACGCCGAAGTCGCCGCCGCCGCCGAGGCCGCCGCGGCGGATGGCTTCATCGCGGGCCTGCCGCAGGGCTACGCCACGCATCTCGGCGCGCGCGGCGTGACGCTCTCGGGCGGGCAGCGCCAACGCATCGCCATCGCGCGGGCCATCCTGCGCGACGCGCCGATCCTGCTGCTGGACGAGGCGACCAGCGCGCTCGATTCGGAAAGCGAGCAGGCGGTGCAGCGCGCTCTGGAGACGCTTTCGCGCGGCCGTACCACGCTGGTGGTGGCGCATCGCCTGGCCACGGTGCGCAATGCCGATCGCATCATCGTGCTGGAAGCCGGGCGCATCGTCGCGAGCGGCACGCATGAGGCGCTGGTGCGCGAGGGCGGGCTTTACGCGCGGCTCGCAGCGTTGCAGTTCAGCGAGGTCACGTAAGGGTTGCGGCCACTTTCACGGCCGACTGCGAGGCCAGAATATCACGGGTCGCCTGGCGCAGCAGCCACGCGTCGCGGATTCGGCTAGCCGGTGCGGTGGAACAGCGAGATGTCGCGCCCGATCTTGCCATCATCGACCCGCCGATAGGCCACCATGTCGTCGAGCAGCGCACCGATCGCGGCGGCGAAGGTGACCACGCTGACCAAACCGTAATGGCCCGCCACCGCCGCCGCGGTTTCACGATCCAGGTGCGAGGCCGCGCGCAGCAGCCCAAAGACCAGCACCGGTAGCAGGAAGGACAGCGCGATCCCAACGGCAAGCGCGCCCGGCAGGCCTTGGCTCGCGCCCGGAGTCGCGATCGCAGCACCACCCTTCAGCCCGATCGCGACCATCAGATAGACCGACAAAGCCTTGGCCAGCGCATCGGGCAGATGCAGGTCGGAACGCAGCGCGGCCGCCAGCGCGCCAAGGGCGAAGAACAGGACAGGGGGCGGGATAAGGTCAAACACCCGGCGCGCTTACGATGCGCGCGACACCTCCGCAAGCGCCGCATTTGACCCGCGCCGCGCTCGCTCTATCGTGAGCCAGCAAGGAGTGACGAATGGACGAGGAGTTGGAGGTGCCGACGCACCTCACCGTGGAGACTGCCGATTTCAGCCGTGCGCTCGGCTATGTCGACGGCGCGGTGGTGCCACTCGATGAGGCGCGGATTCCGGTGCGCGACCTTGGCCTGATGTATGCCGACATGACCTATGACGTGGTCCATACTTGGCGCGGCGGCTTCTTCCGGCTGGAAGACCATCTCGACCGATTCTTCGCCTCGATGGCCGGGCTGCGGCTGGATCCGCGGCTCACTCGCAACGAAATCCGCGCGATCCTGGCCCGCTTGGTACGCGACAGCGGGCTTGAGGATTCGCTTGTGTATTTCGCCTGCACGCGCGGCATGACGGTGCCCGGCACGCGCGATCCGCGATTGTCGCGCAACAGGTTCTTCGCCACCGTCACGCCGCTGGTACTGCGTGGACAGCCGGCGCAGATGCGCCGCGGTCAGCATGCGATGGTCGTGCCCGAGGTGCCGCGCATTGCCTCGGCCTCGGTGAACCCGCTGTGGAAGAACAGCCATTGGGGCGACTTCCTGCGCGCCACCTTCGCGGCACAGGATGCCGGCGGCGATGTGCCGATCCTGCTGACCCACACAGGCGATGTTGCGGAGGCGCCTGGCTTCAACGTGGTGGCGCTGGTGGATGGTGAATTGATCTCGCCCGATTCCGGCGTGCTGCCAGGTATCTCCTGCCGCTCCATGTTCGAGATCGCGCAGGAGCTTGGCATCCCCGCGCGCTACGGGCGGCTGTCGCCGGCGGCACTGCGCGGGGCGGCGGAGGTGTTCCTCACCGCCACCTCCTGCGGGTTGTTCCCGGTGACGCGAATCGATGGCGCGCCGGTAGGCGATGGCCGGCCAGGGCAGGTGACGACGCGCTTGCTCAACACCTACTATCGCAAGAAGAATACCGGCTGGCACATCACGCCCGCCGGGGCGATCAACCAAGCAGGGGAGTGCGAACAATGAACGGATGGATGGCAAGCCTGGCCGGGCTGCTGCTCGGTGGGCTGGTGGCGGCAACGCCGGCCGCGGCGCGGGACCTCACGATCGTTGCCGGCGGCGGCGCATTGCAGGACCACATGCGGCGCACGCTGTTTGCAACCTTCGGCCAGCCCATCGTGGACAGCGCCTATGACTACAATGTCGGCCCCATCCGCGCGATGGTGCAGGCCCGCAACGTCACCTGGGATGTGGTGATGGTCGAGGCGCCGGACCTGATCCGCGGCTGCGAGGATGGCATCTTCGAGCGCATCAACTGGTCCGTGGTGGACCGCGCGAAGTTCATGCCGGGCGGCACCAGCACCTGCGGTGCGGGCGCCATCGGCTGGGGCGTCTCCGTGTTCTGGGACACCACGCGCAACCCGAGCGGACCGGCTAACTTCCAGGAATTGTGGGACACGCAGCGCTTTCCCGGCCGCCGCACGCTGCGCCGCGGCGCACGCATCACACTCGAGATCGCACTGCTAGGCGATGGCGTGCCGGCCGCCGATGTGTATCGCGTGCTCGCCACACCAGCCGGGCAGCAACGCGCCTTCGCCGCCCTCGACCGCATTCGTCCCAACCTGCATTTCTGGACCGGCGGTCAGCAGCCCATCGAGCTCGTGAACTCTGGTGAGGTGGCCTACGCCGTGGGCTTCGTGGGCCGCACGGCGAACGCCATCCGCAGCGGCGCGCGCTACAACCTCAACTGGAGCACGCTGCTGTTCGCTTTCGACTATTGGGCGGTGGTCCGTGGCAGCGAGAATGCGACGGCCGGGATGCGGCTGATCGAGCACATCACCAACCCCGCGCCGCTGCTGGAGCTGACGAAGGCCTGGCCGATCAACCCCGTCACCGCCGCCGTCGCCAACGATCCCGACGTGCGTGCGCGCAACCCCCTGATGATGACGAACCACCAGGATGGCGGCCTGCAGATCAACACCGAGTTCTGGCTGGAGAATGGCCCGGACCTCGAACAGCGCTTCGCCGCCTGGCTGAACCGCTGAGCAAGTGAAGGCGCGCACGAATTGGCTGGCGGCGGCGCTGATCGCGCCGCTGCTGCTGCTGATCCTGGGCGCCTTTCTGCTGCCGGTCGGTGTCACGCTTGGCACCGCACTGCGCGATCCCGAAGTGGCAACGACCCTGCCCCAGACTCGCGCCGCGCTGCTGCGGTGGGATGGGCGGGATCTGCCCGAGGAAGCCGCCTTCGCTGCCATCGCCCGCGAATTGGCGGCGGCGCTGGAGGAACGGCGCATCGGCAACCTTGCCGCGCGGCTCAACTTCGAGCGCACCGGCATGCGCACGCTGCTGCTGCGCGTGGCGCGTGCCGGCGACAATCTCCAGGCCCCCTTCAGGCCCGCTCTGATCGCCCTCGATCCCCGCTGGGGCGAGGCCGAGACCTGGCGCCTTATCCAGCGCGCCGGCGGGCCGGTGACGTCGCTGTATCTGCTGCGCGCCATCGACATGACGCGCACGCCCGCCGGCGAAATTCGCGCGGTCGATCCCGATCAGGCCGTGTACCGCACGCTGTTCTGGCGCACGATGTCGGTCAGCGTGATCGTGACACTGACCTGCGTGCTGCTGGCCTATCCGGTGGCGGCGACCATTGCGCGGCTTTCTCCGCCGTGGTCCTCCATCGCGCTCACGCTGGTGCTGATCCCCTTCTGGTCCTCGGTGATGGTGCGCAGCACGGCGTGGTTCGCGCTGCTGAGCCGTGAGGGGCCGATCAACGATGCCCTGGTAATGCTGGGGATTCTCGATGCGCCGATGCAGTTGGTCGGCACGCGCTTCGCCGTGCTGATCGCCACCATCCACGTCCTGCTGCCGGTCGCGATCCTGCCGATGGTGAGCGTGATGACGCGGCTCGACAGGCGCTATCTGATCGCGAGTGCCTCGCTCGGCGCCGGCGGCTGGATGACGTTCCGCCGGGTGTGGCTGCCGCTGACGCTGCCCGGCGTGCTGGCGGGTGGGGCGATGGTATTCCTGCTCGCCGTCGGTTTCTATATCACGCCAGCGCTCGTGGGGGGCGAGCGCGACCAGCTCATCGCCTGGTTCATCGCCTATTTCATGAATCGCGAGGTGAATTGGGGCATGTCGGCGGCGCTGTCGGTGTATCTGCTGGCGATGACGGGCGCGGTGCTGGCGGTGGCGCGCGTGCTCACGGGTGGCGTGGGCCTGCCGGGAGCGCGGCTGTGAAACTCACGCTGCCGGTCGTCACCACGCTGATCCTGGCCTTCCTGATGCTGCCCATGCTGGCCGCAATGTGGCTCAGCTTCTCGCCGACCGAGGTGATGGCCTTCCCGCCCCGCGGGTTCTCGCTTCGGTGGTACGAGGATTTCTTCACCTCAAGCCGTTGGGTGCTGGCCACGAAGAACAGCGTGATCGTGGCGTCGCTGACGATGGTCGTGGCGACGGTGCTCGGCACAATGGCGGCGATCGGGCTGCATCTGGGACAGTTCCGCGGCCGCGCCGTGCTGGTCGGGCTGCTGACGCTGCCGATGGTCACGCCCTTCATCGTGACAGCAGCGGCGATGTTCTTTGCCTTCTCGCTCATCGGCATCGCCGGCACGCTGCCCGGCCTGGTGCTGGGCCATACCGTGATTGCGGTGCCTTTCGTGGTGGTCTCGGTGCTCGCGACCTTGCAGACTTTCGATGCTAACCTGCTACGCGCCGCTGCCTCGCTCGGCGCTTCTCCCTGGCGGAGTTTTCGGCGCGTGCTGGCACCGCTGATCTGGCCGGGCATCGCGGCGGGCGCGATCTTCGCCTTCGCCACCTCGCTCGATGAATTCGTCATCACGCTGTTCCTGGCGGGACCCGGGCAATTCACCCTGCCCCGCCAGATGTATGCAAACGTTCGCGAGTACATGACGCCGACGATCCTGGCCGCGGCGTCGCTGCTGTTCGTGTCGTCACTGGTGTTTCTCGCGATCAGCGAGGCACTGCGGTTGCGCGCGTCAAAGCGGAACCGCGCCTGAGCTATTTCCGTTCGATGAGTTCGATCTTGTAGCCATCGGGATCCTCGACGAAGGCGATCACGGTGGTGCCGAACTTCACCGGCCCCGGCTCGCGCGTGATCTTCGCCCCGGCGGCGCGCAGCGCGTCGCAGGTTGCGTGGATGTCGGGCACGCCGACGGCGAGGTGGCCGAAGCCCCCGCCGAGGTCGTATTTGTCAGTGCCGTAATTGTAGGTGAGCTCGATCACGGCAGCACCCGTGCTTTCCTCCGCGTAGCCCACGAAGACCAGCGTGTACTTGCCATCCGGCACGTCACGGCGGCGCAGTTCCCTCATGCCGAGCGGGCCGGTGTAGAAGGCGACGCTCTTCGCCAGGTCACCTACGCGGATCATCGTGTGCAGCAGGCTGGGCTGGCTCATGGCGTGGTCTCCTTGTCGAACTCAGCGATAAATTCATCAGGACGGATTGCCACCAGGAACAGCCCGGCGGCATCGGCCGCGGCAATGGTCGCGTCACGATCGATGACGATGGTGCCGGATTGCCCCGCTCGTCCCTCGATTGCAACGCCGCGCAGCCCGGACGCAGCGGCGGC
This sequence comes from Acetobacterales bacterium, assembly GCA_038250135.1. Lineage (GTDB taxonomy): Bacteria > Pseudomonadota > Alphaproteobacteria > Acetobacterales > Acetobacteraceae > Falsiroseomonas. Next base: position 2,620 of record JBBSCP010000004.1, on the reverse strand, counting down.
GCGCACCGTATCTGGGCCGATCACCGGCATATCAACGCGAATATCCTGGCGCGGTTTCATCAGCTTCACCAGCACGCCACCGGGACCCTCGCGTTGCAAATCCCCGCAGCGCGCGAGCATGGCATCCGTGCCCTCGATCGCCTCGAGACCGAGCACCATGCCCTGCTGGATCACGCAGCCCTGGCCGACATCGGCATGGCCAAGGGCTCGCACCACCGCGATGCCCCGCGCGATGTCGGCACGCGCCTGATCGTCCGGCCCGGCGCGCGTCAGAAGCCCAGGCTCGACGAGCAACTCGGCAAGAATTTCCTGCCCGCCCAATGGGTTGAAGCCTTCCTCGCGCATCAGTGCAACGGCGGCGGAGAGCAGGCTGTCATCACCGCCGAACAGGGCGCGGCGGCCGAGCCTCGCGGCGATCTTCGCCCCCTCCGCATCGAAGCGCAGCGCGAGGAAGGAGGGCCGCTTCACCCGGCCCGCCAGCACCAGGTCCCGGGCACCCGCGGCGCGCAGCTTGGCCCGCATGCGCCCTACATGGCCGAGCGGTACGACCTCGGCACCCGGGAAATGCCGATAATCCATAGGGTTGGCGAAGCTCTCGAGCAGGATGATGGAAAGACGACGCCCCGCCTTGGCGGCGGCATCGGCGATGCGGATGGGCATCAGCCCGCCGCCGGCAATGAGGCCGAGCGGCGCGCCGCTCATGCCGTTTCTCCCGCATCCTCGTCCTCGGGATTCGAGCGGCCGAAGGGGATCAGCCCATGCCGCCCGCGCACGCGTGCGAAGTCCAAAATCTCCTGCACCAGACCATCCTCGGGATGCTGCGCGGCCAGCGCTTCCGCCACCTCGTCGGGGCGCGGTGCACGGTACAATTCGTGCACCACGCGGGCCAACGCCATCACGCGTTCCTTGCTCAGCCCCAGGCGCCGGCGCAAGGCGATGGTGTTGAGGCCGTAGAGCTTGGCGCGATAGCCCTTGGCGCGGCCATAGGGCAGCACGTTGCGCTCCACCCCCGACATGCCCGCGACCATCGCCATGCGGCCGATGCGCACGAATTGCTGGATCGCCGAACCGCCCGAAATCACGGCGAAGTCGCCGATCTCGACGTGGCCGGCGAGCATCACGTTGTTGACCAGGATGACGCTGTCGCCGACCACGCAATCATGCCCGACATGCACGACGCACATCAGCAGACAATCCGCGCCGATGTGCGTCACGCCCGCCCCGCTGGTGCTGGCGCGATGGATGGTCGAATGCTCGCGAACCTGGGTACGCGGGCCAATCACCACCGAGGTCGGCTCGCCTTTGTATTTCAAGTCCTGAGGCGCCAGGCCGATGGTGGCGAAGGGAAACACCTTCACGCCAGCGCCGAGCGTCACGCGGCCGTCGAGAACGACATGGGCGAGCAGTTCCACTCCCGCGCCGAGGATCGACTCGGCACTGACCACGCAGCCGGGGCCGATGCAGCATCCAGGCCCGATCTGCGCGCCCGGCGCCACGTGGGCGGCCGGATGAATGACGGCGCTGGCGTCGATGGATGGCAAAGCCCCCACCCCGCTCACTTGTCGAGAATCATGGCGGCGTAGCTCGCCTCCGCCACGACCTTGCCATCGACCTTGGCCTCGGCGCTGAACTTCCAGATGTTGCCGCGCGAGCGTTGCTTGACGACGTGCACACGCATCTGGTCGCCGGGCACCACGGGCTTGCGAAATTTAGCGTTGTCCACCGTCATGAAATACACCAGCTTGCCCTGCGCGCTCGGCCCCAGCGTCTCCACCACGAGCACCGCCGCGGTCTGCGCCATGCTCTCGATGATCAGCACGCCTGGCATCACCGGGTGCTGCGGGAAATGCCCCTGGAAGAAGTTCTCGTTGATCGAGACGTTCTTGATCCCGACAGCGGAGACGTTCGGCACCATGTCCACCACGCGATCCACCATCAGGAAGGGGTAGCGGTGCGGTATCGCCTGCATGATGCGGCCGATGTCATAGGCCTCAACCGTCGTTGGCGACGTGCCCTTCGGCTCCTGCTCCATCATATTCTGCCCCCCGAACTCACTTCCCGAGTGTCGTAATCCAGACGCGCGTCGAGAGGAACCATTTCAACCGACGCGATCATCCCGCCTGCTCAGCCCGGCTTCTGGGCGAGGCGGCGCAGCGTGGCGAAGGCGCGAAGCGTCTCCCGCGCCGGCCAGGCCGGGCTGCCGACGATGCGCGCGCCGGGCTCGACGTCGCCCATCACCCCGGACTGCGCGCCGATCTGGGCCCCATCGCCGATGCTGAGATGGCCCGCGGTGCCGGCCTGCCCGCCCATCTGGACGTTGTTCCCAAGCGTGGTTGAGCCCGCTAGCCCGACCTGCGCGACCAGCACGCATGATTGCCCTGTGCGGACATTGTGCGCGACCTGCACCAGGTTATCGAGCCGCGTTCCCGGGCCGAGAACGGTGTCGCCCTGGCTGCCACGATCGACGCAGGCATTGGCCCCGATCTCGACCCGGTCGCCGAGCAGGACGCGGCCGAGCTGCGGCATGGTCTCGAAGTCGCCTTGCGGGGTCACCGCGAAGCCGAACCCCTCCTGCCCTACCCGAGCACCCGGATGCAGCACGACCAGGCGGCCTGCTATG
>JBBSCP010000003.1:0-36746 GCA_038250135.1 Acetobacterales bacterium | reverse complement strand
TTTCGGGAAGGTCAGCATGCCCGAGAAGCTCAAATAGCCGCCGATCGCCACGGCACGGCGCGCGAGCTCCGCGCCGGAGGAGAAGCAGTGCAACAGGAAGGGGAAGGCGCCCTTGGCGTGCTCATCCTCCAGGATCGCCGCGATATCGTCGTCCGCGTCGCGTGCATGCACCACCAGCGGCAGGCCCGAGGCACGGGCGGCTGCGATATGAGCGCGGAAGCCGGCCTGCTGTAGCGGCCGCGGTGCCTTGTCGTAAAAGTAGTCGAGCCCGGATTCGCCGAGCCCGATGATCCTCGGATGGTCGGCCTCGCGCAGCAATTCCTCGACGCTCGGGATGGCGCGCTCACCTGCATTGTGCGGGTGGATGCCGACGGTGCCCCACACACCCTCATGCCGGCTCGCGATGTCGCGCACGCTCGCCGCCTGGGCGCCGAGGCGCGTGCCGATGGTGACCAGGCGCGTCACGCCGGCGGCCTTGGCGCGGGCCACGGCAGCCGCTTGGTCCTCGCCCTCGAAATGGTCGAGGTGGCAGTGAGAATCGACGAGCATGGGGGAATCGACCAGCATGGTCAGGCGGCGACCTCGATCTTGCGGAACAGCGGCTCTGGCGGCGGCAGGGGCACGCCGCCGGGCAGCGGCGTGACCAAATGTTCGAGCCCCCTCGCCGCCTCCGGCACGCCAAGCTGATCGAGCAGCTTGCGCATGGTGTCAGGCATGAAGGGTTGCAGCACCGTCGCCTGGGCGCGCAGCGCATCATGCAGGTGCCGCAGCACTTGCGCCATGCGGGCGGGGTCGGTCTTTTTCAGCGCCCAGGGCGCCTCGACGGTGATGTAGCCATTCGCGTCCCGAACCGCTGCCATGACAGCCTCCAGCGCCAGGTGGAATTCCTGCCGGTCGAGGTGATGTCCGACGCTGGCGACCAGTCCATCGGTCAGGCGGGCAAGCGCGGCATCACCCGCGGCGCGCGGCGCCGGGGCCGGCAAGTGCCCCTCGCAATTTCGCTGGATCAAGGACAGCGTGCGGTTGGCGAGGTTGCCGAGCGCATTGGCGAGCTCGCCATTCAGCCGGTTCACCAGCGCGATGCGGGAGAAATCGCCATCCTGGCCGAAGGGGACCTCCCGCAGCAGGAAGTAGCGCACCGGGTCGAGCCCGAATTCGGCGACAAGAGCTACAGGATCAATGACATTGCCCAAAGACTTGGAGATTTTCTGCCCCTCATTGGTCCACCAGCCATGCGCGAACACGCGCCGCGGCGGCGCCAGGCCGGCGGCCATCAGGAAGGCCGGCCAATAGATGGTGTGGAAGCGCAGGATGTCCTTCCCGACGAACTGGACATCCGCCGGCCAGAATCGCCAATTCGCATCAAAGTCATTGGGATATCCAACGGCTGTGATGTAATTTGTCAGCGCATCCAGCCAGACATACATCACATGGGCGTCGTCGCCCGGCACCTTCACGCCCCACCGGAAGGAGGTGCGGGAAATCGAGAGATCCGACAGGCCAGATTTAACGAAAGCAATAACTTCGTTGCGTCGGCTAGCAGGAAGAATGAAATCCGGATTCGCCTCGTAGAAGGCCAGCAGCCGCTCCGCCCAGGCGGACAGCTTGAAGAAGTACGAGGGCTCCCTCACCCACTCCGCCGGCGCGCCTGAGGGGGCATATTTGACGCCGTCGCGTTCGACCAACTCGTCCGGCCCATAGAAGGCCTCGTCGCGCACCGCGTACCAGCCCTCGTAATGGCCGAGATAGATCTCCCCGCGCGACTCCAGTTCACGCCACAGTGCCTGGCAGGCATCCTTGTGGCGGGGCTCCGTGGTGCGGATGAAGGCGTCGTTGGAGAAGCCCATGACGACCGCCAGATCCCTGAAATGCTGGGAAACCTGGTCGGTAAAGGCCTGCGGGTCCATGCCGGAATCGGCGGCCGCCTTTTCCACCTTCTGGCCATGCTCGTCGGTGCCGGTCAGGAAGAACACCTCCCGCCCTTGCAGGCGCCGCCAGCGCGCCAACACATCGGCGGCGAGCGAGGTATAGGCGTGCCCGATATGCGGCCGATCGTTCACATAATAGATGGGCGTGGTGATGTAGTAGGTTGAAGCCACGGTATTATTGTCCGATTGCAGGGAATGCGGCGCTATCGCCGCGGGGCCGCGAGCCAGCCCAGCACGTTGAGCGCCGCCTGCTTGCGGTCGAGGCTCAGCGCGTCGGTTTCGGCTGCCAATCGGCCGATGGTGTCCCACAGGGTTGACCACTCGGCAAGCGGTCGCGCCGCCAACCAGGCGGGTGGCGTCCCGCCCCGCGCGGCCTGCCGCACGGCCGCTGAAATCGCCCGGCGCAGCAGCGCCATGAAGGTGGCGAAGGAGGAACCATCGCGCTTCGCCGCCACCTGTTCCGCCAGACCATGCCAGGCGGTGCGCTCGGGCTGCGCCAGCGCCTGTTCGACCAGCGCCTGCATCGCCAACCCCTCCCCCTCCGCCAGCGCCATGGCGCCGCCGGCCGAGCCCTCGGCGATGCGGGTCAGGGTGGTCCGCGCCCCGGCATCCATCCCGGGCAATAGACCGGCCAGGAGCCGCTCCAGCACCGCAGGGGCCAATGGCGACAGGTCCAGTCGCCGGACGCGGCTCAGGATGGTCGGCAGCAGCCGGTCGGGCGCGGGTGTGGTCAGCACAAGCACGGCGCGGGGCGGCGGCTCCTCCAGCGTCTTGAGCAGCATATTGGCGGCAGATGGATGCATCGCCTCCGCCCCATCGACCAGCACGAAGCGCCAACCGCCCTCGGCGGGTGTCATCGCCAGGAAGCGGATGGCGGCGCGTGCGTCGTCCACCCGGATTGCGCGCTTCACGCCGCCCTCGCCGGTATTGGGGCGCAGTGCGCGCAGATCGGCATGGGCGCCAGCGGCGATGCGGCGGAAAGTGGCGTGCTCGGCGGGCACATGCAGCGCGACCTCGCCCGGTGGCACGGCACCCTCGGCCCCGCCGGCGAGCAGCCAGCGGCCGAAGCGATAGCCGAGTGTTGCCTTGCCGATGCCGGGCGGGCCGGCGAGCAGCCAGGCATGCGGCAGCCGGCCCGAAAGTGCGGCGCGTTCCAGCAATGCCGCCTGCGCCTGATGGCCGACAAGCTGCGCATTGCCACGAACGCCGCTATCCGGATCCTCCTCGAACTCCTGTGGCTTCGCGGTCCGCGGCGCTCGGCTCATGGATCAAGCCGCGCCTCGGTCGCCGCCAGAACCTGCGCGAAGACGGCCTCCGGCGCCGCCGTCGCGTCGATCACCGCACAGCGGTCCGGCTCAGCCGCCGCGATCTTGAGAAAGCCCGCCCGCACCCGCCCATGGAAGTCGAGGCCGAGGCGCTCGAACCGGTCCGCCGGCACGCCGCGGCCGGCGGCGCGCGCCATGCCGGTCTCGGGCGGCAGGTCGAGAATCAGCGTCAGATCGGGCTTCATCCCTTCCAGCGCCATGCTGGCCAAGGCGCCAAACACCTCCCCCGAAACGCCCTGAGCGTGAACCTGGTAGGCGCGCGTCGAATCCGCGAAACGGTCGCAGACCACCCACATGCCGGCCGCGAGTGCCGGGCGGATGGTCGTCACCAGATGCTCGCGCCGCGCGGCGAACATCAGCATCGCTTCCGCCACCGGGTCGAGTCCCCATCCGCCGAGCACCACGGCGCGGATGGCCTCCGCCCCCGGCGCGCCGCCGGGTTCGCGCGTCAGCAGGACGGGGTGGCCGCGATCCGACAGAAAGGCGGCAAGGTGCCGCGCCTGGGTGGATTTGCCGGCGCCCTCGCCCCCTTCGAAGGTGATGAAACAGGCCGCACCAGCCCTCACGAGCCGAACCAGCGCCCGATCAGCGCGGGAATCCGCGGCAGCAGGCCGAGCCGGTCCACATCGGCGCCGGCGATCAGCGGCACGTTCATCTCCGGTACGCCCTGGCCGCTGACCAGCAACGTGCCGATCGCCTGGCCCTTGCTGACCGGCGCGGGCACTGGCGCGTCAAAGCGCACGCGCGCCTGGATGTTGCGCCGCCATTGCCGCGGCAGCGTCACCACCAGGTCACGCCCGGCAACCAGCGGCACGGTCGGCCGGTCGCCGAGATAGACCGGCACCTCCTCGACCGTATCCGCGGCGCGGAACAGCACGACGTTGTCGAATTCGCGAAAACCCCATTCCAGCAGCCGCTCGCTATCCTCGGCGCGCGCGCGCATTGAACCGAGCCCGTTCAGCACCAGGATCAGCCGCCGCCCGCCGCGCATGGCACTCGCCGTCAGTCCATAGCCGGCTTCTTCCGTATGCCCGGTCTTGAGCCCATCCGCGCCGGCGACGCGGGTCAGGGTGGGGTTGCGGTTCTCCTGCGTGATCTCGTTCCAGCGGAAGCTGCGTTCATTGTAGAAGCGGTAGTACTCCGGGTGATCGAGGATGATCCGCCGCGCCAGCGTCGCAAGGTCACGCGCGCTCATGCGCTGTTCCGGGTCGGGCCAGCCGGTGGAGTTGCGGAAGGTGGAGGCGCGAAGACCGATGCGCCGCCCTGTCTCGTTCATCACTTCGGCGAATTGTGTCTCGCTGCCGGAAATCCCCTCGGCGAGCACGATGCAGGCATCGTTGCCAGACTGCACGATGACCCCGCGCGTAAGGTTCTCAACCGATACCTGCGTGCCGAGTTGGACGAACATCTTGCTGCCACCCATGCGCCAAGCCCGCTCGCTGACCGGGAGCAACTGGTCCATGCGCAGCCGCCCGGCCTTCAGCATGTCGAAGACGACATGCATCGTCATGAGCTTCGACATGGAGGAGGGCGGCATCCGCTCATCCGGGTTCTTCTCAAGCAGCACCGCACCGGTGTCGAAATCGACCATCAGCGCCTGACGGGCCTGCGTATCCACCGGCCCGAGCGGGCTTGAGGCCGGGGTGGAGGGTGGTGGTGCCGGCGCGCGGGGCGCGCGGGCCGGCGGCGCGGCGGGGCGGTTCTGCGCCAAGGCCTCGCCAGGGGACATGGTTGTGGTCATGGCAGTGGCGATGCCGGCGGCGGCACCCATCAAATCCCGGCGGCGCATGGTGCGATCTGCCCTCGATCCCGGACTCGTGGTCAGTCCACGAGTAACCGTGCTTCCGATACGCCTGCTCGCAGGGTTTCCTCAAGCGCCCTGTCGGCCATGGCGACCGAAGCGAGCGGGCCGATGCGCACGCGGAAGCTCGGGGCTCCGGCGCCGCGCCCGCCGCCGCCCACCTGCTCGACCCGCGCGCCGAGGCCCGAAAGCCGCGCCGCCTGCCGGGCTGCGAGGTCGCGCCGGCCGAAGGTGGCGGCCTCCACAAAAAGCCGACCGGGCTGCGGCGCGGTGCGCGTCACTAATTCCGCCAGCCGGGCGGGCGGAGCGGTGGTTATGGCGGCATCGGCCACGCCGGCGCCCTGACCCGGCAGAGGCCGCGCCTGCCGCACCCGGCTGGCCTGCACGGCGCCGGGCGGGGGGGGCAGATCCTCGCGCTGCACGCCGGCGACCGGGGCGGCGGAGATGGCAAGGCGCGGCGCTTCCGGCTGCGGCAGCCCCTCCGCGAGGGCACGGCTCGGCCCGGCCTGCACGGCAAGGCGGATCTGCACCGCACCACCGGGAGGAATCGCGAGCAGCGTGGCCGCGCGGCGGGAGAGTTCCAGCACACGTCCGGGGCGCGCCGGGCCACGGTCGTTCACCCGCACCTCGACCTGCAACCCGTTTTCGAGATTCGTCACCTGCACGATGGCGGGCAGTTGCAGGGTGCGGTGCGCCGCGAGGAGCACCGCCGGGTCGTGCACCTCGCCATTGCTGGTAAGCCGCCCGGCCCGCGCATCCGCGGCCACGCTCGCCAGCCCGGTCTGAATCAGTTGAAAATCCTCGCGCGGGTAGGACCAGGTGCCGCCGAGCTGATAGCCCTCCCCCACCACATAGCGCGGCGCGGGCGCGGGCGGTGCGCCCCCACACCCGGCCAGCAGCACTGCCAGCGCGAAGCTGCACCGCACCCGCGAATGGCCTCGGCTCACGCCACCCGGTCCGACAGCAGGCCTACGGCCAGCGCGTAGAAGTTGGACGGGTTGTAGCGGCGGATCACGTTGAAGTTCGGGTAGATGGCGAAGGCTTGCCCGCCGCCGCCGCCGGGCAGGATGATCGCGGCTTCCAGGTCGAGCGACGGCAGGGCCGTGCCATCCGGCCGGCGCACGCCAAGCCGCGCCCATTCGCGCAGGGGCTTGGTGTTCTCCCGCCGCGCATCCTCGGGGTTGAAGCCTGGCGGCAGCCCGACCTCCCGCCCCCAGAGCTCATCTTCCCGCCAGCCGGAGCGGGCCAGGTAGTTTGCAATTGAACCCAGGGCGTCCGCACGGCTTTCCCAGATGTTGCGACGCCCATCGCCATCCATGTCCACGGCCAGGCGCTCGAAATTGCTCGGCATGAATTGCGGGTGGCCCATGGCGCCGGCCCAACTGCCGCGCATGCGCTCGGGCGAGACGTGCCCGGCTTCGAGGATCTTGAGCGCCGCCAGCAACTCGGCGCGGAAATAGGCGGCACGGCGACCATCCCAGGCGAGCGTCGCCAAGCTCTCGATGACGTTGAAATTGCCGGTAAAGCCGCCGTAATTCGTCTCGAGCCCCCAGATCGCCACCACGACGCGCGGCGAGACGCGGAAGCGGCCCTGCACGGCCTCCAGCGTCGCGCGGTTGTCGGTGAAGGCGCGGCGGCCCGCGTCGATTCGGGCGGTGGAGAGCCGCGCATCACGATATTGTTCCCAGGTCTGGGTAAATTCAGGCTGCCGCCGGTCGAGTTCCAGCACCCGGTCATTGGGCCGGATGCCGGTCAGGGCGCGGGAGAGTATGGCCGCCGACACGCCCTGCCGGCGGGCCTCGGCGCGCACGCCCTCGAGGAAGGCCTCGAAGCTCTGGGTGGCGGCGTCGGCTTGCCCCGGGAGGAGCGCGCCGAGGGGAGCCAGCATCGCGATTCGTCTGGAGACTGACATGGCACCTCCCTGCCACAGCCCGCCCCCCCGCGGCAACTTCCACCTCAGCCGCGCCGCGCGTCCTCCCTCATCTCCTCGGCCAATGCCTGGTCCTCGGCCAGGAGACGGGCGAACAGCGCCGGCGCGGCCGGGTCGGTGAACGGCGTGATGGGCGGCGCAGCGACGCGGACCAGCGATAAATCGGCAAGCCTGGCCGCGGCCGCCGACAGAGATTGCAGGGTCAAGCGGAAGATGTTCCGCGCCCCCTCCCCGCGGGGATGGACCGGCGCTAGACAGGAGGTCGGAAATCGTCCCAGGAGCGCCAGAGCATGGCCGCCATCACCATCACCCTCGCCGCGTTCGTCGCCGAACTGAACCACGACCGGCTGCCGGAGGCGGTGCGGGTCCGCACCCGCTTCCTGCTGCTCGACCTGGCCGGCAACATGCTGCGCGGCCGCCACGCGGCGGAGAGCACGCCGCCACTGCTTGCCGCGGCGCGGGCGCTGGGCCTGGGTGCCGGGGCATCGGCCGTGTTCGGCGACAGCGCGCGCTGGACGCCCGCAGGCGCGGCGCTGCTGAATGGCGCGCTCGCCCATTCGCTCGATTTCGACGATACCCACGCGGCGTCCAGCCTGCATCCCGGCGCGCCTGTCATCCCCGCTGCCCTCGCCGCCGCCGAGATGAACGGCGCGCCGGGCGCCGATGTGCTCGCCGCCATCGTGGCTGGCTATGAGGTGACGAACCGCCTCGGCCTCGCTTTGCCGGCCGGCGCGCATTACGCGCGCGGCTTCCACCCAACCGCCACCTGCGGCGCCTTCGGCGCGGCGGCGGCGGCGGCGCGGGTCTTCGGACTGGACGCGAAGGGGGTTGAGGAAGCCCTTGGAATCGCGTTGTCCCAATCCGCCGGCAGCCTGCAGTTCCTGTCCAACGGCGCTTGGACCAAGCGCTTCCAAGTGGGCTGGGCGGCGATGGCCGGCCTCGCCGCCGCCTGCCTCGCCCGCGAAGGTTTCAAGGGCGCGGCCGAACCGATCGAGGGCAAGGCCGGGTTCCTGCGCGCCTATGCACCGGACCCCAAGCCCGAGCGGGTGTTGCAGGATCTCGGCACCGAATGGGAGCTGATGGCCACCGCCGTGAAGCCCTACCCCTCCTGCCGCTACGGCCACGCCGCGGTCGATGCGGCGCTGGCGCTGCGGGCCGAGCTCGGCCTCAGGGCCGAGGAGATCGAGGGTGTGACGATAGGCCTGCCGCGCTCGGGCATGATCCTGATCGGCGACGATATCGAGCGTCGCCGCAAGCCGCAGAACATCGTGGACGGCCAGTTCAGCGGCCCCTTCGTGGTGGCCTGCGCGCTCGCCCGCGGCGCCTTCGGCTGGGACAGCTACACTGAGCTCGCGGCCCCCGACCTGGTGCGGCTGATGTCGCTGACCTCCTGCGAATTCGACCCGGAGATCGAGGCCGAATTCCCCACCAACATGTCCGGCAAGCTGACGTTGCGTGCCCGCGGCGAGACCTTCATCCGCAAGGTGGTCGTACCCAAGGGCGAGCCAGCCAATTTCCTCAGCGAGGCAGAGCTGATGGCGAAGTATCATGGCCTCGCGGACGCCGTGCTGGGCGCCGAGCGCGCCACGCGCCTCGCCGAGGCGGTGCTGAGCCTGCACCAGGCGCCGGGCGTGGCCGGGCTGCTGCGCCTCAGCTCACCCGCCATGGCGGCGCGTCTGGCCGGGGAATGATGCCCAGCTTACGCAGCTGAACCCTTCGTGCCCTCGGACCTGCGCCCAGAATCAGAATCGCAGCGTCATGCCTAACGAGCCGAAGCTCTGGATGCCGCCGCGCTGGCCGTAGAATTCCTGGGTGCGCCACACCTGGCTGAAGGCAAGGCGCACGCCGCGCCAATGCACGGCGATGCCGGCCGAGGCATCGCCCACCAGTTCGCGCCGCTCGACCGCGGGGCCGTCATTGCGCCAGGTATTGCCATCGAGGAACAAATCCCGCGCAACGGCGCGGCCTTGCACACCGCCGAACACATACCAGCCGAGCGGCGCGTCCGTGACGCGGGGCTGGAAGAAGCTGGAGCCGACCAGGCCGGGGCGAATGCGCGGCACGCCGTAATCGGCCTCCAGCCCCTGACCGAGCCGAAACGACACCCCAGTTGCCGCGTAGGTCGAGACATTGCCGAGTGCGAGCGTGACAGCGGGCAGCATGTCGGCCTCCAGCCCGCCGAGCCGCAGGCTGCCGCTGCGGGCAATGCGCTCGAACACCAAACCCAGGGCGGGCTCGTCTTTCAACTGTCGGTCCCAGCCATTCGCCGACTGCACGCGAATGCGGTCGTGGTAGTTGTTCTGGACGAATTCGCCGAGCGCCGAAGGGCCGACTACCCCGGCCTGGAATTCGATCGTGGTCAGCGCGTGCCCCTCATCGCGTTGCAAAACCAGCGCGCCGAACAGATGCCCGGCATAGGGGCGGTCGGTCGGGTCGGGCGTGGGTGTCGCGGTGTCCTGCGGCGTATAGATGGCGTGCGACAGGCCAAAACCCCAGCGCACCGCCCCCGGTCCCACCAGCCGGTCGAGTTGCCGGTCCACCCAGGCCAGCGGCGCCGGCAGATCAAGCGAGGGCGAGCGCCAGGCGAGCTGCAACCCGTTGGTGTAGAAGCGGTCGGTGCCGGAGAATACGTCGTTCTCGACCGAGAGCGTAAGGCTGCCGCGCGGGTCGGGTGGCGGGGGCGCCGGCCTCGCTTCGGTTGGCACCGCGAGCAGGCCCGCCCGATCCGGCAGTGAAATCCCTTGGGCGGCGAGCGAGCCCAACGGCAAGGGGAGCCCCATTAACAGCGAAAGGGCGAGGACTCGATGATTCATGCAGCACTCCGACCTGAAACCGTCCAGGGCACCTGAACGTTTGGACCGTATTCCGGTTTCGGGAAGGCCATGCGTCGCTGAGGAAAATGTTGAGCTCAGCGAGCAACATAACCAGCCCCCATCAATCAACTTACCCCATCCTTTCCAGGATCGAACAGTAATTCGCCACCGCCGCACCGCCCATGTTGAACACGCCGGCGCGGTCCGCCTTGGGCAGTTGCATGTCGCCCGCCGTGCCGGTGAGCTGCATGGCGGTCAGGACATGCATCGAAACCCCGGTGGCGCCGATCGGGTGGCCCTTGGATTTCAGCCCGCCAGAGGGGTTGACCGGCAGGCGGCCATCCTTCGCCGTCCAGCCCTCCAACGCCGCTCGGGCACCCTGCCCCTCCGGCGTCAGGCCCATCGCCTCGTACTCGATCAGTTCGGCGACGGTAAAACAGTCATGCGTCTCGACGAAATTGAGGTCCTGCAGCGTGAGTCCGGATTCCGCGAGCGCCCGGCCCCAGGCAGCGCGCGCGCCCTCGAAGCGGATGATGTCGCGCCCCGCGATGGGCATGAAGTCGGTGGCTTGCACAGCGGCGCGGAACCGCACCGCCCGTCCCCCATTTGCCGCCATGCCGGCCGCGGTTTCCTCATCGGTCAGGATCAGCGCCGCCGCACCGTCCGACACCAGCGAGCAATCGGTGCGCTTCAAGGGCCGTGCCACAAAAGGGTTCTTCTCGCTTTCCGTGCGGCAGAAGGCGAAGCCGAGATCGCGGCGCATCTGGGCATAGGGGTTGTGCACACCGTTGCGATGGTTCTTGGCGGCGATGGCGGCCAGCGCATCGGATTGGTCGCCATGGCGCTGGAAATACGCCTCGGCGATGCGGCCGAAGACGCCGGCGAAACCGGCCGGAATCTCGCCCTCATCCTTGCGGTAGGAGGCACTCAGCAGGATGTCGCCGACCTGCGCGCCAGGGGTCGCGGTCATCTTCTCGGCCCCGACGACGAGGGCAAAGCGGCCGCGATTCGCTGCGAGAAAATCAAGCGCGCCATGGATCGCGGCGCTGCCGGTGGCGCAGGCATTCTCGTAGCGCGTGGTCGGCTTGAAGCGCAGCTCCGGCACGGTCTGCAACAGCAGGCTGGCGAAGAAATCCTGCTTGGTGAAACCGCCATTGAAGACGCCGACGAAGGCGCCATCGACCTCGCCGGCCTCGATCCCGGCATCGGCGATGGCGGCGCGCGCGACGCGGCCGAACAGCGTCTCGATATCCGGCGCATCCTCGAGCTTGCCGAAGGGCGTATGTGCCCAACCCACGATGCAGGCGTTCATCTTGCCTCTCCCTTCAGGGTGCCCAGCCCGGCTTGCGACGGGCCTTGAAACTCGCGATGCCTTCCGCCGCCTCGGGGCTCGCGGCGCAGCGGGCGAAGCTCTGCGCGCCGGCCGCGGCATACTCGGCCGTGGCGACGGGGCCGAGGGCGGCAAGCAGCGCCTTGGTCTCGGCCAGCGCGCCCGGCGCGCCTTGCAGGATATCGCCGATCACCCCGGCCAGCGCCGCCTCCAGCGCCGTGGCGTCGGGCAGTACCTGATGCACGAGGCCCGCGCGCGCGGCTTCCGCCGCGTCCATCACCTGGCCCTGGAGCACGAGCCGAGTGGCCTCGCTGCGGCCCATGCGGCGGACCAGCCAGGGCAGGATCTGCGCGGGCACCAGGCCCCGCCGCACCTCCGGCGCGCTGAACCGCGCATCGGCCGAGGCCAGCGCGATATCGGCACAGGCCACCAAGCCGAGCCCGCCGGCAAAGGCCGAGCCCTGCACAGCGGCGATCACCACCTGCGGCAAGGCGCTGATCGCCGTGAAGCGCGCGCCGGTGCGGGCGTTGCGCGCCTGCTGGTTCCGCCGCTTGTCCTCGGGCGATTCCGCCGCGCCGACTTCGGTCAGGTCGAGCCCCGCGCAGAAATGCCCGCCAGCGCCGGACAACACCAGCACGCGCGCCGTCAAGTCTTGCCTAAGGTCGGCCAGCAACGCGTCCAGTGCCTCGACCAGCGCCTGGTTCATGGCGTTGCGCCGCGCCGGGCGGTTGAGCGTGGCGCGCACCACAGGCCCGTCACGGGTGACAAAGACCGGCGGTTCCTCACTCATTCCTGCGTCTCCTGCCCGGCGCGAGGCTTGGCCCGGCCTCGGACACGAGTCAAACGCCTTCGCGCTGGTTCGCCCGCAGCATGGCGACCTCGCCGCGCAATGCGGCGAGTTCATCGCGCAGCTGCGTGAACTGCTCCGCCACAGGGTCTTCCTCGGGATGGGTGAGGCCATAGCCGATGGAGGGATCGCCGCAGGGCTGGCCGGCCGGCGGGCGGGCCGGGATGCCGACCACGGTGCAGCCCGCCCCGACCTCCGAAACCACCACCGCATTGGCGCCGACACGTGCGCCGCGGCCGACTCGGATCGGGCCCAGAACCTGCGCACCGGCGCCAATGGTGACGTTGGAGTCGATGGTCGGGTGGCGTTTGCCGGGCTGGCCCGACAGGCCGCCGAGGGTCACGCCGTGGTAGATGAGAACATCGTCGCCGATCTCAGCCGTTTCGCCGATCACCACTCCCATGCCGTGGTCGATGAACAGCCGCCGGCCGATCGTGGCACCAGGATGGATCTCGATGCCCGTCAGGAAGCGCGCCAGATGCGAGGAGCACCGCGCGAGCGTGGACAGACCCACCCGCCACAGCGCATGCGACAGGCGATGCCACAGCACGGCGTGCAGCCCGGCGTAACAGAGCATCGCCTCCACCCAGCTCGGCCGCGCCGGGTCACGTGCGCGGATGGTGCGGGCCAGTTCCAGAATTTCCATCGCCTCACTCCAACCAGGGCGGCGTGGGCAGGCCACGTTCACGCAGGAACGCCGTATTGAACAGCTTCGACTGGTACCGCGCCGCGCCGTCGCACAGGATCGTGACCACGGTGTGGCCCGGGCCGAGGTCACGCGCGACTTGGATCGCAGCTGCGACGTTGAGGCCCGCGCTGCCGCCCACCGAGATGCCCTCATGCAATTGCAGGTCGAACACCTGTTCCAGCGCCTCGGCATCGGTCACGCGCAGCGCGTCGTCGATGAATTCCCGCGCCGCGGCGAGGTTGCCGGGCGCGCGCGCGGCCTGGCCGATGCCCTCGGTGATCGAGCTGCCCTCGCCCTTCACCTCGCCGGTCTTGACCCAGTTGAACAAGCCGCTGCCGCCCGGATCGGCGAGCACGATGCGCACGCTGGCCTTGCGCGCCTTCAAGGCCCGCGCCGTGCCGGCCAGGGTGCCGCCGGTACCGCAGGCGCAGGTGAAGGCGTCGACCGCGCCGCCGGTCTGCTCCCAGATCTCGGGCCCGGTCGTGGCCTCATGCGCGGCGGCGTTGGCCTGGTTGTCGAACTGGTTGGCCCAGACCGCGCCAAGCTCCTCGGCGATGCGCTTGGAGACATGCACGTAGTTGCCCGGATCGGCGTAGGGCTTGGCCGGCACAAGCCGCAGATCGGCGCCGATCATGCGCAGATAGTCGATCTTCTCGCGGCTTTGCGTCTCGGGCATCACGATGACGCTGCGCCAGCCCCTGGCATTGGCGGCCAGCGCGATGCCGATGCCGGTATTGCCGGCCGTCCCCTCCACCACCGTGCCGGGCTGCCCCGGCACCAGCAGCCCGCGCGCCACGGCATCGGCGAGGATGCCGAGTGCCGCACGGTCCTTCACGCTGCCACCGGGATTCATGAACTCAGCCTTGCCAAGGATTTCGCAGCCCGTGGCGGCGGAGGCGCGCTTGAGGCGGATCAGCGGCGTATGCCCCACCGCACCCCAGAAGCCGTCGGCTATATTGGTCGCGCTCACGCGGCTCAGCCCTTCACATCGACCCAGCGCAGATAGGGGCGCTCGGCCTCCCAACCCTGCGGAAACAACGCCTTGGCCGCCTCGTCGCTGATCGAGGGCGAGATGATCGCGCGCTCGCCGGGGTGCCAGTTCACCGGCGTCGCCACCTTCAGCCGATCGGTCAATTGCAGGCTGTCGATGACGCGGAGGATTTCGTCGAAGTTCCGCCCGGTACTTGGCGGATACACCATGAACATCCGCACCTTCTTGTTCGGGTCGATCACGAACACGGTACGCACGGTCACTGCCGGGTCGGCATCGGGGTGCACCATGCCGTAGAGCGCGGCGACCTTTTTGTCAGGGTCGGCGATCATCGGGAAGTTCACCGCGGTGCCCTGCGTCGCCTCGATGTCGGCCTCCCAGCCGGCGTGGCGGTCGAGGGTATCGACGGACAGGCCGATCACTTTCACGTGGCGCCGGTCGAATTCCGGCTTGAGGCGCGCGGTCTCGCCGAGTTCGGTCGTGCAGACCGGCGTGAAATCCTTCGGGTGGCTGAACAGCACGCCCCAGGAGGTGCCGAGCCAGTCATGGAAGCGCAGCGTGCCGAGCGTCGTCTCGGCCTCGAAATCCGGGGCCACCTGGCCGAGTTGGATGGACATGGGGCGGTCTCTCCTGTGGCGCCTCAGCGCCAAACCTCTGCGACATAAGGGCATTGTGAGGCCGCGCGCCAAGCGGCCTCTCGCCCCCGCCCGCGCGCGGTTCCCGCGCCCACGCGCATCGTGCATGCTCGGCGCGCATGATGGCGCTGCATTCGTTCCATGCGGCGGGCAAAGCGGAGTGAAAGATGGTTGCGCAAGCCGGACTCGGGAAAAAGATCTTCATCGAGCAGAATGTGGTGTGGCTCTACACCGACGACCTCGAACGCCTCGCCGCCTTCTATCGCGACGTGCTGGAACTGCCGCAGGTGCTGGACCAGGGCGTGTGCCGGGTGTTCCAGGTCAGCCCGACAGGCTTCCTCGGCGTGTGCAACAAGGAAGGCCGGCCGCGCGGCACGAAGGGCATGATGTTCACCTTCCTCGTCGAGGACGTCGAAGCCGCCTACGCGCACTTTCTGGCGCGCGGCGTGGAATTCGACGGACCGCCGAACATGCTCGGCGGGCGTAGCGTCTACTCCGCCTTCTTTAAGGACCCGGAAGGCTACTGGCTGGAGATCCAGGAGTTCAACGAGCCGCGGTGGCCCTATCCGCCGGGTCGCGGCCCCCGTCGCGGGTGAGGCGGCGGGCGGTCAGGCCTTGCCGGGCTTGGCTGCCTGGCGGCTGACGCGAAGCGCCTCGCGCTCCCGGCGCCGTTCGGCGAGTGCTGCGGCGCCGTCGTCGCGCGCCTTGTCCCGCGCCGCGCGCTCAGCCTGCTTTGCAGCAAGGGCCTGTTGGCGCGTCGCGATGGCGGCGGTGCGGGCGGTGCGCGTCTGCTCGCGTTTCGCCTCGATCGCCTGACGGGCTGCCTGGGCGGTGGCGCGTGCGGCCTTGCGGGCCTCCGCCGCCTGCCGTTTCACCGCCTTCGCTTCCCTGGCGGCGAGGCCGGCTGCCTGGGCGGCAGCCTTGGCCGCGGCCTGTTCCCGCTTCGCCGTGACGGCAATGACCTTGGCCTCCCGCGCCTGGCGCGGTGCGGCGAGCGCTTCGGCCGCGGCAGCGCGCTTGGCGGCCTGGTCCTGCTTCTTTTCGGCATTCGCCGCCGCGCGACGCGCGGCAACTTCGGCCGCACGGCGCGCGGCGAGTTCGGCGGCGGTCTCCGCGGTTTTTTCGGCGCTCATGGCGGACTCCTGCTTGTGGACCGGCGTCCGGCATTTTTCCGAGCGGTCCTGTAAAGCCAGAATCCCCGATCACCGCCTGATTGTCGAGGGGCCGGTCCGGTGCTGTCCTGTCCGTGACCGGCAGCGGAGCCCTCATGCATCTCGATCCTCTCCTCGCGCGGCGCCTCGCTGACATCGCGCTCTGCCATGTCACGCAGGAATGGCCGACGAGGCTCGACCACCTGCTGACCGGGCCGGCGGATTTGCTGCCGCCGCGCCAACTCCATCCCGTGTTCTTCGGCAGTTTCGATTGGCATTCCTCGGTCCACACGCATTGGCTGCTGGCGCGGCTGCTGCCGCATCTGCCAGAGCGTGCCGCCGCCATCCGGGCCCGTTTCGACGCGGCCTTCTCGCCCGATGCCGTGGCGGGCGAGCGGGCCTACCTCGCCCGGCCCGGCACGGCGGGGTTCGAACGGCCCTATGGCTGGGCCTGGCTGCTTGCGTTGCACACGGCGCTGGAGGCGCTGGAGGAGCCGCACTGGGCCGCAGCCCTGGCGCCGCTGGCCAGGGATTTCGCTGTTCGTTTCCACGCCTGGTTGCCGCGCGCCACCTACCCGCTCCGCCCCGGGATGCACAGCAACAGCGCCTTCGCCCTGACGCTCTCGGCCGATTGGGCGGCGCGGCACGACACAGCGCTGCTGGAGCTGTTCAGGGCGACGGCGCAGCGTTGGTACGGCGGCGATACCGATTGCCAGGCCTGGGAGCCCTCGGGCGAGGATTTCCTCTCGCCCGCCTTGGCCGAGGCGCTGTGCATGGCGAGGCTGCTGCCGGGGGAAGATTTCGCCGGTTGGCTCGACCGCTTCCTGCCACGCCTCGCCAAGCGCGATCCCGCCAGCCTGTTCACCCCGGCCAGGGTGGCGGACCGCACTGACGGGCGAATTGTACATCTGGATGGGCTGAACCTCTCCCGCGCCTGGTGCTGGCGGCAGCTTGCCCAGCGCCTGCCGACAGCCGATCCGCGCCACGCGCTGCTGGCCGCCACAACGCAGGCGCATCTGGCGGAAGCCCTGCCGCATCTCGACGACCACTACATGGGCGCGCATTGGCTTGCGAGCTTTGCCTTGCTGGCGCTGGAAGGTCTGTAAGGTGGCGCAGCGTTGTGCGGGGGGGTGCTTTCGGTTAGGGAAACGTGGGGTGTTGCTGGGCAAGGCGGTGGGATGACTGTGGCGCGTGATCAAGGTGGGGCGGCCATGACGGCCGGCGGGCGCCTGGCAGATGGGCAATTCGCCGTGCCGCGCGCCGAGGTGGCGCTGGCCTTCACCGGCGAACGCATGACCACCGAGATGGAAGGCCAGATCGCCTTCGAGCATTTCCACCGCTACAGCCTGGCTCGCGACCAGTGCGTCGGGCGCGACGTGCTGGATGTCGCCGCCGGCGAGGGCTATGGCGCAGCCCTGCTGGCTGGTGTGGCGCGCTCCGTGGTCGGCATCGAGATCGACCCGGCCTCCGTGCTGCATGCCGCCCACGCCTATCGCCGTGACAACCTCCGCTTCGCCGCCGGCGACGCCATCGCGCTGCCGCTGGCAGATGCCTGCGTCGATGTCGTCGTCAGTTTCGAGACGCTGGAGCATCTGTCCGACCAGGAAGCCTTCCTCGGCGAGGTGAAGCGCGTGCTGCGCCCGGGCGGGCTGCTGCTGGTCTCCACCCCCGATCGCCTCGTCTATTCCGCGCCAGGGGAGCCGGCGAATCCCTACCATGTGCTGGAGCTGACGCCGGTCGAGTTCGACACGCTGCTCGGCCGGCATTTTGCGCATCACCGCATCCTCGGCCAGCGCACCATCTTGGGCTCGGTCATGGCGCCGCTGGGCGATGGCGATGGCTGGCGCAGCTATGATCGCCGCAGCGATGCGGTGATCGAGGCCCAACCGGGCCTGTCGCGCGCATTCTACCTGATCGCCGCGGCGAGCGATGCGCCCCTGCCTGCGCTCGGCTCCAGCGTCTATGCGCAGAACGCCTCGATCGACGATCTGTTCCACGCCCAGGCCGCGCTGCCGCTGCAGCGCGAGGCGGCCGATGCAGAGCGGGAGGCGGCGCGCCAGCGGCAGGGGGCGCTCGACTCCGAGCTCACTACAACCCGCGCGACGCTGGCGGCGGCGCAGCGCCAGGCAGCGGAACTCAGCGCGGTGATCGAGAGCATTCGCGTCAGCACGCTCTGGCGCCTGACTGCTCCGCTGCGCGTGCTTGCGCGGCAATTCCCCGCATTGGGCCGCCTGGGTGCAAGCGTGGTGCGCGTGGCCTTTTGGAGCCTGACCTTCCAACTGCCGGCCCGTCTGGCCGAGCGCCGCGCCTATCGCGCCTCCCTCGCCGGCCTTGCGCCCGGGGGCGAGGATATGCGCGTCGCGCTGAAGCTGCCGCCCGCGATCGATCCGGTGCCAGACCCCGCCAGCATCGCGCTGCCACCGATGACGGATACGCCGCGCGTGTCGATCATCATCCCCACTTATGGCCAGGTGGACCACGCCCTGCGCTGCCTCGCCTCGCTGGCCGCGGCGCCGCCGGCGGTCGCCTTTGAGGTGCTGCTGGTCGATGACGCTTCCGGCGATCCACGCGTAGCGTCGCTCGCGCAGGTGCGTGGCATCCGCTTCACGCAGCGGACGCAGAATCTCGGCTTCCTGCGCTCCTGCAACGCCGCCGCGGCCGAGGCACGTGGCGCATTCCTGTTCTTCCTCAACGACGATACCGAGGTGATGCCCGGCGCCATCGATGCGCTGGTGCGACTGCTCGAGGCGCGACCCGATGCCGGCATGGTCGGCGCGCGTCTGCTTTATCCTGATGGCGTGCAGCAGGAGGCCGGCGGCATCATGTGGCGCGACGGCACGGGCTGGAACTACGGCAACCGCGACGATCCGCGAAAGCCCGAATACAACTATGTGCGTGAGGTCGACTACATCTCCGGCGCCGCCATCATGCTGCCGCATGCGCGCTGGACCGAGATGGGCGGCTTTGACGAACATTTTTTGCCGGCCTATTGCGAGGACAGCGACCTTGCTTTCCGCCTGCGTGCTGCCGGGTGGAAAGTACTCTACCAGCCGCAGGCGATGGTGATCCACCATGAGGGCGCCTCGCACGGCACCGACACGCGATCGGGCGTCAAGGCGCATCAGGTGACCAACACGCACAAGCTGCTTGTCCGTTGGCGTGAGACGCTGGAGCGTGAGGCCTTCGCCCCCGGCCAGCGCATCCTCCGCGCCCGGGACCGCGCCGGCGATCGCCACTTGGGCCACCCAGCGGGCCACCCAGTGGGCCGTAAAGTCACGCTGGTGATTGACCATTACATCCCCGAACCGGATCGCGATGCCGGCTCCCGCACCATGCTCGCCTTCATCGACGCGCTGCTCGCCACGGGTCGCGTCGTGAAGTTCTTCCCCGCCAACCTCTACCCTACGCCCGGCTATCTCGAAGCGCTGCAGCAGCGCGGGGTCGAGGTACTCTACCGCCCTTGGGTCAGCGATTTCACAAGCTGGATCGCCGCCAATGGTGCCGAGGTGGATGAGGTGCTGCTCTCTCGACCGGGCATCGCGGTGGAAATGCTGGGCCCGCTTCGCGCGCATTGCCGTGCACCGATCGTCTTCTACGGGCATGACCTGCATTTCGCGCGGATGAAGCTCCAGCCCGGCGCCATGCACAATCCGCTGAAACGCGAGGCGATCGAGCAGATGCAGGAGCTCGAGCGCCGCACCTGGCGGATGGTTGACCAGGTTCTCTATCCCTCGGAGGAGGAAGCCGCGCAGGTGCGCGCGCTGGAGCCCGGCGTGCGTGCCCAGGCGATCGCCGCCTATGCGCTGCCGCCGCCGATTGTGCCGCAGGCCGCACCGCCCGAAGCCAGCGTGATCTTTGTGGCCGGCTTCCGCCACCAGCCCAACGTCGATGCCGCGCTGTGGCTGGCGAAGGATATCCTGCCGTTGCTGCGCCGCGCCTTGCCCGGCACGCGGCTCGTCCTTGCAGGCTCCAACCCGCCGCCCGAGGTATTGGCGCTGGCTGGCGAGGGCGTGGAGGTCACCGGCTTCATATCGGATGAGGAACTCGCGCGCCGCTACGCCACCGCGCGAGTTTCGCTCTGCGCGCTGCGGGTCGGCGCGGGCGTGAAGCTGAAGGTGGTGGAGGCCATGCATGCCGGGGTGCCGGTGGTGACCACCTCGGTCGGCGCGCAGGGCCTGCCCGGCCTTGCCGAGGTCTGCGACATCGTCGACACCGCCGCCGGCCTCGCCGAGGCGACGCTGCGGCTGTTGCGCGACGACACGCTGTGGCTGGAGCGAGCGCAGGCGCAGACCGGCTATGTCGCCGCCCATTTCTCGGTGGCGGCGATGCAGGCCGCGCTGGTGTCCATCTTCGCCAGCGTCGAGCCCACGAGATGAGCACGGGATGCGGTGCCTGCGACGGCAAGGTGCAGCCCTATCGCGAGGTCCAGGGCCATTGGTTCGTTGCCTGCGACGATTGCGGATTGTTGCAGATCGAACCCGCGACGATGCAGCGCATCGATGCCGGCGAGCCGGTCTTCGAATATGCCGACACCTATTGGAGCAGCGAGGTCATCGCCGCACGCGAACGCGCCTGGGGCGTGGGCATCGCGCGCGCCGCGGAGGTGTTTCTCTGCGCGCGGCGTCCGGTCCAACGCTTCCTCGATATCGGCACCGGGCCCGGCTACTTCCTCGATGCGATCTCCACCTTGGCGCCGCATCTGGCCGGCATGGTGCATGGGATCGAGCTGTTCCCGCCCTCGGAGGAGGCGCGCAGCCGCCATCCGAACTACCGTCTCGGCCGCCTTGGCGACTATCCGCCAAACAGTTTCGATGCCGGCCTGTGCATGGAGGTGTTCGAGCACCTGACGCCGCGCATGGTGCAGGGCCTGCTTGCCGAACTGGCCAAGGTATTCCGCCCGGATGCCTGCGTGATGGTAAATACCGGCCTCGCCGCCTTCGCGCGGGAGGAGGACCCGGGCTACCTCGACCCGCTCGGGCGCGGGCACATCACGGCCTGGACGATGGAGGCCGTCAATCACCTGGCCAAGCCGCTCGGCCTGGTGGCGAGCCCCCTGCCCGGCCGCAGCTGGTGCTTCCTGCTGGAGAAAACGATCGCCCCCGCCCTGACGCTCGAAGCCCGGCTGGCGTCGGTGCTGCCAGAGAACCGCGCGGCGCTGGCCGTGCCGGGCACGCCGAGTTCGGCGCTGGCCATCATGGCCGAGCAGTCGCTGTGGGGCAGCTACCATTACGACCAATTCCTGTCGCGGACACGCTGGGCGCTGTCGATGTCCGCGTTGCTGGAGGCGGCGCGCGCCGCGCCGGTGCTCGGCAGCGTCACCGGCGCAGCCACGCGCAGGATGTCGCCGCGCTTTAAAGCCCGGCTGCGAAAGATTCTCGGGCTCGGTTAGGCCACCCCGTCGGGTTCGCCCGGTGCGGTTTCCCACCCCAGGCCGACCATCGCAATCACCCGCCGCCCGCCGCGCTCGGTGCGGCAGACGATGGCCTTGCGTTCCTCCATCCAGGCCAGCAATCGCCGCGCGCGGCCTGGTGAATGCGTGCCGTAGGCGCGCGCAATGGTGGCGTCCGGGGGACAGGCCAGCCCTTCCAGCGCGTGCCGCGCCAGCAGCAGATAGATGCCCTGCGCATCCTCCGGCAGCACCTCGGCCCGCGCCACGGCGCGCAGCCAGGCCTCGCCGGTCGCAACTTCGGGCGAGATGCCGGAACGCGCGGTGGCGAGCATCCGGCGGAAGGTCGGCAGTTCCGGCGGGTCCGCCACCTCATGAATGCGCAGCCGCACGAGAAAATCCTGGTACAGCACGCTCGCCGGGCGCAGCGCGGCCTCGGGATCCGCCACCACCTGGCGCAGCAGGATATCGAGTTTGCGGCCGCGCTCGGCGGTCTCCTCGGCACTGGGTGGCTCGGTGGGGATCGATTCGGCCGCGGCTGGTGGGCGATACTGCGCGAGTTGCACCAGAATATCGGGCGGCGGCGGGCGCGACGCGCGGCGCTGTGGTGCGCGCGGTACCTCGGGCTCCGGCGCGGCCATCACCAAGTCGCGCGCCGCCTCGGCGTCGGCGCTACTTGGCGGTGGCAGCAGAAGCGGGCCAGCGCTGCGGGAAGCGGTCTCGACCGTGCCGATGCGGATCGCGAGCGGCCGGCGTGACAGCGCCGGGCCGAGCGCCACGAAATGGCCGCGCGCCAAGTCGCGGAACATCTCCGCCTGGCGCCGCTCCATGCCGAGCAGGTCGGCGGCGCGCGCCATGTCGATGTCGAGGAAGGTGCGGCCCATCATGAAGTTGGACGCCTCGGCCGCCACGTTCTTCGCGAGCTTGGCGAGGCGTTGCGTGGCGATGACGCCGGCGAGCCCGCGCTTGCGGCCGCGGCACATCAGGTTGGTCATGGCGCCGAGCGCCGCGCGGCGCGCTTCATCGGAGGCCTCGCCGGCCGTGGCGGGGGCGAAAAGCTGCGCCTCATCCACCACCACCATCACGGGCGCCCAGGTATCGCGATCCGCGTCGAACAGGCCCGACAGGAACGCCGCCGCACAGCGCAGCTGCGCCTCCGCCTCGACGCTGTCGAGGTTCAGCACGACCGAGACGCGGTGCCGCCGCACACGGTCGGCCACGCGCGCCAGCATCGCCTCCGTGTGGTCGGCGGCATCGATCACCAGATGGCCGTGGCGATCGGCGAGGGTGACGAAATCGCCCTCGGGGTCGATCACCACCTGCTGCACCCAGGGCGCGCTCTGTTCCAGCAGCCGGCGCAGCAGGTGCGACTTGCCGGAGCCCGAATTGCCCTGCACGAGCAGACGGGTCGAGAGCAGTTCCTCGAGGTCGAGCGTCGCCGCTTCGCCGCCCGGCGCGCGTCCCATCTCGATCGCGATTGTCATGCGCTGATGCTGTTCCCTGGTCTGGAGTCGCCCCGCCGGGCCGCTGCTGGGGCGGGCTCCCTACCCCGTTGCGCCGGCTTGCGCCAGCACCGCCCGGGTATGGCGGGCGATCATCGCCTCCTCCCCCGTGCGGCGCACCAGCACGCGCACCGGGGCGCCGGGGGGCGAGATCTCGGCCGAATTGGTTGCGTTGCGCGCGGCGTTCAGCCTGACGCCCAGGAAGCCGAGCCCTTCGCAGATCTGCCCACGCAGCCTGCGCGCATTCTCGCCGATGCTCACCCCCGGCGCGCATTCGCGCAGCAACGGCCCCTGATCCGTCGGCTCCAGCACGGCGAGGTCGGTGACGATAAGGCTCACGCGCCGGCTGGCGGTGGCCGGCGGGGTGATCCCGGCACGATCTTCGACTCGCCCCGCACGGCATGCTGCATGTCCACCACCACGCGCCGCGCGATGATCTCCTTCGCGGCCATCACGCGGCTCTCCCTGCTGCGCCGGGGCGCTCGACCATGAAGCCGCCGATCATCACGCTCGCGCCGTCGGGCACCAGCGCCGCGGCCGCCGCGGCCGAGATCGCCCGTCGCATCGCCATCAGCGCACCCCCCGGAGGCACCGCAGAAATGCCTGATCTCGCGCCTTTCACCATGCCCCCTCGCCAGTTTCTCGCCGGCCCGGCATGCTCTGCCCAATCAATGGTGGAGCGATGGGGCGTGAGCGATATTTTGGGCCGGATGCTGGCCGGCGTGTTGCAGGGCCAGGCGGCACAGGTGCAGACGCGCGGCGGGCTTGGCGGGCTGCTCGGCCAGTTGCTCGGCGACGGCGAAGCGCCGCTCGCGGGCCTCGGCGGCGTGGCGGAGCGGCTACGCCAGGCCGGGCTGGGCCCGCAGGTGGAGAGCTGGATCGGCCTCGGCGCGAACGAGGCCTTGGCGCCGGAGGCCGTGACGGCCGCCTTCGGCCGGGACGAGGTGGAAAGCCTCGCCCGGCAGACCGGCATGAGCGGCCAGGGCCTCGCCGGCATGCTCGCCAGCCTTCTGCCGGTGGTGATCGACGCCATGACGCCACAGGGCCGGCTGCCGCAGGACGCCGCCGAACTGCCCCAGGGCGCGGGCATGGAAGCGCTGCTGCGCGCACTGGGCAGCAGCGGTGGCGGCGGCGGATTCGGGGCTCTGGCCGGGCTGCTCGGCCGGCGCGGCTGAGCAGCCCGCCCGTCCCGGCACCGTTTGGGGCCTGGCGGGTGTCTTAGGGCTTGGCGGGTGTCGCCTTGGCCTGGCTGAGCGCGCGCCGGACATCGGCTTCGAGCTTTGCGAGTTCCTCCGTCGCGCGCGCCCGCTGGCCACGGGCCTCGTCGGCGATGCGCAGGCTGTCCTCGATGGTCGCAACCAGCGCGGCATTGGCCTTCTGCACCGCGTCGAGGTCGAACACGCCGCGCTCCAGCTCGGTGCGCGCTTCGAGGTTGCCGCGGCGGAGTGTTTCGGCATTCGCGGTGAGCAGCTTGTTGGTGAGGTCGGTGGCCTCCTTCACCGCCGTGCCGGCTTCGCGCATCCGGTGGATGGCCAGCGCCTGGGCCAGTTGCTGGCGCCACAATGGCACGGTATTGGCCATCACGGAGTGGATCTTGCTGGCCAGCGCCTTGTCGTTCTCCTGGATCAGTCGGATCGAGGGCAGCGCCTGCATCGCCACTTGGCGCGTCAGGCGAAGGTCATGCACGCGGCGATCCAGTTCATCGCGCGCCCCGCGTAAATCGCGCAGCCGCTGCGGCAGCAAATCATCGGTCGGGTTGGCAGCCAGCTCGGCGACCAGCGCCGGAATTGCCTCGGCATCGGTGCGCGCCAGCACGCTGTCGCCGGCAGCGACGTGCTCGCCCAGCGCGTGGAACCAGTCGAGCGTCGCCTGATACAGCCGCTCCAGCCGCTCCACGTCCTCGAGCAGCCGGGTGCGATGGGTGTCGAGCCGGTCGCCGATGGCCTCGATCTGGTCCTTCACCGTCTCGTACTTCTGGATGATGCCGGTGACCTCGGCGCCCGCCTTGGTGAACAGCCGCGCCAGCAGGCCGGGCTTCTCATCCAGCTTCGTCACGTCGAAGCCGCGCAGCGTGGACAGCAGGGAGGAGAGCGTGCGCCCGGCCTCCCCGGTCTCCTGGTTGCGTGCCCCTTCGAGCATGGCGTCGGCGGCGGCCTGCGCCTGGGTCTGGGTCTGCTGCCCGAAGCGCAGGATCGAGCCGGGGTCCTTGAGGTCGATCCGCCGCGCGAGCTCCGCGATCACGGCGGGTGCCGGCACGGTGGGGGTGATTGTGCTCATGCATAGCCTTCCTGGCGCAGGCGGTCGGCCAGCACCTTCACCTGAATGTCGAGGGCAGCGCTTTCCTCGGCCCGCAGCCGGGCGATCAGGCCCTCCGCGGCGCCCTGGAGGTCGAGCAGAAGCTGGTTGAGGCCCTCCGGCGGCTCGGCGCCGGCGGCGAGACGGTCGGCGATGCGTTCCAGCCCGTCGAGATGCACGGTCAGGAAGCGCCGCGCCAGCGGCAGGCGCTCCGGCCGGGCCGAGAGGTCCTCCAGCACCGCCGCCATGCTGACCAGCACCGGGGCGAGACGCGCCTCGCCCACCTCGCGCAGCCGGGCGAGGCGCGCCTCAGACTCCGCCAATGGACCTGGCGGCGGTGGCGGCGCGGGGGCGGCGGGCGGTTCGACCTCCTGCACGGCCCCGTCATAGAGCAGGCGGGTGCCGAGCCAGGCACCGCCGGCCAGCATCAGCGCAATCAGAGGCGACAGCTTGCCGCCGAGAAGGGCCACGAGGCCCGTCGCCACGGCCATCAGCACGGCGGCGCGCGCCGTATCGCCCACTCGTCCGCGCCGCAACTGACGCACCGCGAGCAGCGGCAGGCCGAGGCCGAGCAATGCGGCCACCACGCCACGTGAATCGCCCTGCACCACCTCCACCACCAGATCGAACAGTAGCGGCCAGGTGAACAGTGGCAGAAGCAGCCCGCGCGTGCCGGCGCGGAAACGGCTGAACCGCGCCTCCAGCTTCACGCGCAGCGGCTCCGTATGGCGCGAGCGCAGATCTTCCGGCCGCAACATCACCGGAACAGCGCGACCGCGCTGGCAAGCCATAAGGTGAGGCCGAGCAGCCAGAGCCCGGCGAGTCGCCGGAAGGGGACTGGCAGGGTCGCGAGCAGAGATTTGTCGATTCTGGGCATGATGGCCCTCACATCGCCCCTTCCCCCTGTCGCATCAAGGCCATTTCGGTCTTTCGCGCGAAGCCTTGCACCAAAGACGTTTTGCATGGCTGCATTTCGCGGAAATTTGTGTAAAAATATCTTTGATGTTCTGTTTGACCGAGGAAGCGAGAAAACGGCCGTGATGCATCCCTGCCCGAGCTCCCTGCCTGGCGCATCCCAGGAACACACCCTGCGCCGGTTTCCAGGTCCGACGACGCGCCGCGGGCTGGGCAGCACCCTGCTCGGAGCCCTGGCCTCGACCCTGGCCTCGACGCTGGCCTCGCCCTGGTTTGCCGGCAGCGCTCGGGCGCAGGGTGCCGGTACCCTGCAATTCGGCGTCATGCCGAATGTCAGCGCACGTGTGCTGCTCGCGCAGTACCAGCCTTTTCGGAGCTTTCTCGAGCGTGAGTTGTCGCGCCCGGTGGAGATCGTCACGGCGCCGAGCCTGCAGGCCTTCCATGAGCGCACCCTCGCCGGCGCCTTCGGACTCGTGGTCACCGCTGCCAATCTCGGCCGGGTCGCGCAGCTCGATGGCGGACTGCGCCCGGTGGCGATCTACGAACCCCGAATACCCGGGCTGCTGGTCACCCACCGCAGCCGGCCGATGAACGACATCAACACGCTGCGCAGCCGCAACGTGGCGATGACCAACCCGCAATCGCTGGTAGCGCTCACCTTCACCCACTGGCTTCGCGGCCAGGGCCTCGAGGTTGGGCAGCAGGTGACCCCCGTGCACGCTCGAAATGAGGACAGCCTGGCTCAACTTCTGACCGGCCCCGACACGCCGCTTGCCGTGATGAGCCGCGGCGAGTTCAACGCCATCCGCGCCGATGTGCGCGACACGCTGGTGGTCTGGAAGGAATTCTCCCGCGTGCCGGGCTTTCTCATGCTGCTCGGCACCAGTATCGGCCCCGCCGAGTCCCAGCGGTTGACCAATTGCCTGGCGCTGCTGCCCGACACCGAGGAAGGCCAGCGCTTCTTCGCCGGGACCGGCTTCCAGACCATTCGCCGCGTCACGACCGAGGACCTCGCCGAACTCGATCCCGTGGTTGCGGAGACGCGGCGCCTTCTTTCCAACACCTGAGCAGCACGGAATCCGCCGCAGGCATGCTGGGCCGCCTCTCCTTTCGCCTCAAGCTGTTCGGCCTTGCGGCGCTGGCCATGGCGACCCTCGCGCTTGCCCTGACCCTGGTGCAGGACCGCATGCTCCTGCAAGCGCTCGACGCCCAGCTTGAATCCCGTGCCGAGGCGACCAAGCCGATTCTGCAGGCGGCGCTGACCGCCCCCCTCGCGGAGCGCGACTTCGCCACCATCCGCGCAGTCTTCGCCGAGGCGGTGGCCGATGCGGCCTTCACCCACATGGTCCTGCTCGATGTGCGCGGGCAGCCGGTTGCGGCCGAGGGCTGGCGCGTCGGCGCCGATCCACTGCCCCAGCCGCATCGCGGCATCTTGCGCCTGCCCGACGGGACCGAGCGCCAGCTCTACACCGTACCTCTGGAAGTGGCCGGTCAACCGCTGGGCACGCTGCTGTTCGGCCTGTCCCGCGCGCCGATCGACGAGGCGCATCAGGCGCTGCTGCTGCGCGGCATGACAGCGGCGCTGATCTGCCTCGCGCTGCTGGTGCCGGCGGTGGAGCTCGGCTCGCGCTGGCTGTTTCGTCCCCTGCGGCGGCTGGAGCAGGCCGCGGGTGCGATCCGTTCGGGCCACTACGACGCAACGCTCACCCCGCGCGGCACCGATGACGTGGCGCGCCTGACCGCCACCTTCCTGGACATGGCCGAGGCAATGCGCGCCCGCCTGCTGGCCCTCGAATCGAGCGAGGCCGCGCAGCGCCGCCTGCTCGTTGAAGCCCAGGCACGCGAGGCGCAACTGCGCGACGCCAAGGACCTGGCCGAAGTCGCGACCCGGGCCAAAAGCGAATTCCTGGCCAATATCAGCCATGAGGTGCGTACCCCCCTGAACGGCATCCTCGGCATGGCGCAGGTGCTGGCCGATTCCGATCTGTCGGACCAGGACCGCGAAGCGGTGCAGGTGATCTTGGAAAGCGGGCGCATCCTGCTGGCCGTGATCAGCGACATTCTCGACATCTCGCGCCTGGAGTCAGGGCGGCTCGACATCGAGCCGATGCCGGTGTCGATGCGCGCCCTGATCGAGGAACCTCTAGGTCCGCTGGCGGCCGCGGCGGCGCGAAAGGGCGTCGGCTGGCGGCTCGACCTCGCACCCCATCTGCCTGAGGTCGTGCTGGCGGACCGCACGCGCGTGGCACAGCTGCTCATGAACCTCGTGGGCAATGCGCTGAAATTCACCGCGCGCGGCAAGGTGACGGTGCGCGTAGGCTGGCAGCCCGGCCCCCAAGGCGGCGTGTTGGCGGTGCAGGTCAGCGACACCGGCATCGGCATCGCCGAGGAGGCACGCGGGCGCGTCTTCGAGCGCTTCGGCCAGGCCGAGACTTCGACCACCCGGCGCTTCGGCGGCAGCGGGCTTGGACTGGCCATAAGCCGGCAGTTGGCGGAGCTGATGGGCGGGCGCATCGGCTTTGACAGCATCGTTGGCCAGGGCAGCACCTTCTGGTTCGAAATTCCGCTGGCCCTGGCGCAAGGCCCCGTAGCGCCGGCGGCACTGATCCCCGCGCCATCGTTGCGCGTGCTCGTGGTCGATGACCTGCCGGCCGCGCGCAGCGCCGCGGTGGCGCTGCTGCGCCAGCTCGGCCATGCGGCCGACACCGCGCCAGATGGCGTGGCAGCGGTGGCGGCCCTGCGCGAGGAAGCCTTCGACCTCGTGCTGCTCGACATGGAGCTGACCGCGCCCGACGGCTTCGAGACGGCGCGGTGCATCCGCGCACTCGGCACCGCGGGACGCCTGCCGATCCTCGCCTGTTCGCCCCCGCGGCAAGGCGAGCGTGCGCGCTACCTGAGCGCCGGCTTCGCCGCGCATGTGCCTAAGCCGGTCCGGCTGCTCGACCTGCACGCAGCCATCCTCGACGCCACGGTGGTGCCACGCGTTTCCTGAGGGCTTGTTCAACAGGCGGGCTGACAAAGGCGCGACCTCGTGCCGCCATCGCCAACATTGATGCCCCGGGACAGAATCCTCTCGCCGGACGGCACGGTGATCCGCTGCAGCGGGTTGGAGCTGATCAGGCTGTCGTAGCGCAGGGGGCGAAGCCTGCGATCTCAGGGTCCGTCGCAAGGCGCTGCCCCAGCACGAGTTCCGCCACCAGCCGCGCCACATGCGGCCCCGCGGTGAAGCCCATCCAGGGGAAGAAGCAGATGAAGGCGCCCGGCGCCATCTCGCCCAGGATCGGGCGCCAATCCTGCGTGCCGTTGACGATCGCGGCCCAACTCCGCACCACGCGCAGCCTCGCGATGGCGGGCACCGCGCCCAGTGCCAGTCGCAGATTGCCGAACAGCGACTCCTCGCTCACCACCGGCAGGCCTGTGACCGGGTGCAGCAGCGCCGGCCAGCCGCCACCGATCAGCACGCTGCCGGCCGCGCTCTGCTTCAGCGAAAGCCGGTCCGCCGCGGAATAGACCAGATGCGGCATGAAGGGTGCGGCGCGCTCGGTGACCGTCACCTGGATCGGATGCGCCTCGATGGGAAGGTCGAGGCCGAGCAGGGCGGCGATGCGCCCCGCCTCGGCCCCCGCGCAATTCAGCACGCGGCGCGCGCGGACCTCGCCGGCGCTGGTGGCAAGACGCCAGCCCGTGCCTTCCGCCATCAGCCCGGTGACCTCCGTGCGGCGTCGGATCTCCACACCATGCGCCTGCGCCGCCCGCGCCAGCGCGAAGGTGGCGTTGAGCGGATTGGCCTTGCCCTCGATGGCGCAGAAGGCACCGCCGACCACATCCGGCGCGAGGTAGGGTGCGAGGCCGAGCAACTCGTCGCGTCCGAGCAGCACCGTCTCCAGCCCCTGCGCAAGCTCGATGGCGCTCTTGCGGCCGAGCATCGCCATCTCGGCCGCGCTGCGCGCCATCACCAGGCCGCCGCGATTTGCGATCTCGAGCTCGGTGGTGCCGAGTTCCTCGGGCAATTCGCGCCAGCGCGCGATGCCGGCCATCATCAGTCGCAGCGTGGGGGCGAAGCGGATCGCCCATTCCTCGCCCTTATTGAGGAAGGGCTCGACCGGGATCTGCGCATGGATGCTGCCGGAGTTGTTGCCCGAGGCGGCCGCGTTGATCTCGCCCCGCTCGAACACCACCACCCGCGCGCCGCCGTCGCGAGCCAGATGGTAGGCGGCGGCCATGCCGATCAGCCCGCCGCCGATCACGGCGACATCCGCCTCACCCTGCATCAACTCTCCCCCGGATGGTGAATTGCCGGTAACATCGTCTATAAGCGACGGAGATGGGGACGCGAAGCGCCCCGCAGCGTTGCGAGAGGATGCACCCCGCCATGGCGAAACAATTCCGCGGTTGCCACACCGTCACCGTCACTCCCTTCACCGAGGATGGCAGCGCCATCGACGTGAACAGCCTCAAGCGCTTCCTCGACTGGCAGCACGACAGCGGCGTGGCGGGTGTGATCATCCTCGGCACGACAGGCGAGTTCCTGACGGTTTCGGACGCCGAACGGGAGGAGCTGGTCGGCGCCACCGTCGCCCATTGCGCCGGCAAGATGAGCGTCATGGTGGGGGCGACGAACGCCCACACGCCCACCGCCGTTCGTTACGCGAAGATGGCCGAGCGCCTGGGTGCTGATGGGCTGATGATCGCGCCGCCCTACTACTACACGCCGACCGAAGACGAGATCTTCGCCTATTACGCCGCGATCTGCGAGGCGGTTTCGCTGCCGATCATGCTCTACAACAACCCCTTCACCACGCATGTGGACATGAAGCCGAAGCTGGTCGCGAAGCTGACCAGGCACCTGCCGAACATCCGCTACATCAAGGAAGCGAGCATGGATGTCGGCCGCGTCTTCGACATCATCGAGGCGACCGAGGGCGTGATGAACGTCTTCGCCGGCGAGCGCGTGGTGGAGAGCTTCAAGCTCGGCGCCGTGGGCTATGTCGATCCCTACGGCAACTACGCACCGCGCGCCTCGACCGCGCTGTTCCCGCTGCTGCAGGCCGGGCGCGTGCGCGAGGCCATCGCCATCCAGCACGTGCTGGAGGAGATGACGGCGATCATCCAGGAGGGTCATCCGCTGTACGGCCACCAATGCTATTCGAAGGCGCTGGCCGCCGCGGCGGGCTATCCGGTCGGCGATGTGCGCCCGCCCATCACCAGCTTCCGCTCGCTCGGCGACGAGGGCCAGCGCCAGATCGCGCGGCTGGTGCCATTGTTGCACAAGCTGGACCGGCTGATGGACCAGTTCGGCGCCAGCAAGGCGGCCTGAGCGCGTCACCGGATGTAGGTGGCGCCATTGATGTCGAGGGTCGCGCCGGAGAGATGCCGGACGCGCCCCTCGCACAGAAAGGCCACGGTGCGTGCGATATCGGTGGGTGGCACCCATTCGCCCATCGCGAGCATGGCCGTGACCTTGCCCTCGCCGCCCTGCGTTGCCGCAAAGTCCTCTGACATGCGGGTGCGCACCACGCCGGGCGCGATGACGTAGCTGAGGATGCCCTCCGCCGCGTAGCCGCGCGCGATGGTCTGCGCGGCAGCCTTCACGGCGGATTTGCTCGCCGCATAGGCGATCATCGCCGGATTGGTGACGCCGCGCTGCGCCGCCCAGGAGGATAGCGTGACCAGCACGCCCCGCGGGCCCTCCTCCGGCGTGCGCGACAGGAAGTGGCGCACGGCGTGGCGCATCAGCCGCGTGGGGGAGAGCACGTTGACGCGCCATTGCATATCCCAGGCCTCGTCCCATTCCTCGACCGGCTCGGCGATGCCGCCGCCGGCGACCATGGTGGCCGCGTTCAGCACCACGGCATCGATGCGCCCGCGCCAGGCCTCGGCCGCCGCCCATAACCCGTCCATCGACGCCGGATCGCCCGCATCGGCCTGGAGGAAGATGCGCCGATCTTCCGCAACGTCGGACAGCGCACGCTCTGCGCCGGCGCGGTCGGTGTTGTAGTGCGCGACGATCAGCGCACCGCTCGCCGCGAGTTCCGCCGCCGTTGCCGCACCGATGCCCTTGGAGGCCCCGGTCAACAGGATGATGCGGCCCTCGAGGCGGCCTGAATCCGTTCGCATGGCGGTTCTCTATATCTATCAGCGAACACCTTGCCGTGATGTCGGGCGTCTGCCTAGGATAGTTCGGGCAAATCGGGGGCGGCATGCGCGTCGGGCTATGGATCATCGACGGGCTGAATCGCCTGCTGGGCTGGTCGCTCGCGGCGCTGCTCGCCGTCGTCGCCGTGATCGTGTTCATCCAGGTGCTGGTGCGCTTCGTGCTCACGGCCATCGGCCTCGACGTCCGCGCCTCCTGGACCGAGGAGCTGGCGCGGTATCTGCTGTGCTGGATGGTTTTCCTCGGCGCGGCGTATGGCTGCCGCAAGGCGCAGTTGATGGCGCTGGATTTCGCGGTGTCTCGCCTGCCGGGCCTGTTCGGCCAGGCGGCGCGCTACCTGTCGCTGTTGCTTTGCCTCGCCTTCTTCCTGCTGCTGGTGCAGGTCGGCTGGACCTTCGTGGAGTTCGGCCGCAGCGAGTCGAGCCCGGTAATGCGCCTGCCGATGCACTGGATCTACGCGGCCATCCCGGTAGGCGCTGCCTGGATGGTGGTGAACACCATCGGCCTGATGCTCGAAGCCTGGACGACGCGCGCGGATATTCGCTCCATCGGCGTCGAGCAGGCGATCGATTGATCATGACACCGCCCGGGGCAAAGCGCGCGTGACGATTTCCTTCGTACTGCTGATGGTGTTGCTGGCGCTCGGCGTGCCGATCGCCTTCGCGCTCGGCATGGCGCCACTGGCGACACTCGCCGATCGCGGCATTCCCTTCATCGCGCTGCCGCAGATCATCTTCGAGGCGACGGACAGCTTCGTGCTGCTCGCCGTGCCGCTATTCATCCTTTCGGGGCTGCTGATGCAGCACGGCGGCATCGCCTCGCGCCTTGTCGATGTGGCGGTGGCGCTGCTTGGCTGGTTGCGCGGCGGGCTGGCGGCGTCGGTGGTGCTGACCTCGATGATGTTCAGCACCATCTCCGGCTCCTCGGCGGCCACCGCGGCGGCGGTCGGCTCCACGCTCATCCCGCAGATGCGCCGCGAAGGTTATCCGCGCGGCTTCGCGGCGGCGACGGTCGCTTCCTCGGCCGAGCTCGGCGTGATCATCCCGCCCTCGGTGCCGATGGTGATCTACGCGATGCTGACAGGCATTTCGGTGATCGACCTGTTCATCGCCGGCATCCTGCCGGGGCTGCTGATCGGCGGTTCGCTGATCGCGACCTGCCTCGTCATCAGCAAGCTGCGCGGTTATGGCCAGGTGCAGCGCTTCCGCCTCGGCCCCTGGTTGCGCGGGGTGGCAGTGGCGGTGAAGCGCGCCTGGGCTGCGCTGCTGATGCCGGTGATCGTGCTGGGCGGGATTTATGGCGGCGTCTTCACGCCGACCGAGGCCGCGGTCATCGCGGTGTTCTACGCGCTGATCGTCGGCACGCTCGTCTATGGCGAGTTGCGGCTGCGCGACGTGCCGAAGATTTTTCGCCAGGCGGCTGTCACTTCGGCCGTGGTGATGGTGATCGTGAGCTTCACCGCCATCCTTGCCTATGTGCTGGCATTGCTGCGCGCGCCCGACATCATCCTCGCCGCGCTGCGCGGGATCTCCGACAACCCGATGGTGTTCCTGCTGCTGGTGAACGTGGCGCTATTGGTCATCGGCATCTTCTTCGAGCCCCTGCCCGCCATCCTGATCTTCGGCCCGCTGTTCCACCCGGTGGCCGTGCAGCTGGGGATCGACCCGGTGCATTTCGGGCTCATCATGATCGTCAATACGGCGATCGGCATGGTCACACCACCGGTCGGTGCAAACCTTTTCATCTCATGCGCCATCGCCAAGATCTCGATGGAGGAGCTGACGCGCCCGCTGTTGCCCTTCCTCGCCGTACTGGTACTGGACATCCTGATCATCACCTACGTGCCCGCGCTGTCGCTGGCGCTGCTGGGATGATGCCAAGCCACAACCTCTGAACGGGAGAGCGAAACCATGATTACGCGTCGTACAACACTGACGGGCCTCGGCACGGCCGGCGTCCTTCTTGCCGCGCCCTGGGTGGCGCGCGCGCAGGGCCGCGTCACCGAAATAACCATCGGCCATGTGCTCAACGAGCGCAGCTTCTACCACATCGCCGCCAGCAAGCTGGCCGAGCTGGTCACGGCCCGCACCAATGGCGCCGCGCAGATCCGCGTCTCGCCGGCCGCGCAGCTCGGCACGGAACTGCGGCTGATCCAGTCGGCGCGCACCGGCGTCATCGATGGCTGCTTCGTCGGCATCGTGTCGATGGAAGGCACGGTGCCGGAATACAAGGTGCTGTCGCTGCCGCATCTGTTCGACAACAACGTCCAGGCCAACCGAGTGCTGCGCAGCCCGCTGGGTGAGCGCGTGCTGAGCCGCGTGGAAGCGCATGGCCTGGTCGCCGGCGGCTTCGGCGCGATCTTCGAGCGCAACATCGGCACGCGCTCGCGCCCCATCGCCCGCGTAGAGGAGTTGCGTGGCCTCAAGCTGCGCGTACTGCAAACGGCTGCCTTCGTGCAATCCTACCAGGCCGTCGGCGTACAGCCGACGCCGATGGCG
Organism: Acetobacterales bacterium; assembly: GCA_038250135.1. Taxonomy (GTDB): domain Bacteria; phylum Pseudomonadota; class Alphaproteobacteria; order Acetobacterales; family Acetobacteraceae; genus Falsiroseomonas. The sequence continues at coordinate 2,557 of JBBSCP010000003.1, read as the reverse complement.
CTGGGCGAGCTGTTCATCGCCTTGCAGAACGGCGTGGTCGATGGTGCGGATTTCTCGGCCGACATCATGGTGGCCGACCGCTTCATCGAAGTCATCCGCCACTACACGTTTGCGCGGTTCCACCAGACGCCGACGATGCTGATCTTCTCGGCGGCAAAGTTCAACGCCTGGCCCGCCCCCGTGCGCGAAGCGATCCGCGCCTCGATGGGTGAGGCGCTGGCCGCCGGACTGAAGTTCCATGATGACTTCACCGCCGAGGCCATCACCGCCATACGCGCAGCCAACATCACCGTGACCAATCCCGAGATCGGCCCGTGGCGTGCGGCCTCGCGCGGCAGCTACGACGCCATCCTGAACGACAGCGGCACCGGTGGCCGCGCGCTGTTCCAGGAAATCGAGGCCGCGCGCGCCAGCGCGTAACGACCATGTTCCACCGCGAGGCGCTTTGGCTGCGCTTCGCGGTGGGCCTGGCCGGCTGCGTGCCGGTGGCAGCCGGGGCGGGAGGGGCGATCTTCGGCCTGCCCGTCGAGGCGGCGATGGACAGCCACTACCGCTACCTCTCCGGCCTGCTGCTCGGCATCGGCATCGCCTTCTGGGCGAGCATCCCTTCCATCGAGCAGAACGGCACACGTTTTCGCGTGCTCACCTTCGTCGTCGTGGTGGGCGGGCTGATGCGCCTGCTGGGGCTCAGCCTTGGCGAGTGGCCGGGCTGGCCCATGGCGGCGACGCTGGTGATGGAACTGGTGGTCACGCCGCTGCTTTGCCTCTGGCAAGCTCGGGTGGCGCGGCGGGCCGCCTAACGCTTCCAGCGGCCCGGAAAGGGGATCGGCCTGGTGCCGGCGCCCTTGGCCGGTGGCGGCACCACGGGCCGGCCAAACACGTTCTTCTTCGCCGGCGCGGCGGCTGCTTTCGGCACGACAGTCGCCGTTTTGGGTGGCGGTGCCTTGGGCTTCGGCACGCGGCCCTGCACCACCTCGGCCAGCGCCGATAGCAACCCGCGTGCCGCCTTGATGCGCGCCTCGTAGGGCATCTCCTGCGCCATGGCGAGCTTGTGGTCGGGCCGCAGCTTCACCGCCCCCGCCTGCCCCGCCACCCATTCGATCAGCCCGGCCGGATTGGCGAAGCGATTGCCCCTGAAGCCGAGCACGACGCCCTTCGGCCCAACATCGAGCTTCTCGACGCCCACCTGACGGCACATCGCCTTGAGCCACACCACCTGCAACAGCGTCTCTGCCTCGGTCGGCAAGGGGCCGAAACGATCGGCGAGTTCGGCGGCCATCGCCTCGATCTCCGCCTCATTCGCCAGGCTGCCGATGCGGCGGTACAGGCCAAGGCGCACAGGCAGGTCGCGCACATAGGCTTCGGGCAGCATCACCGGCAGGCCGAGGTTGATTTGCGGCGTCCAGTCACGGCTTTCGCCATCCTCGCGCCCGCTGCCCTGCTTCAAGTCAGCGACCGCATCTTCGAGCATCTGCTGGTAGAGCTCGATCCCGACCTCTCGGACATGGCCGGACTGCTCATCGCCGAGCAGATTGCCCGCGCCGCGAATATCGAGGTCGTGCGAGGCCAGCGTGAAGCCCGCACCGAGATTGTCGAGCGTCTGCATCACTTCGAGCCGCTTCTCGGCCGCCGCACTCAGGCGATGGTTCTGCGGCCAGGTGAGGTAGGCATAGCCGCGCTGCTTGCCGCGCCCTACGCGCCCGCGCAGCTGATACAACTGCCCGAGCCCGAACATGTCCGCGCGGTGAATGATCAGCGTGTTCACCGCCGGCATGTCGAGCCCGCTTTCGACGATGTTGGTCGAGAGCAGGATATCGTATTTCTGGTCGCCGAAGTCGGTCATCACGCGTTCGAGCTCGGTCGGCGCCAGCCTTCCATGCGCCTCCGCCACGCGCGCTTCCGGCACGATCTCGGCGAGGCGCTCACGCAGTTTCGGCATGTCTTCCAGCCGCGGGCAGACGCAGAAAATCTGCCCGCCGCGGAAGCGCTCTCGCTGGATCGCCTCGCGCAGGACCACGCTGTCCCAAGGCATGATGAAGGTGCGCACGGCGAGGCGATCGACCGGCGGTGTCGCGATCACGCTCATCTCGCGCACGCCGGTCAGCGCCAGTTGCAACGTGCGCGGAATCGGCGTGGCGGTGAGCGTCAGCACATGCACGTCGGATTTGAACTGCTTCAGGCGTTCCTTGTGGGCGACGCCGAAATGCTGTTCCTCATCGACGATCACCATGCCGAGCTCAGCGAATTCGATGCTCTTGGCGAGCAGCGCATGCGTGCCGATGACGATGTTGATCTGGCCGTCCTTCACACCATCGCGCACCGCCTGCGCATCCTTCGCGTTCACCATCCGGCTGAGCTGAGCAATTTTTAAGGGAAGCCCCTCGAAGCGCGCGCAGAAGGTGCGGAAATGCTGGCGCGAGAGCAGCGTGGTGGGCACCACCACCGCCACCTGGCTGCCCGACATCGCCACGCAGAAGGCGGCGCGGAGTGCGACCTCGGTCTTGCCGAAGCCGACATCGCCGCAAATCAGGCGATCCATCGGCCGGCCGGCGGAGAG
>JBBSCP010000002.1:0-39719 GCA_038250135.1 Acetobacterales bacterium | reverse complement strand
GGATATCGCAGCGCTCCAGGCCGAGGCACTGGCCAATCTGGCCGGCCCCTTCGCGCTGTTCGCCGAGGATGGACGTCTCGTTTCCGCCAACCAACAGATGGCGCGGCTGCTGCCGGCCGATGACCCGGCCTTCGGCGCCGGCGCCTCGCTCGAGGGCCTGCTCGCCGCCATCAGTCGCCATGGCGCGGGGCTGAACCAGAGCCTGCCCGACCCCATCGCCTGGATGCCCACCGCGCAGGAGGTCGAGCGCGCCGCCACCTGGCGCGGCGCGGATGGCGTGTGGTTCCGCGTGCATCTGCGCCGCATGCAGCGCGGCTTCGTGCTCAGCGGCGCCGAGGTGACGGAGTTCAAGCAGCAGGAGGCCGAGCTCGCCGCCGCGCGCACCACGCTCGAGACGGTGTTCGACCACATGACCGACGGCGTCGTCATGTGGGACGCCGACATGAAGCTGCAGTTCTTCAACAAGGAGACGCTGCGCGTCGGCGAATTCCCGCTGCATATGGCCTATAAGGGCGTCGATGTGCGCGACGTCATGCGCTACCAGGATCGGCGCGGCGAATTCGGCCCGCCGCCCAAGGATGAGGCCGAGCTCGAGGCCAGGGTGCAGCACCGCGCCGGGCTGCTGAACCGGCCGGGCGGCGTCTCCTACATCCGCCAGACTCCGTCGGGCATGTGGCTCGAAATCAAGACCATCCCGGTGGCCGGCGGCGGCACCGTGCTGATGTATCGCGACGTCACCACGCTCAAGCAGCGTGAGCAGGAGCTGGCCGCCGCGCGCGCCATGCAGCAGCTCATCCTCGACAGCATGACCGATGGCGTGGTGCTGCTCGACCGCGACCTCACCTTCCGCCTGGGCAATGAGGCGGCGAAGCGCTTTCATGATCTGCCGGAGGAGCTTGCGACGCCTGGCGCCTCGGCGGTGGCGGCGATGCGCTTTCGTGTCCGGCGCGGCGAGTTCGGCCCTGCGCCCGAGGACGATACCGCCTTTGACGCGCTGGTCGATCGCATGCTCCACATTGCCCGCCACCCCGGCGGCCCGCCGCAGCAGCGCCGAACGGCAAGTGGCGACTGGATCGAGGCCTCCTCCGTCGCCACGCCAGATGGCGGCACGCTGGTGATCTATCGCGACATCACCGCGCTGAAACAGCGCGAGGAGGAATTGCAGGCCGCCCGCGCCACGCATGAGCTCGTCATGGAGAGCATGAACGATGGGCTGATCCTTTGGTCACCGCACTTCCGGGTGCGCCTCGCCAACCACCAGCTCGCGCAGTTCTACCTGATCCCGGAGCAACTCACCCAGCCGGGCACGGATGGGCGTGACATTCTGCGCATGATGATCCGCCGCGGCGATTACGGCCGGTCCCCGGCCGAAGGCACGGCGCTGGAGGCGATGGTCGCGCACAAGGCCGCCGGCATCCTCGGCCCAACCGGCGAGCCCGACATCCGCCGCTCTCCGGCCGGCCATTGGCTGGAGATCACGCGCCAGGTCCTGGCCGATGGCTCCGTGCTGTCCGCCTATCGCAACATCACCCGTCTGCGGGCGCGGGAGGAGGAACTGCGTGAGGCGCGAGATGCCGCGCGTGATGCCGAGGCCACCCTCTCCGCCACCATCCGCCATATGGGCCAGGGCCTGCTGGTCTTTGCCCCAGACCGCGCGTTGGAAGTGGCGAATGATCGCGCCATCGCCCTGCTCGGCCTGCCGCCCGAGCTGACCGTGCCGGGCACGACGCTGGAGGAGATCACGCGCTGGCAGGTGGCGCAGGGCGAGTTCGACGATGCGCCCGATTCCATGGCGCAGGTGCGCGCCGCGCTGGCCGGCGGCGAGATGAAGCCGGGCCGGTATGAGCGCGAGCGCCGCGACGGCACCGTGCTCGACATCGCCATCGTCAGCACGCCCGATGGGCGCTCGGTTCGCACCTTCACCGACGTGACCGAGCGCAAGCGCCAGCAGCAGGCGCTGGCCGAGACGCGCGACGCCGCCCGCGCCGCCGAGGCCGCGCTGAGCACGACCATCGAGCATATGGGCCAAGGCCTGGTGATGATCGCGCCCGACCGCACGGTGCGCGTGATCAACCGCCGCGCCGCCGAATTGCTGCGCCTGCCGCCCGAGCTTGCCCGGCCTGGCGTCACCTTCGCCGAACTCGTGGCGCACCAGAAGGCACGGGGCGACTACGAGGCTTCGCCCGAAGGGGCGGAGCAGGCGCGCCGTGCGCTCACCGGCGAGAAGCTGGCCGAGGCGCGCTACGAACGCGCCCGCCGCGACGGCTCGGTCGTGGAGGTGCATGCGCGCAACATGGAAGACGGCGGGTCGGTTCGCACCTACACCGACATCACCCAGCGCAAGCGCCAGGAAGCGGCACTCGCCGCGACCTCCGACGCCGCCCGTGCGGCGGAGGCCGCGCTATCGGCGACCATCGAGCATATGGGCCAGGGCCTGGTGATGATCGCGCCAGACCGCAGCGTGAAGATCATCAACCGCCGCGCCGCCGAACTGCTCCGCCTGCCGCCCAGCCTTGCGCGCCCGGGCGTGACCTTCGCCGATCTGGTCGCCTTCCAGCATGCGCGCGGCGACTATGAATTCTCACCCGTCCGGATCGCGGCGGCGGAGCGCGCCATGGCCGGCGAACTGCTTGGCGAGGAGCGCTACGAACGCCCGCGCCGCGACGGCACCGTCATCGAGGTGCATGCGCGCAACATGGAAGATGGCGGCGCTGTTCGCACCTATACCGACATCACCGAGCGCAAGCGCCAGGAACAGGCGCTGGCCGCCACGCGCGACGCCGCGGAGGCCGCGAATCGCGCCAAATCCGCCTTCCTCGCCGCGATGAGCCACGAGATCCGCACGCCGATGAACGGCGTGCTCGGCATGATCGAGGTGCTGGAACGCACGCCCCCCGGCCCGGCCCAGGCGCGCTGCGTGGCGGTGATGCGCGACAGTGCGGGCGCACTGCTGCGCATCATCGACGATCTGCTGGACTTCTCGAAGATCGAGGCCGGGCGGATGGAGCTGGAAGCGCTGCCCTTCTCGCTGCGCGGTTTGGTCGAGGGCGCGGTCGATACGCTGGCGGTGGAAGCGAAGCGCAAGGGCCTGCTGCTGTTCGCCGACCCGCTCGGCCCGCCGAGCCAGGCCTCGCCGGACATGCTGGCGGGCGATCCGGTGCGGGTGCGCCAGATCCTGTTCAACCTGGTCGGCAACGCCATCAAATTCACCGATGTCGGCTTCGTGCGCCTGCGCGCCTCGGTCAGCCGCACGGCCGATGCGGTGGCCGTCACGCTGATGGTCGAGGACAGCGGCGTGGGCATGACAGCGGAGCAGATCGGCAAGCTGTTCCAGCCCTTCGTGCAGGCCGATACCTCGACCACGCGGCGTTTCGGGGGCACCGGCCTCGGCCTGTCGATCGTGCGGCGGCTCTCGCAGTTGATGGGCGGCGATGTGAGCGTGGAAAGCACGCCCGGCCGCGGCAGCCGCTTCACCGTGACCCTCCGCCTGCTCGCCGCAGAGCACCAGGAAGCGCCGGCGCCAGAGCCGATGACGGTGCTCGCTGGCCCCGCCGAGGGCGAGGCGGCGCCGCGCCTGCTGGTGGTGGACGACCATCCGGTGAATCGCGAGGTGCTGGCGCGGCAGCTCGAATTGTTGGGCTGCACCGCCGACATGGCCGAGGATGGCGCGCAGGGGTTGGCGCTATGGCGCACGGGGCGGCACCGGGTGGCGCTGGTCGATCTGCACATGCCGGTGATGGACGGGCTCGACCTGTCGCGCGCCATCCGGCGGGAGGAGGCCGCCTCACCGGGCAGTCCCCGCACGGCGCTGATCGCCGTCACCGCCAATGCGCTGAAGGGGGAGGATGAGCGCTGCTACGCGGCGGGGATGGACGCCTTCCTGCCAAAGCCGCTGGCGCTGGAAGCGCTGGCGCGCACCCTCGGCCGCTTCCTGCCGTGCCAGACGCCAGCGGGCGAGGAGAAAGCGGCCCCGCCGGTCGAGACAGCGTCGCTGTTCGATCCGGAGGCGCTTCGGCAATTGTTCGGCGCCGACCCGACACGGCTCGCCGGGCTGCTGCGCAGTTTCCGAGAGGGGCTGCAGCGCGATTCGGAGGCCGTGGCCGTGGCGCTGGCGGCGGGCGACCTCGGCGCCGCAGCCGCCGCGGCGCACCGGCTGAAAGGCGCTGCCCGCATGGCCGGCGCACGCCCTCTGGCGGAACTGCTCGCGCGGGTCGAAACCGCGGCGCGAGATGGCGAGGTCGAGGCTGCCGCCACGGCGGCGGCGACGCTGCCCGCATTGTCGGAGAAGACGATGGCAGCGGTTCAGGCGGCGGGCTGAAGCCTAATCGCACTCGCAGCCAGGCGCGGGGCTGCGCTGGGCGCGGGTCACGTGGTGGTCGATCCACTCGGCGACGAGCAGACGCGCCTCGTTCACCGAGGATTCCGGGTGATGGATGCGATAGAGCGTGGTGCAGGCCGTAAAGGCGGGCATGTCTGCGCTGCCGCTCTCGCGCAACTCGCGATAGGCGGTCACCACGGCGCGCTCGCAACGGCGGGCGATGTGGCTGAAATCGCGACCCATGCTGTCTCCCACTCCCAGATGCGATTCAGTTGAGAATGGTTCTCAACCACAGCTTCCTTATACGACGCGAAGCGGCCCGGCTTCAAGGGAGGGCTTGCTCAGCCCTTCGCCACGGCCTCGGCGATCGCGCGGCCGACATCTTGCGTGCCCGCATTGCCGCCCATGTCGCGGGTGCGCGGGCCGCCCTCGGCCAATAGCTGCTCGATCGCGGTGGTGATGGCGTCGGCGGCGGCCTTCTCGCCGAGATGTTCGAGCATCATCGCTCCCGACCAGATCTGGCCGATCGGGTTGCAGATGAACTTTCCCGCGATGTCGGGCGCGCTGCCGTGCACGGGCTCGAACATGCTGGGCGCGGTCCGTCCGGGGTTGATGTTGGCGCTGGCCGCGATGCCGATGGAACCCGCCACGGCCGGGCCGAGATCGGACAGGATGTCGCCGAACAGGTTGGAGCCCACCACCACGTCGAACCAGTCCGGATGCTGCACGAAATGCGCGCAGAGGATGTCGATGTGGAACTGGTCGGTCGTCACCTCGGGGTAGGATTTCCCCATCTCGGCGAAGCGCTCGTCCCAATAGGGCATGGTGAAGGTGATGCCGTTGGATTTGGTGGCGCTGGTCAGCTTCCGGCGCGGCCGCGTCATCGCGAGCTCGAAGGCGTATTTCAGGATGCGATCGGTGCCGATGCGAGTGAGGATGGATTGCTGGCTGACGAATTCACGGTCGGTGCCCTCGAACATCCGCCCGCCGACGGAGCTGTATTCGCCCTCGGTATTTTCGCGCACGACGTAGAAATCGATCTCGGCCGGCGTGCGGTTGGCGAGCGGCGTCTTCGACCCAGGCAGCAGCTTGCAGGGGCGCAGCGAGACATATTGGTCAAAGCCGCGCCGGATCGGGATCAACAGGCCCCAGAGCGAGACATGGTCCGGCACGCCTGGCCAACCCACCGCGCCGAGGAAGACGCTGTCCGAGCGCCGCAGCTGGTCGAGCCCATCCGCCGGCATCATGCGCCCTGTCTGGGCATAGGTCTCGCAGGACCAGTCGTAATGAGTGAGGTCGAGGTCGAAGCCGAAGCGCCGTGCCGCGGCATCGAGCACCCGCAACCCTTCGGGCACGGTTTCCTTGCCGATGCCATCGCCGGGCAGAACGGCGATGCGGTGCTTACGGGTCATGCGGCGATCCTTTGGGTGTAGGCCCAGAGTGCCCCGCCCGCCCTTCGGCGGGAAGCGGCCCCCCCCGCCCGGCGGGAGACCAGACCACCCGCCGCCAGGCGGAAAGTAGCAATTGTGCCCGGCCGGATGCGACGACGCGCCCGGCCGGGTGAGGCTCAGCGATCTCGCTCTAGTTGGGCGCGCGCAGCGGGGTGGGCATGCTCTCGCGGAAGAAGCGGAAGAACTCGCTGTTCGGCGAGAGCAGAAGGCGGGTTTCGCTGCCCTCGCCGAAGGCCTCGCGATAGGCCTGCATGGTGCGCCAGAACTGGAAAAAGTCCGGGTCGCGCTGGAAGGCCTCGGCGAAGATGCGGATTGCTTCCTGCTCGCCCTGGCCGCGCAGGATCTCCCCCTGGGCCTGGGCTTCGGCGATCAGCACCGTGCGCTCGCGGTCCGCACCGGCGCGGACGCGCAGACCCACCTCGGCACCCTCGGCGCGGGGCTCGCGGGCCACACGCTCACGCTCGGATTGCATGCGGCTGAGGATCGCCTGGGTATTCTCGTCCGGCAGATCGGCGCGGCGGATGCGCACATCCGTCACCTCGATGCCGAAGCGCGTTGCCTCCTCATTCACCTGACGACGAATCTCACCCATGATTCGCGCGCGGTCGGAGGACAGCACGCTCAGCAGCGGCTCGTTGCCCAGCACGCGGCGGAGCGAGGAGGTGACGATGGAGTTCAGCCGCGCGCGGATGCCGCCTTCGCTCGCCCCAGCCGTTTGGAAGAACAGCAGCGGATCGGTGATGCGGTAGCGGGTGAAGCTGTCCACGATCAGACGGCGCTGGTCGCCGAGGATCATTTCCTCGCCGGACGAGTCGTAGTCGAGCAGGCGGCGGTCGAAGGTGATGACCGACTGGATGAAGGGGATCTTCACCTGCAGCCCGGGCTCTCGCACCACGCGGATCGGCTGGCCGAACTGCGTGATCAGCACCTGCTGGGTCTGGTGGACCGTGAACAGGGAGGAGGAGGCGATGACGAGAACAACCGCCACCGCCACAAGCGCGATAAGGGCGCGGTTCATCGGAGGTTCCCCTGCGTGCGGCCGGGCGCGAAGGAGGCGCCGGGCTGGCCCCCCTGCGGCGCCTGTTGGGGCGGCAATTGCCGCATGATCTGCGGCGCCGCGGCGGCGGGTCCGCGAGTCGCATCACCAAGGTTGAGCAGAGGGATCACCCCCTGGAGCCGGTCATCGACAATGACCTTCGGGCTGCGCCGAAGTATTTCTTCCATGGTCTCAATGTACAGGCGCCGAATCGTGACGTCCTGCGCCGACTGATACGCCGTGAGCACCGAGATGAAGCGCTGCGCCTCACCATTGGCGCGCGCCGTCTGGCTTTCGCGGAAGCCCTGGGCTTCCTGCACCATGCGCTCCGCCTCGCCGCGGGCGCGGGGGATGATGTCGTTGCGGTAGCTCTCGGCCTCGTTGCGGGCGCGCTCGCGGTCGGCATTGGCGCGCTGCACGTCGCGGAAGGCGTCGACCACCGTCGACGGCGGATCGACCTTCTGCAACTGCACCTGCGAGATTTCAATGCCGGCGCGATACTGGTCCATGATGCCTTGCAGGCCGGTGCGCACATCCTGCTCGATCTGCGCGCGCGCCTCGGTCAGCGCGGGCTGGATCGGCGTGCGGCCGATGACCTCGCGCATCACGCTCTCGGCGGCGGACTTCACGGTCGCTTCCGGGTTGCGTGTGTTGAACAGGAACTCCCCGGCATCGCGGATGCGCCAGAAGACGGCGAAATCGATGTCGATGATGTTCTCGTCGCCCGTGAGCATCAGGCTCTCGGCCAACACATCGCGGGCAGCGACGACGCGCTGCGCCTGGCCCGGATCGGCGGCGCCGACGAAGCCGACATCGACCCGGTTGATCCGCGTCACGCGCGGGGTCGTCACCGTCTCGACCGGCCAGGGGATATGGTAGTTCAGGCCCGGCGGCGCGGTGCGGTCGAAGGCGCCGAAGCGCATCACAACGCCCTGCTCGTCGGGGTTCACCCGATAGAAGCCCGAGGCTGCCCAGACCGCCACCAGCACCAGGCCGATCAGCGCCAGCCCCTTGCCGCCCGTACCGCGCGGCATGTAGCGGCGCACCGCATCCTGCGCCTGGCGGATAATGTCGTCGAGGTCCGGAGGCCCGCCTCGGCCACTGCCGCTGCCACCGCCACCGCCTTGGCCACCACCAGATGGCGGCTGCGGCGACCCCCAAGGCCCACCCGGACGGGGATTTCCCCATGGGCTCGGACCGCCGCTGTTGTTCCACGCCATCGGGCTGAAGGCCTCCTTCAATTCGTTCTGGTCCTTTGCCACGCCTTCTCCCGTTCGGGGAGGGGTGCAGCGGCCGCGTTGATCCTCCATATGGGGGATCGAGCCTGCGAAGGCCGCGAGTGGGCCGGATGTCGGGGCCGAGAGGGGATATTTCAAGCGATGAGCGAGAGGCTGGAGCAGGCGGTGCGGGCCGCGTTGAGCGCAGTACTCGACCCGGCGACGGGCCGCGACGTGGTCAGCGCCGGCATGGTCGAGGGCCTGGCCGTCAAGGCGGGCATGGTGCAATTCGCGATCCAGGTGCCGCGCGAGCGGGCGCGGGAGAGCGAATCGCTGCGCGCCGCCGCCGAGCGCGCTGCCGCCGCCGTGCCTGGCGTGCTGTCGGCCACCGTGGTGTTGACCGCGCACAACGCCGCCGCCCCGCCGCAGCCTGCGAAGAAGGGAGGGCGCGATTCCGGCGCGATGTTGCTCCCGGACGTCACCTCCATCGTCGCCGTCGCCTCCGGCAAGGGCGGCGTGGGCAAATCGACCACCGCGGTGAACCTTGCCGTGGCGCTCGCGATGCAGGGGCTCAAGGTCGGGCTGCTGGATGCTGACATCTACGGCCCCTCCCTGCCTCAGATGCTCGGCACGCGCGAGCGTCCGCGCGCCGATGGCCAGCGCATCCAGCCGCTCACCCGCTGGGGCCTCAAGGCCATGTCCATCGGCTTCCTGGTGGAGGAGGAGACGCCGATGATCTGGCGCGGTCCGATGGTGATGGGCGCGCTGGAGCAACTGATGGGCCAGGTGGAGTGGGGTACGCTCGACATCATGATCGTCGACATGCCGCCCGGCACCGGCGATGCACAGCTCACCATGAGCCAGCGCGTGCCGCTGGCCGGCGCCGTCATCGTCTCCACGCCGCAGGATGTGGCGCTGCTCGATGTGCGGCGCGGGGTGAAGATGTTCGAGCGTGTCGGCGTGCCCGTGCTCGGCCTGATCGAGAATATGAGCTTCTTCTGCTGCCCGAATTGCAACCACCGCACCGACATCTTCGGCCATGGCGGGGCGGAGCGCGATGCGGCGCGACTTGGCGTGGAGTTTCTGGGCGCGCTGCCGCTGAAACTCGCGATCCGGGAATTGGCCGATGCCGGCACGCCCATCGTTGCCGCGCTTCCGGAGAGCGAGGAGGCCGCGATCTACCAGCGAATCGCGACCAGGCTGCGCGCGAAGCTCGATGAGCGCGCCGACGCCGGGCCGAGGATCGTCATCGATTGAGCAGGAAAGCGTCCGTCTCGGCGGAGGTAGGGTAGGAGGGCGCGGCACCGGGCCGCGTGCAGGCGATCGCCGCGGCGGCCGCGGCGCGGCGCATGGCAGTCACCATATCCATCCCGCGATCGAGCGCGCCCGCCAGCACGCCGCACCAGCAATCCCCCGCGCCGGTCGTGTCCAGGGCCGTGACGGGGAAGGCGGGCACCGCCAAAACGCCGGCCGCGTTGAGCCAGGTGGCGCCGGCCTCGCCCTGCGTCACCACCACATCGATGCCGAGCGTGCGGCGCAACGCCTGGGGATCGGCAAGGCCGAGACGTATGGCAAGCACCGCGGCCTCATGCTCGTTCACCACCAGCAGGTCGAGTGCTGCCAGGGCCTCGACCGGCAATTCGCCGGGCGGGGCGAGGTTCAGGATGATCCGCGCGCCGCGCGCCCGGGCGCGGGGGATGATGGTGGCGACCTCGGCCGCCGGCACTTCCATTTGCAACAGCAGCGTGGAGCCGGGATGCAGCGCGGCATCCTCGACCTGCGCCGCGCGCGCCTCGGCATTGGCGCCGGGTGCCACGGCGATCTGGTTGCGGCCGGCGGCATCGACGCAGATGGCGGCGCAGCCGGTCGGCGCCTCGACCTCCAGCACCCTGGAGAGATCGACCTCCGCCGCGACCAGCGCCTCGGTGGCGATGGAGGCGAAGGCATCGCGCCCGATGCAGCCCGCAAAAGCGACTTCCGCGCCATCACGCGCCGCGGCCACGGCCTGGTTGGCGCCTTTGCCGCCTGGCAGGGCGCGCATCCCCTGGCCCATCACCGTCTCACCCGGCGCGGGCAGCGCGGGCAGGGCAAAGACCAGATCGGCATTGGCGGAGCCGAAGACGAGCACGGTCATGGCCGCGGCCCGGCGCTCATCGCGCGGTCCAGCGGCCGAGCAGGAAGCCAAACAGGATGGCCCCGCCGAGCAGCGCGATCACCTCCCCGAACAGCGCATGCGCCAGCGGCAGGCCGAGCGTGACCAGTGCCACGAGCAACGCCACCTTCCACCAGCGCCCGAGCCAGGCGGGCATGCTCCCCTTGGCACCGGACTTGCCGCGCGGCTTGGCCCCGCGCTTGGCGGCGGCGCTAGCCGGCACGTTCCAGCGTCTCCATCAATTCGCGCCATTCGCGCTTCGACAGGCCCGAATTCTCCTGCGTCACCGCCTCGCCGGCCAGCATGCGGCGCAGGATACCGAGCATCTGGGCCGAGAAGGTGACAGCGCCGAGCCGGTAGTCGCGGAAGGCCGCGTAGGCGGCCGGGACCCAGGCCTCGACCGTCTTCAGCATCGCTTCGGCATAGACGCGAATTTCGTATTGCGCATGCGAATCGGCGCGCAGCGAGAGGAAGTGGAACAGGTTGTGGAGGTCGGTCTTCCAGTACCACTGCGTGTAGGCGTTGAGCGTGAGGTTCATCCGCGCCAGTTCGCGCGCCAGGCCGGCGCGGGCGGGGTCGGCGGGGTTGCCCTGCTCGTCCTCGTTCAGCATCTCGACATAATGGTCGTAGTTGCGGGTCGCGTCCTCGCGCAGCAGGTCGAGCACGCGCGCGGCTTCCTCGCCATGCAGGATATCGCCGCGGCCCTGGCGGTTCATGGCGGATTGCGCGGCGAGGTTTTCGGGTGCGGGGATGTAGAATTCGCGGTCGAGGATCGAATAGCGTGCCGAATACTCGTTCACATTGGCGGTACGGTGGCGGATCCACTGGCGTGCCACGAAGATCGGCAGCTTCACGTGATACTTGATCTCGCACATCTCGAAGGGCGTCGAGTGGCGGTGGCGCATCAGGTAGCGGATCAGCCCGCGATCCTCATTCGCCGCGCGAGTGCCCCTTCCGTAGGAAACCCGCGCCGATTGGACGATGGCGGCGTCGTCGCCCATATAGTCCACCACGCGTACGAAGCCATGGTCGAGCAACGGCAGCGCCTCGAACAGCATCGATTCGAGGGCTGGCACGCTGGGCCGGCGCGTGCGGCCTTCGGCGGCGCGCGCGACCTCGATTTCCTGCTGCTGCTCCGGCGTCAGCGCCATGACTCGCCCTTTCGTGAAGGCCGTCTTCCTACGACCCATGATCCCCTCTCGCAACCGGGGACCAGATCGCCTATGTCTAGTAGCGCTGGCTTGCCGGCTATGGTGATAAACACGACCTGGAATAAGCGTTGCGGACCCGGGGGCAGTGCCCGGCGCCTCCACCATCCCTCTCCGAGGGGCGCAGGGGGGCGAAACAGACTCGACGTGCGTGGTAAAGGGGTCGCTTTTGCCCGGCATTGTACCGCCGTTATCGGGCTAATTTCTAAGTGCGAACGACAACAGCCGTGAGGCTTACGCACTCGCTGCCTGAATAAGGTAAGCGCGGTTCGGGGGGCACCGGGCAACAGAAGCCCCCTACTTTCCCGGCCTCGTCGAGAACCTTATTGTTCTCCCCAACAGGGGTATAGCGCATGAGCGACGATTCAGGTCAGACCCAGGGGCAGATCCCCTACGAACGCTGGACCGACGAGGCCCTGTATGAGGTTGTCTCCAGGGCGCTGGAGCTTGCCGCCACGCAAGGCCTGCCGGGCGAGCACCATTACTACGTGAATTTCCGCACCGATCATCCGGGCACCAAGGTGCCGGGCCATCTCAAGGCGCGCTACCCGCAGGAGATGACTATCGTGCTGCAACATCAATTCGAGGCGCTGACCGTGAACCGCGCCGCGCGCTTTTTCTCCGTGCGGCTGCATTTCGGCGGCGCGCCTTCCACCCTGGTGATCCCCTTCGGCGCGCTGACCGGCTTTGCCGACCCGTCGGTCCGCTTCGGCCTGCGCTTCCAACCCGTGATGGCCGAGCCCGAGGCCTCCGCGCCTGAACCCCTCTCAGAAACGCCGGCCGCGAAGCCGGTGGAGGCCGCGCCAGAGGCACCCGCGCAGGTTGTCAGCCTCGACGCTTTCCGCCGTCGTCCGTCGAGGGATTGATGCTGTCATGACCGTACCGCTGACCAAAGCCGCCGCTCGCCCCGAGAATTTCCGCTACAGCCCGATGTTCCCGCTCGGCGAGGACACGACGCCGTGGCGCAAGCTCGATATCGCCGGCGTCAGCACCGCCACCTGCGACGGCCAGACCGTTTTGAAGGTGAAGCCCGAGACGCTGGAACAGCTTGCCTTCGCCGCGTGCCGGGATGTGTCGCACCTGCTGCGCCCCGCGCATCTCCAGCAGCTTGCCAATATCCTGACGGACCCCGAGGCGAGCGCGAATGACCGCTTCGTGGCACTCGACCTGCTGAAGAACGCCTCGATCGCCGCCGGCGGCGTGCTGCCGATGTGCCAGGACACCGGCACCGCCATCGTCTTCGGCAAGAAGGGCCAGCGTGTCTGGGTCGAGGGCGATGAGGAGGAGGCGCTGAGCTACGGCGTCCACCGCATCTACACCGAGACCAATCTGCGCTATTCGCAGATGGCGCCGCTGACCATGTGGGACGAGGTGAACACCGGCAACAATTTGCCCGTGGAGTTCACCATCCTCGCCAACCCCGGCGAGCATCATGCCGATGAATTCCACCTGATGTTCGTGCTCAAGGGCGGTGGCAGCGCCAACAAAAGCTTCCTGTACCAGCAGACCCGCGCCGTGCTGAACAAGGTGAAGCTGCTGGCTTTCCTTGAGGACAAGGTGAAGTCGCTCGGCACCTCCGCCTGCCCGCCCTACCATTTGGCGGTGGTGATAGGCGGCACCAGCGCCGAGGCGACGCTCAAGACCGTGAAGCTCGCCTCCACCAAATGGCTCGACGCCCTGCCGACCGAGGGAAGCAAGGCCGGGCACGCCTTTCGCGACCTGGAATTCGAGCGTGAGGTCCATAAGCTCACGCAAAATCTTGGCATCGGCGCGCAGTTCGGCGGCAAGTATTTTTGTCACGATGTGCGCGTGGTCAGGCTGCCGCGGCACGGCGCGAGCCTGCCCATCGGCATCGGCGTGTCGTGCAGCGCGGACCGGCAGATCAAGGCCAAGATCACGCCCGAGGGCGTGTTCCTTGAACAGCTCGAACAAGACCCGGCGCATTACCTGCCCGAAGCCACCGATGAGATTCTCGGCGGCGACGTGGTGAAGATCGACCTCAACCGGCCGATGAGTGAAATCCGCGCCACGCTGTCGAAATACCCCGTGAAAACCCGCGTCTCGCTGACCGGCACGATGGTGGTGGCGCGCGATATCGCGCACGCGAAGTTGCAGGAACGGCTCGATGCCGGCCAGGACCTGCCCGACTACCTGAAGAACCATCCGGTCTACTACGCCGGCCCCGCGAAGACGCCCGTGGGCATGGCCACCGGCAGCTTCGGCCCGACCACCGCGGGGCGCATGGACAGCTACGTCGAGGCGTTCCAGAAGGCCGGCGGAAGCCTCGTGATGCTGGCCAAGGGCAATCGCTCCAAGGCCGTGCTGAACGCCTGCAAGACCTATGGCGGCTTCTACCTCGGCAGCGTCGGCGGCCCGGCGGCCAGGCTCGCGCTGGACTGCATCCGCAAGGTCGAAGTGCTGGAATATCCCGAGCTCGGCATGGAAGCCGTGTGGCGCATCGAGGTCGAGGATTTCCCGGCCTTCATCGTCGTGGACGACAAGGGCAATGATTTCTACGAGGGGCTGGAGTAGCCCCTCGCTTTCCTCACCCTCAGCGCGGCCTGATCTCTACCGCCTGCACCTCCTCATCCGCCCGCGCCTTGAAGGTGAGCGCGGCAGTGCCCGCGTTGACCGAGCGCAGGATGCCCACGCCGATCACGATGGCCTCATCGCTCATCTGCCGCACCAGTTCCGCCAACAGCCGCGCGCGCGCCGTGTCGTCCATCGTGCCGCGCGCCTGCTGGATCAGCGTGTCGGTCTCTGGCGTTCCCGCACCGGTGAAGTTCAGCGCGCCGAGCCCCGGCACCACGCCGGTGCGATGGATCTGCGAGCCCACCTGGTAGGAGGTCTCGCCGGTCAGCGAGCCGAACACGGTCACGAAGACGCCGAAGTCGCGCCGGTTGCGGCGCGGCAGAAAGGTCGCCTGCGGCACGACCTCGACCGTGGTACGGATGCCGATGCGCGTCCAGGCCGCGGCGATCGCCTGGCAGATGCGCGGCGTGCGGTTGGGTGAGCAGAACAAATTCACCCCGAACCCCTGCCCCCAGCCTGCCTCCGCCAGCAGGGCGCGGGCGGCGTCGATGTTCTGCGCGGGCACCGGCCGGTCGGCGATGGCGCCGAAGATGAAGGGCGGCACCGCCTGGTCGGTCGGGTCGGCGAAGCCCTCCAGGATCTGCCGGACGATCCCCTCCCGGTTGATCGAGATCGACATGGCGCGGCGCACCCGCGCATCCTTCATCGGGTTACGCCCGCCAGCCTCGATGCCGGGGGGATTGTCGCGATCGATGTCGGGATAGATGTTCACCGCATAGATCGAGGGACCGGCAAACAGCGCGAAGCGACGGTCGCCGCTGATCCGCCCCGTGTCCTGCAACGGCACGTTGTTGATGAAGTCCACATCGCCGGCCAGCAGGGCCGCGACGCGCGGCGCATCCTGCGGGATGGGCGTGAAGCTCACGCTCTCCCACGGCACGGCGCCGCCCCACCAATGCTCGTTGCGGCGCAACACGAGTGGGGCATTGGTGGACCAGCTGCCGAGTTTGAAGGGTCCGGTGCCGATCGCCGCCTCGCCCGAATTGAACGGCGCATTGCCGAGCCCCGCGACCGAGCGCGGCACGATGAAGATCTGCGTCAGATTGGTCGGCAGGATCGGCGCGGGGCCGTTGGTGCGGATGCGGAAGGTGAGGTCGTCCACCACCTCCACGCCCGTCACGCCGGCCAGGTAGATCGTGTAGGGGTTGGGGTTGCCTGGCACATTGGGCACGCGCTGGAAGCTCGCCGCGACGTCGGCCGAGGTCAGGGGCGAGCCGTCATGGAAGCGCACTCCCGGGCGCAGCTTGAACTCCCAGGTCGTGTCATCGACCACGCGCCAGGATTCAGCGAGGCCGGGGCGCAGCGCCATCGTTTCGTCGCGCATCACCAGGGTGTCGTAGATGTTGCGCAGCGCCCCTGTATTCGACAGGTTCAGCAGCCAATGCGGGTCGAGCGTGGAGGGCGGCGCCTGCATGCCGATGCGCAGATTCTGCGCGAGCGCCGGACCTGCCAGCAGCAGCGAAGCCCCGAAGGCAAGGCGCGCGAGAAGACGCATGGGAAAGATTCCTTCTACCAAAGGTCATGACCGAGTACGCATGCTGCCAGCTTGATCCGGCGCGCGCACCTGCCTTCGCGCAAATCGCCCAAGTCATGGCCCTTCCGGTCGGCACGCCGCTGCGATATGGCTTTCCCGCCTCACCCCCTGGATGGGAACCCGACGCCGCATGGCCCGCAACCGCATTTCCTCCGGCAGCACCTTCGAGGACGAGATCGGCTATTCGCGCGCCGTCATCGATGGCGACTGGATCTTCGTCTCCGGCACCACCGGCTACAATTACGATACCATGTCGATCTCGCCCGACGTGGTGGAGCAGTGCGACCAGGCCTTCCGCAACATCGAATCGGCGCTGAAGCAGGCGGGCGGGCGAATGGAGGATGTGGTGCGCGCCACCTACATGCTGCCCATCCGCGCCGATTGGCCGCTCTGCTGGCCGACGGTGAAGAAGTGGCTGGGCCGCGCGCGCCCGGCCTCGACCATGATGCTGGCGGGCTTGCAGAGCACTGACATGCGCATCGAAATCGAAGTGACGGCGCGGCTGCGTCGGCGCGATGGGGAAAAGTAACGCCATGCGCTTTGTCGTGGACCGTCTCGACCATCTGGTCATCACCTGCCGCGACGTGGACACCTCGGCCGGCTGGTACCAGCGCGTGCTCGGCATGGAACGCGAGGAATTCGGCGAGACGCGCCGCACCGCGCTGAAATTCGGCGGCCAGAAGATCAACCTCCGCCCGCGCGAGGCAACTCAGGGGTCCTGGTTCTCCTCCGTCGTGGCCGAGCCTGGCACGCAGGATTTGTGCTTCGTCGTCACTGTGGCGGCTGAGGATGTGGTGGAGCATCTGCGCGGCTGTGGCGTGAGCATCGAGCTCGGCCCGGTGACCAAGCAGGGCGCGCTCGGCCCCATCACCTCGGTCTATTGCCGCGACCCGGACGGAAACCTGATCGAGGTGGCGACCTATGGCGACCGCTTCGGCCAGTAACGACCGCACGCCACGCCACCTGCGCAAGCGCTCCTTCCGCTTGGCGGGTCATCGTACCTCCGTGGCGCTGGAGCCTGAGTTCTGGGAGGCGCTGGAGGCTTTCGCCGAGAAGGACGGTCGCAGCCTCTCCGCCATCGTCGAGGCCGTGGACGGCGCGCGCAGCGACCCCACCGCACCGCTCGCGAGTGCGCTGCGAGTCTTCATGCTCAAGCAGCAATAGCCGAAAGCACGCCTCCGGCATGATGCCGCCCCAGGTCACTCGATGAGGCCGTCGGCCTCAGTGGCCGGCATTCGTCCCGCTGAAATCTGGTGCCGCCAGGCCCGAAGCCTGCAACTGGCGCGAGATGTCGGCCTTCAACCGCTCCAGCCCTGCCTCGGTGCCGGCCTCGGCCCGCGCCACCAGCACCGCCTGGGTGTTGGAGGAGCGCAGCAGCCACCAGCCATCCGCCGTCAGCACGCGCACGCCATCCACGTCATCGACGCGGGCACCCTCAGCGGCGAGGCGCGCCTTCACCTCGGCCACGACCTCGAATTTGCGCGTGTCGGCGCAGTCGAAGCGCAACTCCGGCGTGTTGATCACCTGCGGCATCGCGGCGCGCACCTCGGCGAGCGTGCCCGACATGCGCGCGACGATGCCGAGCAGCCGCACGGCGGAATAGGGCGCATCGTCGAAGCCATACCATTTGTCGGCGAAGAAGATGTGTCCTGACATCTCGCCGGCGAGTGGGCTGCCCGTCTCGGCCATCTTCGCCTTGATGAGCGAATGCCCGGTCTTCCACATCAGCGGCTTGCCGCCGGCCTTCGCAACCTCATCGAACAGCACCTGGCTTGCCTTCACATCGGCGATGATGGTGGCGCCGGGATGCGACTTCAGCACATCGCGGGCGAGGACCACCAGAAGCTGGTCGCCGAACAGCATATGGCCCTCATTGTCCACCACGCCGATACGGTCGGCGTCGCCATCGAAGGCGATGCCGAGATCCGCACCCTGCTTGGCGACTTCCTCGACCAGCTGCTCCAGGTTCTTCGGCACCGTCGGGTCCGGGTGATGCGCGGGGAAGGTGCCGTCGATGGTGCCGTTGATCACGTAGTGACTGCCCGGCAGCCGCGCCACGAGGCGCCTGGTGATCTCACCACCCGAGCCATTGCCAGGGTCCCACACCACCTTGAGCTGCCGGTCCCCACCATCCCAATCGGCGAGCATGCGGGTGATGTAGTCTTCCGAGACATCGACGGCACGATCCGTGCCAACGGCGTTCGGCACCACATCGCCCGAAGCCGCCATCTGGCCGATCTGCTGGATCTGCGGGCCGAAGAAAGGCTTCTTGCCCAGCATCATCTTGAAGCCGTTGTAGTTCGGCGGGTTGTGGCTGCCGGTCACCATCACCGCGCCATCGGCCTCCAGCGCATAGCTGGAGAAATAGAGCATCGGCGTCGGCCCGCAGCCGATGCGCAGCACCTCGAGGCCACAGGCGCGCAGCCCGGCGACGAGTTGCGCCTCGAACTCGGGCGAGGACAATCGCCCGTCATACCCCACGGCCACGCGCTTGCCGCCGCCGCGAACAACTATGGAGCCGAAGCAACGCCCAATCGCGAAGGCGTCCTCGGGGTGCAGCGTCTGCCCCACAACGCCGCGAATGTCGTATTCGCGCAGAGAAGTCGCGTCGAATTGGTGGTTGAAGGCGGCCATGGTCAGCTGTACTTCTTGATGATGGCCTGCATCGCCGGCGCCATGTCCGGCCTGGCCAGCGCGAAGGCGACCTGCGCCTCCAGATAGCCGGCCTTGTCGCCGCAATCGAAGCGACGGCCCTCATAGAGCACGCCGTGGAAGGGCTGGTGGCCGATCAACTTCGCCATGCTGTCCGTCAGCTGGATCTCGTTGCCCGCGCCACGCTCCATCTTCGCCAGATGCGCGATCACCTCGGGCATCAGCACGTAGCGGCCGATGACGGTGAGGTTGGAGGGCGCCTCCTCCTGCTTCGGCTTCTCGACCAGGCCCTTCACCTCGACCAGCTTGCCGTTCGTGGCCCCCGGCGCGATGACGCCGTAGGAGGAAACGCGCTCCATCGGCACTTCCTCGATCGCCACGACATTGCCGCCGGTCTCGTTGTAGGCGTCCACGAGCTGCTTGGTGCATGACACCTCGCACTGCATCAGGTCGTCCGGTAGCAGGATGGCGAAGGGCTCGTCGCCGATGAAGGCGCGCGCGCACCAGATGGCATGGCCGAGGCCGAGCGGCACCTGCTGGCGGGTCGAGATGATGGAGCCCGGCGGCAGCGCCTGCGCCTGGAGCATCGCGAGCTCCCTGGTCTTGTTGCGCTCGGTCAGGTTGCGCTCGAGTTCGAAGGCGACGTCGAACTGATCGACCAGCATGGTCTTGCCACGACCGGTGACGAAGCAGAATTGCTCAATCCCCGCCGCGCGGGCTTCCTCGACCGCGTATTGGATCAGCGGCTTGTCCACGACCGGCAGCATTTCCTTGGCCATCTGCTTGGTGGCGGGCAGGAAGCGGGTGCCGAGGCCGGCAACGGGAAGTACGGCCTTACGGAGGGGCTTGCGCACGGGGCGATCATCCTGGTCGGTTGCAGGGCGCAGCAGTGCCACGCCGCGCGAAAACCGTCCATTGGGACTCAGCCCTCGACGAGCAGATCCCGCGCTGCGTTCAACCGCGCCGCGAGCCAGTCGGAGCCGCCTTGGTCGGGATGGGCTGTGCGCATCAACCGGCGATAGGCGGTTTGGATCGCCGCCTCATCGGCACCTTCCGGGAGGCCGAGGATCGCCAGCGCCTCGGCACGCGTCATCTTGCCGGTGGCCCCGCGCGGCGTCACGGGCGCGGCCGCACGCCAGTCGGGAAGCGCGCGATCAAGCCAGGCCTCCAGCAGTGGCGCCGAATCAGGATCGGCCGTCGAGACCTCCGCGAGCAAATCGAGCAGTGCCGGCAGGTCGAGATCGGCGAGCTCCCGCCCCGCGAAGCGCCCCTGCTTCACCCGCCCGCTCATCTGCCCCGTGTCGTGGTCGAGCACCATGGCGAGCCAGGCGGTCTCCACATCGCTCGCCAGCCCGGGCGAGGCCGCGCCCCCGCGCGCAAAAGTACGCGCCGCCCGCCAGGACCGATACGCCCGCACCACCGCCGGGCCGAACAGCACCCCCGCCCAGAGCGCCTGCGCCCCCCGCCCCGAGATGAGCAGCGCCGCCAGCAGCACGAGGCCGAGCGCGCCGCCGCCCCAGATTACCGCCGTCTTCACCTGCCCGGGCTTCGCATCCACGAACACACGCAACAGCAGCATGACGGTAACCAGGCCGAGCAGGCCGAGCGCGATCCAGACCATTATCTTGCCTCCGGCGCGGGAACCATCAGCGCGCCCCCGGCGCCGGAAGCTGCCCCGCGATGCCGCGCGCTGCGCTGCCAGGCAGCTTCACCAGCGCCGTTCGCCCGCCGGCGGCGAACACCGCGACGGCGCGCAGCAACTCGGCGAGCGCGCTCGCACTTGCCGAATCGAAAGGCGCCCAGGCGCCGCCCGAGAGCTTCGCCACCTGGCGCAGCGCGTTGCGGGCGATGGGGTTGTCGCCCTCCTGGAAGCAGAACACCGGCGTGCCGCGCAGGCCCAACTCGCCCGCGGTGTGGCAGGCGGCATCCACATCCTCCTCGAAGGCATCGCCGATGAAGACCATGGCGTGCACACGCTCGCGTTGCGTCTCGGCCAGGGCGTGCTTGAGGGTGCGCCCGATCTGCGTCTGCCCGCCGAGGCAGCCCACGCCCGTCATGCGTCGCGCCAGCTCCTCGCCCGAGGTGAGGAAGGGGGTGGCGGCGAATTCCTGGAAGCCGCGGAAATAGGCGAGGCTCACCGCGAGCCCCCCGAGATCGCGTACCGCGCGGAACATCTCGGCCTGAAGGTGGCAGGCGCGGTCCCAAGTCGGCTGGCGGCTTGCCGTGGCGTCGATGGCGAAGATCAGCCGCCCGGCCCGGCCCGATGCCGGCGTCACGGTGGGCAGGCTCGCCACCTTCTTCAGGAAGGCGGCGATGGCGGCGGAATTGGGCTTGGCCGGCAGATTGGTCATGTTTTGGATGTGGCCCCGGAACCTGCGGACCGCCAGCCCCCCCGCTTCCCGCGCATCGCCGCGCCCGCCATAAGCGCGCGACCCTTGCGAGGACAGGACCCTTTGGCGATCTGGCAGAACGTACCGCCGGACGTGGCCACCGCCCACCCGCTCTACGGCCTGCGCGGCTGGCTGCGCATCCCCTCCATCGGCTTCGTGCTGCTGATGCTCGGCGCCGTGATGATGCTGTGGCAGAGCGAAGGTGCCTCCCCCGCCACCTGGACCCTGTGGACGGCGCTGGGCCTGCTGAGCGTCATCGGCGTTCCGGTCGCGGCCCTGCTTTGGTTCCGACGTTGGCGGCTTTTTCGATTGTCATTCCTCGGCTTCGCCATCCTCTCCAACCTCTACGAGGCGGCAGATGTCGCGATGCAGGCGCCCTCGGCGGAGGATCCAGGCGGGGAGATGGCGCTGTTCCTCATCGGCCTGGCGCTGGACACGGCCTTCGTCGCCGCCATGCAACACAGCCAACGCTTTCGCGTGACCTTCGAACACCGGGTGCGTGCCACAGGCTGACGGGCGCAGGCGTTGATGGAGAGGCGCGATGCCCCCCTCAAACTCCCCCAGCCCTCACCCTCCGGCGCGCAGCCCGTTGGCCTGGGCCGCCGCGAGGGCCGTGAGGTTGACGATGCCGCGCGCCGTCACGCTCGGCACCAGCACATGGATGGGCTTGGCCATGCCGAGCAGCATGGGGCCGACCTGGAGGCCCTCCCCGGCTGCTTTCAGCAGGTTGAAGGCGATGTTGGCCGCGTCCAGGTTCGGCATCACCAGCAAATTGGCGGCATCGGTGAGCGGGCTGTCGGCGACGGCGCGGGCGCGGATGGCCGGGGAGAGCGCGGCGTCGGCGTGCATCTCGCCATCCACCTCGAAATCCGGGTTGCGTGCCCGCAGCAGGCGCAGCGCCTCGCGCATCCGGCGCGCGGCTGGGGCGCCCGAACTGCCGAAGCTGGAATGGCTCAGCAACGCGGCCTTGGGGATGATGCCGAAGGCGCGGATCTGCTCGGCGGCGAGCAGCGTCATGTCCACGATCTGCGCGGGCGTGGGCTCCACCGTCAGGTGGGTATCGACGAAGAACAGATGCCCGTTCGGCACGATCAACGCCGAGAGCGCATAGACGCGTGCCACCTCGGGCCGCTTGCCGATCACGTCGAACACCTGGTGCCAATGCGCGAACCAGTCGCCAGTGCCGCCGCACAGGCAAGCATCGGCACGGCCGGCTTCCAGCATCAGCGCGGCGGCGACGGTCTGGCGCGTGCGGACGTTGCGCTCGGCCTGGGCGGGCGGGATGCCGCGGCGGCCGACCTTGTGCTGATACAGGGTCACCAGTGGCGCGAAGGCGGCCTCGTCGGCGGCCGGGTCCATGATCTGCACGGATTGGGAGAAATCCATGCGAAGGCCCATCTCGGCCGCGCGCGCCAGGATCACCTCGCGCCGGCCGATCAGGATGGGCTCGGCGAGCCCCTCATCGAGCACGGTCTGTACGGCGCGCAGGGTGCGCTCATCCTCGCCCTCGCTGAACACCACGCGCTTGAGCCGCTGGCGCGCGGCCTCGAAGACCGGGCGCATGAGGTTGCCGGAGCGAAAGACGAAGCGTTCCAGCTCGGTGCGGTATTTGTGCAAATCCGCGATCGGCCGGCGCGCCACGCCGCTTTCCATCGCCGCCTTGGCGACGGCGGGGGCGACTTCGAGGATCAACCGAGGGTCGAAGGGTTTGGGGATGATGTAGTCAGGCCCGAAATTCGGCGTGGCCCCGCCATAGGCCGCCGCGACCACCTCGGAGGCTTCCATGCGGGCGAGTGCTGCGATGGCGTCGGCGGCGGCGACCTTCATCTCCTCGTTGATCGTGGTCGCGCCGACATCCAAGGCCCCCCGGAAAATGAACGGGAAGCACAACACGTTGTTGACCTGGTTGGGGTAGTCCGTGCGGCCGGTGGCAACGATGGCGTCCGGGCGCACGGCGCGTACGGCCTCGGGCAGGATTTCGGGCTCGGGGTTGGCGAGCGCGAAGACCAGCGGCTTGGGTGCGAGCCTCGGCAGCCACTCGGCCTTGAGAATTCGCGGCGCGGAGAGACCGAGGAAGATGTCCGCCCCTTCCAGCACCTCCTCCAGCTTTCGCGCGCTGGTGTCCTGCGCATAGGCGGCCTTGTAGGGATCGGTGTTCGGCCGGCCCTTCCAGACCACGCCGTCGATGTCGCAGATCGTGACGTTCTCGCGCTTGAGGCCCATGGCGACGAGCAGGTCGAGGCACGCGATGGCGGCCGCGCCGCCGCCGGTGTTCACCACCCGCACGTCCTCAAGCCGCTTGCCTTGCAACACCAGCCCGTTGCGCACGGCCGCGGCGACGATGATGGCGGTGCCGTGCTGGTCGTCATGGAAAACCGGAATGTTCATCCGCGCGCGCAAGGCGCGTTCGATCTCGAAGCACTCCGGCGCCTTGATGTCTTCGAGGTTGATGGCGCCGAAGGAGGGTTCGAGCACCGCCACGGCGTCGATGAAGGCCTGCGGGTCGCGCTGCTCGATCTCGAGGTCGATGGAATCGATGCCGGCGAATTTCTTGAACAGAACCGCCTTGCCCTCCATCACCGGCTTGGAGGCGAGCGCACCGATGGCCCCCAGCCCCAGCACCGCCGTGCCATTGGTGATGACGGCGACGAGGTTGCCCTTCGCGGTGTAGTCCCAGGCCAGCGCCGGATCGCGCGCGATTTCCTCGCACGCCGCGGCGACGCCGGGCGAATAGGCCAGGCCGAGGTCGCGCTGCGTTGCCATGCGCTTGGTCGGCTCGATCGAGAGCTTTCCTGGCCGCGGCAGGCGGTGATAATCGAGGGCAGCCTTGCGGAAATCATCGTCCATGGGGCGAGACTAGCGCGGTGCCTGCGTCAGCGCGATGGGGCGTTTTGTTGGTGCGGACGAGAAGATTCGAACTTCCACGGGGTTGCCCCCACCAGCACCTCAAGCTGGCGCGTCTACCATTCCGCCACGACCGCTAACCCGGTAGAGAGCCCGCATATAACCGATGGCATTGCCCCACACAACACCGCCTGGTGCGCTTGAATGGCGCATTGCCGAAGGCCGCACCCCCTATGCCGAGGCGCTCGCAACCATGGCCGCGCGCGTCGCCGCCATCCGCGCCGGCACCGCGGCCGAGCAGGTCTGGCTGGTCGAGCACGAGCCCACCTACACCGCCGGCACCTCCGCCCGCCCCGAGGATCTGCTGGAGACGCGCTTCCCCGCTGTCGCGGCCGGGCGCGGCGGGCAATGGACCTATCACGGGCCGGGCCAGCGCACCGGCTATGTGATGCTCGACCTGACCGAGCCGCACGGGACGGTGCGGGCGCGCGACGTCCGCAGCTTCGTCCAGGGTCTTGAGGAATGGCTGATCCGCGCGCTGGACCGCTTCAACATCAAGGGCGAGCGGCGCGAGGGCCGCATCGGCATCTGGGTGGTGGACCGGGCGCGCGGCACGGAGGCGAAGATCGGCGCGCTCGGCGTGCGTGTGACGCGCTGGGTGAGCTGGCACGGCGTGGCGCTGAACGTGGACCCCGATCTGAGCCATTTTCGCGGGATTATCCCCTGCGGCATCGCCGAGCACGGGGTGACGAGCCTGCACGCGCTGGGCGTGCTGGCGACGATGGAGGAGGCCGATGCGGCGCTGAAGGGGGCCTGGGCCGAGGTGTTTGGGTAGACGGGGGATGGTGCCCAGGGGCGGAATCGAACCACCGACACTGCGATTTTCAGTCGCATGCTCTACCAACTGAGCTACCTGGGCCCAAGCCACGATGCCAGCGTGCCGGCGACGTGTGGTGTGGGGGCGGGAGATAGCGGAAGGGGATGGGGCTGTCCAGCGGGGTGGTTGGCGCAAATGCTGGTGCCGGGATAACAGAACGCCCTCCCAATTCGCGCCGCCACAGAACAGGCGAAGCATCATCACCCGTTCCTCGTTCACCGTAAAGGCGACCGACACGCGGCGCTCGAAGCCGATGATGCGAAGACCGGGGCGGACATCATCCCGGCGGTGGCCGCGCTCGGAAGCCAGGTGGAGGCCATCGCAGAACGCACGGAGGCGCTGCGCGTAGCCGAAGACGATGAGCGGGCTGCTCGCATCCGCGATGAGATCATATATCGCATCAAGGTCACGCGCGGCTGCGCGCGCGTAGACAATAGCCCGCTGCTTCACGCCTTCCCCGTCAGGCGCGCGGCATGGCGTGGGCCCATTTGCTCGGCCATGTCCTCGGGGGTTATGGCGCTGCCGGGGTTCGCCTGCATGGCTTTATAGGTAGGCGCGACTTCCTCGCGCAGTCATAATTCAATGGCGGCATCCCGTTCCTGCAAGGCGCGCAGTCCGGCGCGGACCACCTCGCTGGCCAAGGCGTAACTGCCCAACGCCACAAGGCGGTCGATGAATGCCGCATGTTCGGGCGGCAGGCTGGTGGTTCGCTTTTTGATGCTGGACCTCGGGGGCACCTGCGCCTGAGCATAGCGCGGGGTGTGATTTATTCATATCGAGAAGGTTAATAGGCGCGGACCCTAAGGCCCGTCGTCCTCCACCTCCCACCCCAGCGCCAGATACCGCGCCAGGATCGCCGCGTGCTGGTCGTCCGGATGGGACTCCAGCACCTCCTCCTCACCGTCCAGCACCTCCGTGCCGGCGGCGGTGGTGACGATCACGATCGTCGCCACCTCCCCCTTCATCAGCACCGTCTCACGCATCGCCAGATACCTTTATTGAGCGGGCGGATTCACGCCTTCGGGCCATGCGGCCCTTCGGCGATCCGGCCGCCTCAGCGCTTGCGCAGGAAGGCCGGCGCGGCGGCGGCGTCGCGGAAGTCGCCGTCACGCCAGGCGCGGTCGGCGCCGGCCGCGGCGGGGCGACGCACGGGGGCTTCACCGCCCCGTGCCGCCGGGATCGAGGAAACGCGCGGGGCCGAGGCATGGCCCTCGCCATGGCCCGTCCGCTCGCGCGCCTGCTGCGGATGGCGCTGGCCACCATCGCCACCACCACCGCCGCCACCGCGGCGCTGCTGCTGGCCGGAACGGCCGCGATTGGCACCGCCGCCGGCGGGCTTGCCAGAGGGCTTGATCGCATCAGGACGCCCCGTGGTGCGGTGCATCGGCACGCTCACATCCAGGCGCTCATCCGTGGCAGGGATGGAGATGCGGATCAGCTTCTCCACCTGCCACAGCTTCTCGCGCTCATCGGGGGCGCACATCGCAATCGCGATGCCGCTGGCCCCGGCGCGCGCGGTGCGGCCGATGCGGTGGACGTAGGCCTCGGGCGTGTCCGGCATGTCGTGCTGGATCACGTGTGTGACGCCATCCACGTCGATGCCGCGCGCGGCGATGTCGGTCGCGACCAGCACCGGGGCGCGGTTGGACTTGAAGTCGGCAAGGGCGCGCTCGCGCTGGCCCTGGCTTTTGTTGCCGTGGATCGCGTTGGCGGAGATGCCGTCGATCTCGAGGTTCTTCACGATGCGGTCGGCGCCGTGCTTGGTGCGGGCGAAGACCAGGGCACGACCCACACCCTCGCCGCGCAGCAACTCGGCGAGCTTGCCGCGCTTGCGGCCCTGCTCGATGACGACGAGCTTCTGGGTGACGCGCTCGGCGGTGGTGGCCACGGGGGCGACCTCGACGCGCACGGGCTCCTTGAGGATTTCGCCGGCGAGCTTCGCCACTTCGGCCGGCATGGTAGCCGAGAAGAACATCGTGTGGCGGGGCTTGGGCAGCTTCGGCAGGATGCGGCGGATGGCGGGCCAGAAGCCCTTGTCGAGCATCTGGTCGGCTTCGTCGAGCACCAGCGCCTGCACCATGTCGAGGCGCGCGGAGCCTTCATCCATGTGGTCCTGCAAGCGGCCAGGCGTCGCCACCAGGATGTCGATGCCGGCGGCCAGCGCGCGGCGCTGCGGGCCATGTGGTACGCCGCCGAAAATCACCGAGACGCTGAGGCCCATATGGCGGCCATAGGCCTTCAGGCTGTCGGCGATCTGGCTGGCGAGTTCGCGCGTCGGGCTGAGGATCAGCGCGCGGCAGCCACCACGCGGCGGGCGGCCCTTCGATTCATTGAGCAGATGCAGCAGCGGCAGGCCGAAGGCGGCGGTCTTGCCGGTGCCGGTCTGTGCGATACCAAGAATGTCCCGGCCCAGCAGCGCGTGCGGGATGGCGTCGCGCTGGATGGGGGTGGGGGAGGTGTAGCCCTCCTCGGTCAGCGCCTGCAGCAGCAGGGGCGAGAGGCCGAGGGAGGCGAAAGTCGTGGTTTCGGTGGTCATGAAGTGTGCAAAATCCAGTATGGCCGCCCGGCGATGTCGCGGGCGGTGGGGGCGGTGGACCTGCCCGCGTGAAGGGGAAGGCCCGATGTTGTCCGCAGAGCCGCGATCCTGCCTCGGTGGCGGGATCCGCGCGGCTGCACCCCAGTCCGGGAATTCGTGCGTCGGGGCAAACCGTTGTCGGAATGCGACGCCAAACCCGCTCACGCGGCCGGGGCGCGGCGGGCCAAACACCCGCCGACGGAGCCCAGATAGGACAGAATCACGAACCGAACAAGCTATTTCGGCAGTGCAGCATAATAGAGCGCGCTCAGCCCGTGGGGTGGCGGTGGAAACCGGGCGCGGCGGGCGGCTCGGCCGGAGCGAGCTCCAGCTTCGAGACGAAGGCCGCGGGCGGGCCATGCCGGCAGGCGCCGATGAAGATGTCGAGCGCCATGGCGCTGCCCGCCGCCAGCACCTCGACACTGCCATCGGGCCGGTTGCGCACCCAGCCACTGAGGCCGAGCCGTTCCGCCTGGCGGCGCACCCAGTCGCGGTAGCCCACGCCTTGCACCCGCCCCTCGATGCGGAGAAGTCGCGCGTTCAAGCTCGTAAATATCCGAGCAGCCGCGCGGCCAGCGCCACATCGGCGGCGGCGGCTTCCTGGCGGGCGAGCGTGGCGGGATCGGCGCCCCAGAATTCAGCCTGGAAGGCCTCCTCCAGCACCGACAGGCGCAGCGCCTCGGCGGGCGAAAGCCGTCCCGCCGACAGCGCCAGGCCCAGCACCAGGCTGCCCAGCGCAGGCACGGCCACGCCGAGCGCGGCGAGTTCGAGCAACCCGTGCCGCGCCACGCCGGCGCGCATCGCGGCCAAGGCGGCGGCGGGTTGCGCCACGGGCATGATGCCGGTGGTGACCATCAGCGGCGCGTCGATCTCCTGCGCCGCCCAGCGCAGCCAGGGGTCCCAGCCCTCGGCTTGGCGCGCGGCGAGGCGCCGGTCCTCCGCGCGGTAGCAAAGCAGGTCGGTCTCGCCGTAGCGGGCGAGCGCCGCAATGGTGCCGGCGGGATCGGGGGCGATTCGCTCGGCGGCGGTGCCGACGAGGCGCGTGAGCGACACCTCCTCGGGGCGCATGGTGCCACCCTTCGCCCCACCGGCCTGCTGCCATTCGGCGGCGATCGCTTCGGCCAGCGGCGCCTTGGCCACGCGAAGCGTCCCGCCGCCGGGCAGGCGCATCGGCCGGCCGTCGAGCAGGATGGCGAAGCCTTCCCCGGTGGAGGCGGCGGCTGCCACCTCCCAGAAGCGCTTCACCGCGTGGTGTTGCGGCGCGCCGGGGTGGCCGGCCGGTCCGGGCAGGTCGGCGTCTCGAGCGGATTCAGCACGTTGCGCTCGGCCACGACTTCGGCGAGGCCGGCGATATCGCTCTTCGTCATCGCCACGGCGAACAGCGGCGCGATGTTCGGGCAGAACTGGCTGCCCTGGCGGATGCCGTCCTGCGAATGCGCGTTGGCGAGGCCGGTGATGTACTGGTCGAGGTTGCGCTGGCCGTTCGCGCCGCTGCGGCGGTAATGCGTCTGGATCGCGCTGTAGGACCCTGCGAGGTCGCGCTGGAACTTGCGCACAAAAGCGTTGTAGGCGTTGTCCTGGTTGCAGGAGAGGGCGGCGACCATCAGCTGGCTCTGCAGCGCGCGCACCTCGAAGGCGGTGCGTTCGGAGGCCTGGACGCAGGATTGCGCGATGGCCGGGCCGCCGATGGCGACGGCACCGAGACCGGCGAGCAGAAGGCGGAGTTTTGAAAGGCGCGAGGCCATGGTGGAACTCTCCCAGAGGCGTTGCCGCGACAGCGGCAGCGGCGTTGCTACGTTGACGCGGCAAGACCCCCCGGCCCAGCCACTCCCTGCCAATCGGATAGGCGTTTCGCCCGTGTCGGGGCAAGGCCCGATTCGCGCCTTTCGCCAGGGGGGGCCTCAGGCGGCCCGGGGTGTGGCGGGCTTGCGACGCTGCAACCGGGCGAGATCGGCGAGCCGGCGGTCGAGGAAGGCCTCGGTGCGGGCAAAGCCCTCCTCCTGGTCCTGGAGCCAATAGGCGAGCGTTGCGCCATAGACGCCCGCCAGCGTGGCGCGGCGTGTGTACCAGGAGAAATCGGCGGATTTGTCCCCCGCCGCCGCCCAGATCGCGTCCGCCGTGCGCGCCACGGTGCGCAGCGCAGAGGGCACATTCCAGGGCAGGGATTGATGGCCGAGTGCCAGGCGGATCGCCTCGCGGTGCGGCTCGGCCTGGGTCAGGCGGAGCAGGATAAGGCGGCGGATCCGCGCGGGAATCTTGATGTCTGAGAGGTCGCCGGCCGCTTGCTCCATCCGGCGGTCGGCGAGGTCGCACCACACCTCGATCGCCTCCGCCGGGCCGCGGGGGAACAACCAATCCTGTTCCAGCCTGTCCCGGCCGAGGTCGCTCAGCCCCGCCGAAAGGGCCGCGCGGGTCCAGCCCAGCGCGGGCACATGCACCAGGGCGGCCGCGACGGCCTCATCGCGTTCGGCGCTACGCTCGATCACTTGGCATTCTCCGTTTTGGCAGGGTTGGGGGCACGGACCATCGCCGCCGCACGTTGCAGATCCTCGGTGAAGCCGAACAGCGAGAGGTCGGGCATGCGCATGGGGTAGAGCACCCCGTCCAGATGGTCCGCCTCATGCTGCATCACCCGCGCGGCGAGGCCGGTAGCCTCACCCTCGAAAGCCTTGCCCTGGATGTCGAGGCCACGGAAGCCGATGTGCGTGGCGCGCGGGACGCAGCCGCGCAGGCCGGGGATGGAGAGGCAGCCCTCCCACCCCTCCTCGGTCTCTGGGCCGAGCGCCTCGATCTCCGGATTGATGATGGCGAGGATGTTGCCCGCGCCACCGCGCCAGACAAACAGGCGCAGGCCGGCATGGATCTGCGGCGCGGCGAGGCCGAGGCCGGAAGCATCCTCCATCGTCTCGGCCATATCGGCGACGAGTTGGCGGATTTCCGGCGTGGTCGGATCGCTCACCGGGCTTGCCTCGCGGATCAGGAGGGGGTGGCCCATGCGGGCGATTTTCAGGATGGCCATGAGGCGGGTCGGGTCCGATGCTACCCTGGCTTAAGTAATGCATCTCGGCGGCAACGGGAGGGGCCTTTCGCGACGGGGCAAACCCATGCTACAGCTTTTCACCTTGCAGTGGCAGAGTCGGATAACCGGCCCGCGCCGCTATACGCCCATTGCCTAACCCGTTCCACAGCCCGAACCAGGAGGTTCCCCCGCGTGCAGGTCGTCGTCCGCGACAATAACATCGATCAGGCCCTCAAGGCCTTGAAGAAGAAGCTTCAGCGCGAAGGCGTGTTCCGTGAGATGAAGCTCCGCCGCCATTACGAGAAGCCGTCCGAGCGCCGTGCCCGCGAGGGTGCCGAAGCCGTTCGCCGCGCCCGCAAGGTGGAGCGCAAGCGCCTGGAGCGTGAGGGCTTCTGAAGCCCGTCTCCCCGGCCAGACCGGCAGGGGATAATGTGGTTGAAAGCCGCGCCGCGGGGGCCCCCGTGCAGCGCGGCTTTTGCCATTTCGGGCGTATCCTGACGATCCTGAGATGCGGCCAGAGCGCTATCCGCCCGTTCGGACGGATAGTGCTTTATAACATATTGATTCTATAGCAAGAATTCCAATCAGATGATCCCATCTGATTGGAAATTGCTCTAGTGGTCGCCCAAACGAGAAAGGGGGCCCGAAGGCCCCCGTTCCCGCCGCTGCCCTGCCTGGCGGAGGATTACCTCTGGAGCGCCTGCACGATCTGCTGGGTCACCTTCTTCGCGTCGCCGAACAGCATCATCGTGTTCGGGCGGAAGAACAGCTCGTTGTCGACGCCGGCATAGCCGCTGGCCATGCCGCGCTTGACGAAGAACACGGTCTTGGCGCGCTCCACATCCAGGATCGGCATGCCGTAGATGGCGCTGGTCTTGTCGGTCTTGGCGGCCGGGTTGGTCACGTCGTTCGCGCCGATCACGTAGGCGACATCGGCATCGGCGAATTCGGCGTTAATCTCCTCCAACTCGTGCACCTCGTCATAGGGCACGTTCGCCTCGGCCAGCAGCACGTTCATGTGGCCGGGCATGCGGCCCGCGACGGGGTGGATGGCGTAGGAGATGGCAACGCCCTCCTTCTTCAGCAGGTCGGCCATTTCACGCACCACCTGCTGCGCCTGCGCCACCGCCATGCCGTAGCCCGGCACGATGATGATCTTCTGCGCATTCTTCATGATGTAGGCGGCATCTTCCGGGGCGCCCGCCTTCACCGGCGCACGGTCCGCGGTGCCCGCACCGGGGCCCGCCGCCACGCCGCCATCATTGCCAAAGCCGCCCAGCAGCACGTTGATGATGCTGCGGTTCATGCCCTTGCACATGATGTAGGACAGGATGGCACCCGAGGCGCCGACCAAAGCTCCGGTCACCACCAGCAGCAGATTGCCGATGGTGAAGCCGATGCCCGCCGCCGCCCAGCCGGAGTAGCTGTTCAGCATCGAGACGACCACCGGCATGTCCGCCCCGCCGATCGGGATGATCAGCAGGAAGCCCAGCGCGAAGGACAGGATTGCGATCATCCAGAACAGCACAGGATTGCCGGTGACCACAAAGATGATCACCAGCAGCAGCAGAAGCGCGCCGAGGCCCGCATTCAGCATGTGCTGGCCCTTGAAGGTGATCGGCGCGCCAGACATGCGGCCATCGAGCTTGGCAAACGCGATCACCGAGCCCGAGAAGGTCACGGCACCGATCGCGAGGCCGAGCGACATTTCGATCAGCGAAGCCGCCTTGATCGCGCCCGGCACGCCGATGCCAAAGCTCGCCGGCGCATAGAAGGCGGCGGCCGCCACGAATACCGCCGCCATGCCGACCAGGCTGTGGAAGGCCGCGACAAGCTGCGGCAGCGACGTCATCTGGATGCGCTGCGCGAGGATCGTGCCGATGGTGCCGCCAATCGCCAAGCCAGCGAGCACGAGGGCAATGCCGCCGAACCCCATCCCTGGCTTGAGCAGCGTGGCGCCAATGGCGATGCCCATGCCGATCATGCCGAACATGTTGCCCTGGCGGCTGGTCTCGGGCTTGGAAAGTCCGCGAAGTGCCAGAATGAACAGGACGGACGCGACCAGATAGGCCAGCGTCGAGAGCGTGTTGCCCATGGCTCAGCCGCCCTTCTTCTTGAACATGGCGAGCATGCGCCGGGTCACCATGAAGCCGCCGAAGATGTTCACCGAGGCCAGCGTCACCGCGAGGAAGCCGAAAATCTTGGCGGCGGTGCTGTCGGACAGCCCGGTGGCAAGGATGGCGCCGACGACGATCACCGAGGAGATCGCGTTGGTGACACCCATCAGCGGCGAGTGCAGCGCCGGTGTCACGTTCCACACCACGTAATAGCCGACGAAGCAGGCCATCAGGAAAATGGTGAGGAGGTAAAGGAAAGGCTCGGCCGCCTGCGCGACCGGCGCCGCGGCCGTTACCAGGGCGCGCGCCGATTCGGCTAGCATCGCCGCGCGGTCGGACAGTGCGGCCGCCTCATTGGCGATCTGCTGTGGGGTGCTCATGGCGGGGTCTCCTCAGGCGGAGGCGAGGGAAGCGTGGATAACAGCACCGGCGCGGGTCAGCGCAACACCCTTCACGATGTCGTCTGCCGGATCCAGCGCGGGCTTCTTCGCTTCCTTGTCCCAGAAGGTGGTCAGGAAGGTCAGCAGGTTGCGCGAGTAGAGCGCCGAGGAGGCACCGGCGATGCGGCCCGGCCAATTGCGCCAGCCCAGCACCTTCACGCCGTTGTGCGTCATGATCATCTCGCCCGGCACGGTGACGGCGACATTGCCGCCGGCGTCGGCCGCGATGTCCACGATCACGCTCCCTGGCTTCATCGAGTCCACCATGGCAGCTGTGACGAGGGTGGGTGCCTTGCGGCCCTGCACCAGCGCGGTGCAGACCACGATGTCCTGCTTGGCGATGTGCGCGGCCACGACCTCGGCCTGCTTCGCATAGAAATCAGCGGAGAGCTGCTTGGCGTAGCCGCCGGCGGTCTGCGCCGCCTTGCTCTCCTCATCCTCATAGCCGACGAAGCTGGCGCCGAGGGATTTGATCTCCTCCTTCGCCGCCGGGCGCACATCGGTTGCCGAGACACGCCCGCCAAGGCGCCGCGCCGTGGCGATGGCCTGCAGCCCGGCCACGCCCGCGCCCATGATGAAGACGTTGGCGGCGGGGATGGTGCCGGCCGCGGTCATCAGCATCGGGAAGCCACGGTCGAAGGTGGATGCCGCCTCGATCACCGCGCGATAGCCCGCGAGATTGGCTTGCGATGACAGGATATCCATCGACTGCGCGCGCGTGATGCGCGGCAGCAATTCCATGGAGCACGCCTCGATTTCCGCCGCCGCATAGGCCTCGGCCGCCGCGCGGTCCGCGCCCAGCGTGCCGATCAGCAGCGCACCGCGCGGGATGAGCGCGAGTTCGTCGACCTCGCCCTCGCCCGCCGCCAGCGGCGCGCGCACCTTCAGCACGAGCTCCGCCCCGGCCAACGCCGTGGCCGGATCGGCGGCGATGGTCGCCCCCGCCTCGGCATAAAGACTGTCGGGAATGCCCGAGGCCAGGCCCGCGCCGGTCTCGACCGCCACGGTGCAGCCCATACCAATCAGTTTCTTCGCGGTTTCCGGAGTCGCGGCCACCCGCGTCTCACCACCACGCCGTTCGCGCAAAACCGCCACGCGCATGAAATTGACCCCCATCCGAGGCTAAAGCCGGCGCCATATGACTGCGCTGGTCCCATCTGGCAAGGAGGCCACGCGGCGTTCATGTTGTCGGCGCGCGTGAAGTGAGGCTCTGCATGTTGTTCCGAGACCTGCCCGATGGTTCCTGGCTCGCCGTCAGCCAGCCCATGCATGCCCTGGTCTCGGGCCAGATGCTGCGCGCCTGGGGCGCCCCCGGATTCGCCCTGCCCGATCCGCTGGAGGATGTCGCGACCGCCTGCGCCCAGCACGATGTCGCCTGGATGGGCTGGGAGGCCGCGCCAAGCTTCGACCCCGCCACCGGTCGGCCGCATGCGTTCCGCGCCGTGGGCGCACGCCTCCACGCCCCTATGTGGGCCAACGGGGTGGAGCGCGCCCTGGCGAGTTGGGGCCCCTGGGTGGCGCTGCTGGTCTCCCGGCACGGCAGCCTGATCTATTCCCACTACGACGACCGCCACCAGGACCACCCGGACGACGCCGCCGCCGCGCGGCATTACCGCGAAAGCCAGGCCGTGACGCAGGCATCGCTGATCGCCATGCTCGGCGCGCCGATGGTGCAGGTGCAGGCGGCCAGCGCGCTGGTCGCGGTGACGGATGCGCTGAGCCTCGCCGTCTGCGGCGGCATCGTCACGATGGGTGGCGTCGGCCGGGCGCCACGCGCCGATGGCAGCCTGGTTGAACTCAACCTGACCGAGCGCGAAGGCGAGCTCGCCATCGCGCCCTGGCCCTTCCGCGTGCCGGGCGTGTCGCTGAGCTGGCGCGCCCGGCGGTTCGCACCCGGCACGCGCTGGGCCGATGCGGCGGCGATGCGGAACGGGCTGGCGGCGGCGCCCGACCTGGGCCTCGAAGCACGCCTCGTGCCCGGCTGAGGCCCACATGGCTGGCCTGCACGACTTCGTCCTCCGGCTACGCGCCTCGGCCTCCGCGCCGCGGCGCGCGCTGGTGAACCGCGTGATGTATGAGGTGATCTACGCCGTGCCGGCCGTGGCGCGGGGCGGCTTCTTCAATGGCGGCTTCCATCCGCCGCCACCCGGCGCGGTGCAGGCGCCGGGGCTGGAGGCAGCCCAGGTGCAGGCGGCGATGTATGATTTCGCGCTGCGCGCCTTCCCACTGGAAGTTGCCCCCGAAGCCGCCGCGCGTGCGGTGTCCGCTGTGCTCGACATCGGCTGCGGCGCGGGGGGCGGGCTGGTCTATGCGGCGGCGGCCTTCCCCGCGGCGCGGCTCGCGGGGCTCGACCAATCGGCGGTGGCGATAGGGCACGCAAAGCGCCGGCTGCAAGCGCTCCAGCCCGAGTTGCATCGCGGCTCGGCGGACCGCCTGCCCTTCGCCGAGGCCCGATTCGAGCGCGTCGTGAGCGTCGGCACGCTCAGCTATGTTGACCACAATGCGTTGATCGCCGAGGCCGCGCGCGTGCTGGCGCCGGGCGGCGTGTTGAGCCTGACCGGCGGCAGCACCGACACGCCGCTGGGGTGGACCCGCGCGCGGCTCGACCGGGCGGCCATAAGCCAGGGGCTCGCACCGCGCGGCTTCCGCAACGTCACCGAGCCCTGCTTCGCCGCCTTCCAGCACGATGCCCCCCGCCACGAGGCGCTTGTCGCTTGCCTGCCATGGTTTCTGCGCGAAAGCGCGCGCGAATGGGCCGTGCTGCCCGGCAGCCGTCGCCATGCCCTGTATGTCGAGGGGCGCAAGCGCGAATTCGCGGCCGTCTATGTGAAGCCAATGCTCGCCTCCGCCGCCGCGGCGGCGTAAAGTATTGCATGCCTGATGTCCGCATCACCCACCGTACCACCTACACCTACGCGCGCCCTGTCGGCCTCATCACCCACCGGTTGATGCTGCGCCCGCAGGACAGCCATGATCTGCGGCTGCACGAGGCGACGATCGACATCGACCCCCTGCCCGCCTCCTCCCGTTGGGCGCATGACGTGTTTGGCAATTCGGTCTGCCTGATCGACTGGGCGCCAGGGCTGCGCAGCAACCATCTCAGCATCGTCTCGCGCCTCAGCCTGACCCATTACCCGCCCGGCGTGGCGCAGCCGCGCAACACGCTCGACCCTGGAGCCGAGTTCTACCCCTTCGCCTATCCTGCCGAGGAGTTGCCCGATCTCGGCGCGCTGGCGGCGCCGCAATTGCCTGACCCCGAGGGCGCCGTCCTGGCCTGGGGGCGGCAGTTCCTGGGCCATGGCAGCGCCATCCGCACCCTGCCGCTGCTGGAGGCGATGACGCGCGCGATCAAGGCCACTTTCGCCTATCGCAGCCGCGAGGAGGAAGGCACCCAGCCGGCAACCGAGACGCTGTCGCGCGGCAGCGGCACCTGCCGGGATTTCGCGCTGCTGATGATGGAGGCCGCGCGCAGCCTCGGCCTCGCGGCGCGCTTCGTCAGCGGCTATCTCTACAACGGCGCCGGCCAGATGCAGCAGGGCGCGGGCGCGACCCACGCCTGGTGCGGCATCTACCTGCCCGGCGCCGGCTGGGTGGAATTCGACCCGACGAACGGCGTCGTCTCCGGCAGCAACCTGATCCGCGTCGGCGTGACACGCACGCCCGCCCAGGCCGTGCCGGTCAGCGGCGGCTTCGTCGGCGACCCCATCGACCCGCTCGGCATGGAGGTTGAGGTGACGGCAGAGGTGGTGGGCTGAATACCGCATGACGCCGACCAAGCCCCCAGAAGGCACTGGCCCCGAGGGCACCATTGCCGTGCGCTCCGTGTTCATGGCGATGCTGTTGCTGGAGGCACTCGACCGGGCCGGCGAGCCAAGGCGCCTGGCCGATCTCGCGCGCGGGCTCGACGAACCCAAGGGGCGCTTGCACCGGCATCTGGTGACGCTACGCGAAGCTGGGCTGGTGGCCCAGGAGGAGCCGACGGAGCGCCACCACCGCACCTGGCACATATTCCAGATCGGCCACCATGCACCGGCTGCGCGACGCGGTGGAGCAAGGCGCGCCCTTGGAATCCCTGCTCGGCATCAACGTGCTCGCCACACCGATCTTCGCCAGGGGCGATGTGCTGGTGGGCTCGATCGGCGTGGTGGGGTCGGTGCAGTTCGACACCGACCCGCCGCCGCTCGCGATGCTCGCCGCGCTGCATGAGGCGGCGGAGGGAGTCAGCGCACGCCTTTGGTTCCAGCCGTTACGTGCGCGATTCAGGCGCCCGCCAGGGAGGCGCCGACGACACCGCCATTGGAGAGCATGATCGGCGGCCTATTTGGAATTCCTTGCCGAATCGACTGGGCGGCGAATGCAGCCTGGTGGCGCGCCACGATGGGCTGCATATGGGCGTTCATCACCGCGGCCAAGGCACGGAGACTTCCGAGGATGATGGAAAGCCCCGACAACGCCGCGCGAATCGCATCGCGCGCCCCGCGCTCATCGGCGCGGTTTCGATAGGCGTTGAGCAGGCAGACGCCCTCGCCCTCGACGCCCGCGGCCTGCACGGGCTCGCGCGTGACCGTAGCAGGATCATGCGCGGTCGCGAAAAGCGGCGTGATGCCGCTCTGGCGCAGGAACCCGATTCCGGCGGGTGGATCGGCTGGCTGATGAGGCACTCGGCATCGGACGAGGCACCCCCTTTGCGGACGGGCGATCGCGCAGCGTGCCGAGGTGCCACCGTGTGCAGGAGGCCCCGACTCGGACGTCTCGGGCACGTGCTGGGGTTGACCCGAGCCCGCCCTGCCTTCATACGCCCCGGCTCTGTCCCGTTCGTCTAGAGGCCTAGGACACCAGCCTTTCACGTTGGCAGCACGGGTTCGAATCCCGTACGGGACGCCACTTCCACTCAGCACCTACTGTCTCTTGCCGATGGTCCTCCGCCGTGAGGCGCAGGTTTTCCGCGGTTTCTGCGCGCGCGCTGGCGGGCGCGGAGGTGCAATGTCACCCGAAAATTGCTCTCTCAGGCGGCATTCTCTCCGGACCTGGCGACTTGAACGATTTACCAGCCACGAGGAACGCCCTGAAATTAATCGCTTTTCTGCCACAGAAATGCGGTAGAGTTCGCAAGGCGTGCGGGGCGGCAAAGGGTGCGGTCGCCGAATTTTCGATTAGTAGCGACCCAGCTTACCTTACCGTCAAACCGCCTTCCCGAGTCGTACTGCCGCTTAACGTTTGTACCCCGGTCAGCGGGCCGCCTAGCTGCCACGATAGTCGCCGCGGGATACGGTCCTGGTCGGATATCGCGCTTTGGTGTGAAGAAGCGCGCCTGCTGGCGCGTCAGATCATTACCTCCAATCGCGCTTCAATGTGCGCGCGGTCGGCCACAGAGAATCCGGCGAGGTCGAACAGGATCGCGTCAATCTCGTCTTGGTAGGGCTGCGCGTCGTAGCTGAGATTGGACCGTTGCCGCCTGTTGATTGGACCACGCGCCGTCTCTGCGGCCCGCACTTTTGTAACAAGCGCCTCCAGCGCCGTTCGTGCCGCCCTGCTAAACGGACCACCGGCTGCGGAAGAGGGTAGCAGGTGGCGGACAGACGCGTCGTTCTGGTCGAGCTGCGCGTGCAATTTGGTCTCCGTCTCCCGCTCGGCACACGTAGCGTCTTCGCGGAACATTGGACATGGAAGGATGTCGAACTGATACTCGTTCACCTTCGAGTTCGTGCTGCCGAGCCTGAAAGACCACTCAAGTAGCTTAGAGTTCAGCAATGCGAGCATCAGGTCCAGGGACAGTCGCGTCGACGGCAGGCCCGCCGGGATGTAGCTGACCGTGTCGAAGCACATTTCGCCGACAGGGATGTATGCAGCGATCAGGCGGCGGTAGTTTTGCTGCGGAGCGGATCGCTGAAATCCTACGCGCTCCCGAAGTCCGTGGAACGCCTTGGAATCCGGGCTGGCGCCTTCTCGGTATGCGGCCACGTCAATGTATCGTGGGTTGCCCTGGGAGGCGTCGCGAAGAATGTATTGACAAACAGCGGCCCCGCGCAGCGCGAGAACCCGTCCGTGCCCTGGCGTGGCGTGCACAACCCCGGCCCGCCTTGCGTCAGTCGTTTCGTTCACCTCACCTTGGAACTGCTTGGCATATTGTCCTAGGCGGCTGATGCCCTGACGCGAGACAAGGGTCCGCACCAAGTCCCAGTCGGCTTGGTCACAGCTTACGATGCACTGGTTGATAGGGTCATAGCCTCTCACCTCGGTGCTGGTCAGCGTCAGCGATGGCGAAACCGCATTGAATGTGTTCTCCGGGTGAGTCCACTTCCGGAATGAGCCATCGCCAAGGCCCCGCTCGCCAGACTTCCTGTAAAAGAACACACACGTCGAAAGCTTGGCCTCCTTGAAGATTCGCTTGCGAGGGTCGTCCTTCTGGGGGAAAGCATGAACCTCCGTGAACGCGCCACCTTTAAAAAGCGCGGTACGCACCCCGCGTGCTTGCATGTCGCCGAGCAAAGGCATTGGCACTATGAAACCCAGGTGGCCTCCATCGCGCAGGAGTTCGAAAGCACGACAGATGAACAACTTGTAGAGATTGTTTTTTCCAACAGCGGATGGCGCCAGTTCCGGGTCAACCTCGACGAACGACCGCGTAACCGCGGCGCGGGGGCCGGACTCCAGCGGTGCAAGGACCTCATACGGTGGATTGCCGATCACGGCGTCGAAACCGCCTTTGGCATCATTCCCTAAGAAGACTTCCGGGAATGCCAGTTGCCAGTGAAGGCATTCGATACCCGCGCTGTCGAATGCGACACGGACGGACTCGACCCAGGCCTGCTGCCGGAGCTGTGTCATCAGCGCCCTTGTGCGGAGCGCCGCGACAGCGCTGCTGTACTGCGCCCGGGAGACGCTGACGCCGAGATGCGGCAGTGCCGCCGCGCACCAGATGTTTGCTACCGTCTCGAACCGCTCGACCGCGGGGCGGAACCTGTTTGCGAAGATCCGCTCCTTCCGCTTGACCTGCTCCTTAGTGTCGGATGGGATACCCCTAATTTCTCGCAGCGGCCCTAGCATCGTCGGGAGCGCTGCCTTGATGTCGTCAGCAAACTCGCCGGAGACGACGCCGTCACCCGGCAAACCGTCCAGCCACTTAATGCGCGCGCCTATCAGCGAGTCTCCTTGCTGAAGGTGGTGGTGTCCCCACCCTTGATCCGTGCCACCAGCTGGTCGTACCAGGTGTTCATCCGCCGGGCTACCAGGACCGTCTCCGCGGCGCGGGCTGCCACCCGTCCCAGGGTCGAGTACAGTGCCGAGGGTCCGACTT
>JBBSCP010000001.1:0-40978 GCA_038250135.1 Acetobacterales bacterium | reverse complement strand
AGTTCTGACATCGCGGCTGGTCGTCCTTCGTCTCAACCCTGGCAAAACCTGCGGCAGTGCGGCATTCGCAACAAGGCCACGACGTTGACAGTCGCATGAATGGTCAGCGCTGAGTCTGGCCAGCCCTCGGCTCGCAGCCCCTGACGCATTGTCCTGGCAAGCCGCCTGCGCCACTTCAGGTTGCGATGCGTTCAAATGAACGCAGATCGTGCCCTGATTTAATAGGTCATCGAGCGCGGGATGTCATGCAGCGCGGGCGGTCCGGCATTCACGGCACGAAATCCGATCACCGCGATGGACCGGACAGGGCTGTAGCGCCCCGACCGGCGCGGGGTCCGACTTCGTGGGAGCCGCCAGCGTTCCGTCCTGGACGACCGGCGTCACCACCGTCTTGCGGCCCGGCCTGCGCTAACGGCCGGCCTTCTGACTATCCGCGAGGCCCTTGCCCATCAGCAGGCCGAGCTCGCCGGGGCGGTCGGAGTATTCGCGCATCGTCCGGTAGGGCACGGCGGTGATGTCTGCGACGACATTCAGCTTTCCGGCCACGTCGAGCGCGGTGAACTTCCGAGCCCCGGGCTTGCGCTCGTAGAGGGCTGCGACCGCCTGGACCGTGCGCACCGGGACGATGCCGAGCACCCGGGCGTGTTCTGGCGTGATGTCGGCAGCAATCAGGGTGCGATTCGGCATGACATAGCCCGCCTCCCTGGCCGTCGGGCTGCCGTCCTTCGGTCCGGCGCCGGGCATCCTCGCGGAGGCGGGCGGAGTCGCGGTCAATTGGCTCGCCGGAAAGTCCAGCTCGGCGCCATTGTCCTGCTCGATGAAGACCCGGTCCCCCTCGCAGTCCAACACCTTGCCGCTGCGCTTGCCGTCGCGATGCCAGACCCTCTGCCCCACCGAAAACATGCTTTTGTCCTCCTCAGGGACTCAAGGGCGAGCCGCCGTGTCGGTCGCCCGTATGGCACGCCCAGCGTCCCGAGGCGAAGCGCGACGGGCGTTGGAGCGGTTCATCGACCTCGCCGCCTGCATGCACCCGGCGCGGCCTACCCGCGAGCGGGGACCGCTGTGGTGAAGGGGTTGACCATGCCATGCCCCGCCTGAAGCCCTCAAGCGGCGGTTGAAGGCATCGGTGCCGGGGCGGCGTCCCCGCACATCGGTCACGATTCCCAAGGACGATGATGTCGGGCGCGCTGCGAGCCTCAGACTACCCTCGCTGCGCGATAGCTCGCTTCCACTTCGGCCTTGAGCTTCTTCGGCTCGGGCAGCAAAAGGCCGCCACGCTCGGGCGTCACAAGCCCGTCTCGCTGCAAGGCGCTGAGTGTGCGTGAGACGACTTCGCGCCCTGTTCCCACGCGCGCCGCCAGTTCGTGATGCGGGCGTGGCGGCGAGACCACGAGCCCGCCTGCGTCGTGCGGCCGCGCCATGCGCAGCAGCAGGCAAATCAGCCGCGGCCTGACCGGCAGCACGGTGAGTTCCAACAGTCGCGCATCCTTGTCTCGCACCAGCCCGGCCAACAACCGCATCACGTGCCGCGAGGCCTTTGGCGTTGAGAGCGCAAAGGCCATGAAGGGCTCGGCGGCGATCATGCAGATGCGGCAGCGGGTGAGCGCCACCACCCCGGCCGAGCGCGGTCCGCCGTCCACCACCGAAATCTCGCCGAAGGAGTGATCGGGGCCGAGATCGGTCAGGATGATCTCGTGCCCGCCGCTGCTGCCGATGCTGATCCGCACTTCGCCAGAGGCGATGAAGAAGACGTCGCGCGCCGGGTCTCCCGCCTGCAGAACGACCTGGCCCGCATCGAAGCCGCGCCAGCGCGCGACGGCCGCGAGTGGTGCAAGGACCGACCCCGGAAAGGGGCGGAAGAAGGCCAGGCGCGACAGGTCATCCATGGTGCAGGGCTCTTCAAGCAAATCCGCATCCCACTGTGCCACGGCGGCGCCATCTTGTCTCAAGCTGTACGCGCCGGCCGGACCGCGGTGGGCATGCGCACAAGGCGGCGCATGCCCGCCCACAGGGCGATGATGCGTGCGTAGAGGGCAGCGCTGCGCGCAT
Organism: Acetobacterales bacterium; assembly: GCA_038250135.1. GTDB lineage: Bacteria > Pseudomonadota > Alphaproteobacteria > Acetobacterales > Acetobacteraceae > Falsiroseomonas. The sequence goes on along the minus strand of JBBSCP010000001.1, from coordinate 38,929 downwards.
CGCGGGCTGCTTCCATCAAGCGTTCGAGCTCGGCTCGGCTTGGGTTGCTGCTTGGCATGGTGGGCTCTCCGCTTCGGTTGGGAAGCGCACCCTAGGATGGCCCTGCTCACTCGGGATGTGACTCAGCGCACAGCACGTGGCGCCGCGCCGTGGGTACGACCGCTCATCCCTGAACGGAACTGGAGCGCCAGATGCCAGGCAGCCGCCTTCATCCCATCGGGTTGCGACCCTGCTCTCCGCGACGGCTCGCGGATGCCCGCCGGAGCATCGCCCGCATTGCTTCCCGGCAGGTCGCCTGATGCTGGCGATTTCCCCAAACCCTGCACGCTGCCCCGCCGCGAGGTCCGCAGCCGCAGCGCCCGCGCCGAGCGACGCAAACGAGGTCAAGGCAGCGCAGGCGCGCATGCGCCCTTCGCGGTCGCCGCCATAGCCGTCGCGGCGCTGGTTCGTCGCCGGCGAGAGGAATTGCTGGATGATGTAGCCATGCGCGGCATGCACTTCGAGCACGTCGAAGCCGGCATCGAGCGTGCGCTTTGCGGCCTCCACATGCAGGCCGGTCACGTCGCGAATGTCATCCGCATCCATCTCCTTCGGCAGCAATGCGCCTGCCTTGAAGGGGATCGGGCTGGGGGCAAGGCCGGACCAGGGCGGGCGGCCTTTCGCGGCATCCTCCGGCCCGAGTGGGGCGAAGCCATCCCAGGGTGCGCGCGTGGCGACCTTGCGGCCGGCATGGCCGATCTGCATCGCGGGCACGGCGCCATTGGCGCGCAGGAAATCCGTGACGCGCTGCCACGCCTTGGCCTGCGCGTCGGTATAGATGCCGGGGCAATCATAGGTCTTGCGGGAGCGTTCGGAGACCGAGGTTTCCTCGCAGAACACCATGCCCGCGCCGCCGAGCGCGAATTTGCCCAGATGCACCAGGTGCCAGTCGCCGACGATTCCTCCCGGCTCCGAGCCGTATTGCGACATCGGCGAAACGACAATCCGATTGCGCAAGTTGACGCCACGCAGCGCATAGGGCGTGAGCAGAAGGGGCGTGGGCTGGTCTTGCATGCCTTCCTGCGCAGCCCTTTGGCGCATGGGCGGATCACCGCGCTGCAGCGCCCGGCAGGTTGACGGCATCGTGGCCGACGTCGCAAGGGCCTGCGCTACGCCACGCCACCAAGCCGGATCAGCGTGATCTCGGGCGGCACGCCGAAGCGCACCGGCAGGATCGCCGTGCCGAGCCCGCCAGAGACGATCAGGTGCTTGCCGTCTTCCTCGATATGGCCATAGGCGTAACGATTCCCGTAGGCCGAGGGCACGATCGGCGACCAGCCGAACAGCCGCACCTGCCCGCCATGCGTGTGGCCGCAGATGGTCAGCGCCACCCGGTCGCGCGGCACGGTGGGGAAGATGTCCGGCTCGTGGCAGAGCAGGATCACCGGGTCGCGGTCCTGCACGGCGCCGAGCGTGCGCTCCAGGTTGTTCGCGCCGAGAAACTTGCCGCCGCCCTCGTTGAACGCCCAGAGGCTGCCGCAGCCGGCCACCCAGAAGCCCTGGCCACGAAAGCCGGTCTTGGTCGCGGCGTTGTGCAGCACGGAGAGGCCCGCATCGGCCAGCGTGCGCGCGATGCGGGGTACGCCGCGGCGGGAGCGCTGCACCTGCACATCGTCCCACCAATCATGATTGCCGAGCACCGAGTGCACGCCGTGCCGCGCGCGCAGTCCCTTGAGCACCTGCGCTGTCTCCGCCACCGGAATCGCACGGCTGATCAGGCGCCCCGTGCCTGGGTAATCGCCGAGCAGCACGACAAGATCGGGATTGAGCGCATTCGTCGTCTCGACGATCTGCGCGAGGCGCTCCAGTGGCATATAGGGGTCGTTCGCGTGGATATCGGCGAGTGCGGCGATGGTGATCGGCGTGCTCGCGGGCCACAGCGGCAGGCGCGGGCGGTATTCGGTGATGGAAAGCCGATGGGCGGGCTCGAACCAGAAGCCATAGGCGCCGGCCGCGGCGCCGATCACGGTGAGCCCGCCGAGCGTCTTCAGGAACAGTCGTCGTGTCGCCATCTCACCCCCAAGCTTGCCTTCCCGCCGCACCACCCGATCTCGTAAGCATGAAATCTGGGCCCCCTGGTGAGACCTTCGCCTGCGACCGCGCCGGCGCGCTGCAGCGCCTCGCCGGATTCGCCCCGCGCATGGGGCCTCACTACGCGGCCGGGCGCAACACCGATGCCGGGCCGGGGCGACGCCAAGACGTCTCGCGCCTCTCCCCCGCGCTGCGCCATCGCCTGGTGACGGAGCGCGAGGTTGTGGCGACGGCGTTGGCGACCCACGGCTTGCAGGGCGCGGAGAAGTTCATCCAGGAGGTGTTCTGGCGCAGCTACTGGAAGGGTTTTCTTGAGCTACGCCCCGAACTTTGGGTGACCTACCAGCATGAACTTGCACAGGCACTCATGGGTTTGCGCATCCAAGGCGGAAGCCGCCGCGCGGCGGAACGGGCCGAGGCGGGCGAGACAGGCATTGCCTGCTTCGATGCCTGGATGACGGAACTGCGCGAGACAGGCTGGCTGCACAACCATGCGCGCATGTGGTTCGCCAGCATCTGGATCTTCACGCTGCGCCTGCCCTGGACCCTGGGAGCCGATCTGTTCCTGCGGCACCTGCTGGATGGCGATGCGGCGTCCAACACGCTGTCCTGGCGCTGGGTCGCGGGGATGCAGACGCGGGGCAAGCACTACGTCGCGCGGGCCGAGAACATTGCTCGATATACCAACGGACGCTTCGATCCGCGAGGCGAGCTGGAGGAGAATCCGCCGCCGCTCGAAGCGCCACCGCTGCCGCCGGTCCAGAAGCTGCGCGCTGGCGATGCGCTGCCCCGCGGCCCCGTCGCGCTGCTGCTGCATGAGGATGATCTGCACGCCGAAAGCCTGCTGCCGCCGGGCACGCGCGTGACCGCCGTTGCCGGCCTCGCCGTGCCGGAGGCGCGCTCGCCGATGGGTTGTTCGGCCCTTGTCGCGGGCTATGTGCGAACGGCGCTGGCCGATGGGGTGGCGCGCGCCGGCGCGCATTTCAATGCCCCCAAGGTGATGCTCGCGTCCCGCGATCTCGCGGGCTGGATTGCGGCGCAGCCGGTGCCGGTGGTGAGCCCCTGGGCGCCGGTCGGCTGGACGGCGGAGGCGCTCGCCGGGGTGAAGCTGCTGCGCCTGCGGCGTGGGTGGGACGACGCCTGCTGGCCGCGCGCGACCAAGGGTTTCTTTCCGTTCAAGGCCAGCATCCCGGCGCTGATCGAGGCTATTGCGGCTTGAAGCGGCTTGCCTTGGCGGCATCCGCGGCGCGCCAGAGATACCAGGCGGCGACGGAGCGATACGGCGCCCAGGCCTCGCCGATCGTCGCCAGGTCGCGCGGCTTTGGCTGCTCCTCGAGCCCGGCGGCGACGCGATAGCCCTCGCGCACGCCGAAATCATCGATGGGCAGCACATCGGGCCGGCCGAGGGTGAAGATCAGGAACATCTCCACCGTCCAACGCCCGACGCCGCGGATCTGCACCAGATGCTCGATCAGCTTCTCGTCACTCATGCGGGCGGCGATTTTCCGCGTCGGCACCAGGCCGCCCACCGATTTTTCCGCGATGTCGCGAATGGCGGCCACCTTGTTGCCAGACAGGCCGCAGCCGCGCAGTGCCTCGGCCGGTGCCGTCAGCACGGCCACGGCGGGCGGGAAATCATGGCCCGGGAAAAGTGCCACGAAGCGGCCCAGAATTGCCTCCGCCGCGCGGCCATGCACCTGCTGATGTGCAATGGCGCGGACCAGCGCCTCATAGGGTTCGCGCCGCATCGGCCGCAGCGTGCAGGGACCGCTGGCGCGAATGACGGCCTTGAGCATCGGATCGCGCCGCAGATGCTTCAGCGCTGCCGGACCACCGACGACGGGCGCAGGGCGCGGCGTGCGGGGCGCGAGGGCGCTGACGGTCATCGGAAGACCAGATTCGGCAGCGTCAGCGTGATCCAGGGGACATAGGTGATCAGCATCAGGCAGGCGAAGATCACGCCGATGAAGACCGGCAGGTAGCGCATCATCTTGTCGATGCTCGTGCCCGCAACCTGCGCCGCGGCGAACAGGTTCACACCGAAGGGCGGCGTGATCATGCCCATGGCGAGGTTCACCACCATGATCGTGCCGAAATGCACGCCATCGATGCCGAAGCGCTCCGCCGCCTCCTGCAGGATCGGCGCGAGCACGATGATCGAGGCGCTGGTCTCGACGAACATGCCGACGACGAACAGAAACAGGTTGACGCCGAGCAGATAAAGCGTCGCGCCATCGAAGGTTTCTACCAGCCAGGCGGCGGCGAGGTCCGGCACGCCCTGGCGGTTGAGCAACCAGGAGAACAGCGCCGCGCAGGCGATGATGAACAGGATCACCGCGGAGCTGACCACGGATTTGCGAAAGATCGGATAGAGGTCCCGCCAGCCGAGCTCGCGATGGACGAACATGCCAATCAGGATGGCATAGACCACGGCAACGACGCTGGCCTCGGTCGGTGTGGTGACGCCGCCGTAGATGCCGCCGAGCACGACGACGGGCATGAACAGCGCCCATCCCGCCTGGCGCAACGCCGCGCCGAAGGACAGGCGGCCCTCGCCATCCTGCTTGCCCCAGCCCTTGATCCGGCACCAGATCAGCACGGTGGCGATCAGCGCCGCGCCGATCAGGATTCCCGGGCCAAGGCCGGCGATGAACAGCTCGGGAATGCTGGTCTGTGTCGTCACACCATAGAGGATCATCGGGATCGAGGGCGGGATGATCACGCCGAGTTCCGCCGCGGTCGCCTGCAACGCCGCCGCGAAAGCCACGGGGTAGCCTGCGCGCACCAGCGCCGGGATCATGATCGCGCCGATGGCGAAAGTGGTGGCGACGGAGCTGCCGCTGATCGCGGCGAAGATCATGCAGGTGACGACGCAGGTAGCCGGCAGCCCGCCTTGGATGCCGCCCACGATCGACTGCGCGAAGGCCACCAACCGGCGGGAGATGCCCCCGACATCCATGAGGTTGCCGGCCAGGATGAAGAAGGGAATCGCCGCGAGCGGAAACTTGTCGAGTGCCACGAACAATTGTTGCGCAGCCACGATCATCGGGAAGCTGGTGTAGCCCTGGATGCCGATCACGGCGGCAAGGCCGATGGCGATCGCGACGGGGATGCTGGCGGCGAACAGCACCAGCATCACGGTGAGCATCATCCCGCTCATGACTGTGCCCTGAGGTGCCGGGCGCCGGCGGGCTGCCTGGTCGTGCCATCGCCCGAGCTCATACGGCCAGCTCCAGCTCGTCCGAGCGCCGGTCGAGGAAATGCGCAACCGCCCCCACCATCGCAAACAATGCCCCGATCGGAATCGCCGCGTAGCCCCAGGACATCGACACTTCGAGCCCCGCCATCTCCTGGAACCGCACGCGCTGCGTCATGGTCCAGCCGAACCAGAACATCACGCCCATGAAGGAGAGGCTCGAGGCCAGTGCGGCAGCCTCGATCCCAAGCCGCAGCCGGCCGCTGGCGTAGCGATGCGCCACGTCGATCGACACCAGCGCGCCAGTGCGCAAGGCGACAGCGACGCCGAGATAGGCCATCCAGATCAGTGCCGTGCGCACCAGCGCCTCGGACCAGATCGAGGGTGTTTCTGTCGCAAAACGCGCCACCACCTGCCACATCCCCGCCCCCACCGCGAGCGCGAGGGCTGCGCAGGCGAGGGCCGAGGCGGCACCGCTGCTGATGCGGTCCAGCGCCAGCACAGCGCGCCGCACAGCGGCCTGTGCGCCATCGCCCTTACGGGCCCAGAGCGCCAGCGCGACCACCAGTACCGTCAGCGCCCCGGTGATTTGCAGGGGCAGCAGGTTCATCGCGTTCATCGCCACTCCCGGATACGAACAGGGGCGCGAGGCATCGCCCCGCGCCCCTCGCAATGCCAAGGCCTGATGCTACAGCACTATCCGCTCGCATCGAACCAATGTGAGCGGATTGCGTGCTGTAGATTCCATGGTTTCCAGAGCACGAGATCAGTCCAGGAGGATCGATCGTGCTCTAGGAGGCCGGGCGCCAGTCGCGGATGCGGCGCATCAGCGCGCCATCCAGCGTGCGCTCATATTCGGCGAAGGCCGGGGCCAGCGCGGTCTGGAAGGCGGCGCTGTCCACCTGCGTCACCACCGTCATGCCGCGACGGCGCAGTTCCTCGACGCCCGAATTCTCATCCGATGTCACGCGCGCGCGGTTGGCGGCGGCGGCGGCGGTGGCGGCGGCGGCGAAGGCCGCGCGATCGGCGGCGTTCAGGCGTGCCAGTGCGGCGGGGTTGCAGATCATGATGGCCGGGGAATAGACATGGCCGGTCAGCGTCAGGAAGCGCTGCACCTGGTTGAGGTTGTTCGCCACGATCACCGGGATGGGGTTTTCCTGGCCATCGACCGTGCCCTGCTGCAATGCCGGGACCAGCTCGGAGAACGCCATCGGCGTCGGCAGCGCGCCCAGCGTGGTGAAGGCGCGCATGTGCACCTGGTTTTCCATGGTGCGCACCTTCAGGCCGCGCACATCGGCGGGCGTGTTCACCTCGCGCCGCGAATTGGTCAGGTGGCGGAAGCCGTTCTCCATCCAGACCACGCCGACCAGGCCGCGCGGCGTGAAGCGGCCGAGCAACTCCTGGCCGATCGCGCTGTCCAGCACGCCGCGCGCATGCGCCGTGTCGCGGAACAGGAAGGGCACGTCGAGGTTGCGGACCTCGGCCACGAAGTTGCCGACGGGGCCGGTCGAGGTGATGGTGCAGTCGAGCGTGCCGATCTGCACGCTCTCGACCATCTCGCGCTCATTGTCGTTACGCTGGAGGTTGACGCGGAAGCGGCCAGCCGTCGCGGCCTCGAAGGCCTCCTTGAAGGCGCTGGCGCCGGCGCCGTAATGGCTGTTCAGCGGCAGCGCATGCTGCACGGTGATCTGGGTCTGCGCTTGCGCAGCCACCGGCAGGGCCAATGCGGCGGCCAGCGCGAGATGATGGGCCAACTTCATGAGGTTTCTCTCCCTGAGACAGGGGCGCCCGGTCCGGCACCGCTGGAACTCCTCCTGTATAGGTGGAAGGACCGTCACGATTCAATCCTGCCCCGGGCTTCGCCTCACGGCGCCGGGGCGGGGATGGGCAGGCCCAGAGCCAGGGTTGCGTTGGCCATCACCGTGCCCTCCCACAGCAATTCGGCGCCGATATAGGCAATCAGCGCCAGCCCGAGAACAGCGCCACCCACGCCCAACCCACCGCCAGCACGGCGGCCAGTGAGGGTGCCAGCAATCGCCACAGCTGCGCCGGCCGCGTGCCATCGGCCAGCAGACCGCAGATCATCGCCGTCACCGCGAAGGACATGCCGGCCCCAGCCGAACCCGCGAAATTGTGCAGGGCAGGCGCCAGCATCGTGGGCAGCCCGGCCGCCACGCCGAGGGCGGCCTGCACGGTCATCAGCGCGGCGTTGGAGCCGACATTGCTGCCCGTCACCAGTCCCGAGATCAGCCCGAGCGCCGGGATGGCGAAGGGTGCCGCCGTGCCCAACCCCTCCGCAGCACCTTGTGCCAGCGCGGCCGAGGCGCCAGAGCCTGCCATCCAGCGCGCCAGGATGACGTAAAGCAACATGGCGATGGCCGGCTTTCGCGCGCGGGAAAGTGCTGCCATGGCGCCCGCGGCGCCATCTGCGCGCCGTGCCAGCAGCAGCCCCGCCACCACCCACAGCACCACGGCGACATGGGTGAGCGCGAAGCCCGGCAGGTCCGCGAAGGGTGTCCAGCTCGGTGCGCCGGGGAGGCTGCGCGCACCGAGCAGCGCCGCCGTCAGCCCCAGATAGGGGGCGAGTCGCCGCAGGGCCGCGCGCCAGGCCGCCGCATCCGCCGGCGGGTCGAGCCACCACAATACCGCCAGCAGCGGCACGCCGGAGACGACGAGGCCCACCACCTCGAAGGGCATGACGGCGTGGGCGAGCACCAAGCCCGCCGCCATGCCGGTGAGGATGCCGAGCTGCACGAGCTTCTCCCGCGCCGGCACGGCCACGCCGGCCGCCGTGCAGAGCCGCCAAAAGACCGGCGCGAGCAGCACGAACCAGACGGCATTCGGCCCCGCCGTGGCCGCCGCCACCTCCTGCGCCGGCAGCCCGATCAGCGCGGCGCCCAGCGCCGTGCCGGGCCCGAGCCCGCCCCAGGGCACGAGCGTCAGCGCCAGCAGCGCCAGCGCCCCGGCCGGCGCGCCGCCGAGACCCATGCCGCGCAGCGCCGAGAGCGCAAACACCGCGCCGACGGCGAAGCCTGTGACGCTTTCGAGGAAGGTGCCGGCCAGCAGCGTGGCGGCGAAGATGCGTCGGGCTTCGGGCGCACGGGGCGCCGCTTCCGACGGTCGGGAAACGGCGGCGTGGAACAGCAGCCCGCCCACCACCACGCCGATCGGCTTGGACGCAAGGAAGGCGCCGCGCAGCGTCTCGGTGACCAGGAAGCTGGCGGCTGGCGTGGCCTCGGGCAGGCTGAGCAGCGTGGCGGGCACGGCCAGGGCCAGCGCCACCAGCACGGCCGGCACCGGGCCGGCGCGACCGCTCAGCAGCAGCGCCAGCAGCAGCGCCAGCGGCGCGGCCTGGATCAGCAGGATCATCCGCACCTCCTTGCCAGGCACAGCGCGCCGCGCCAGCCTCGGGCGGCATGCTGGATATTCCCTACGCCGCCTATGGCAGCAACCTCGACCCTGCGCGGATGCGCGCCCGCTGTTTTGGTACGGAGATGATCGGCGCCGTGCGGCTGCCCGGCTGGCGGCTTCGGCTGCAACGCTTCGCCAGCATCGTCGAGACGCCGGAGGGCGCGGTGCCGGTTGGCCTGTGGCGCATCAACGCTGCCCATCTGGCCGCGCTCGACCGGGCGGAAGGGGTGGCGCTCGGCGCCTATCGTCGCCTGCGCGTGACGCTGCCCGAGGGCGGCGAGGCCTGGATCTATGTCGAGGCCTTGAACCGCCCGGGGCCGCCCGGTGCGGCCTATGTCGCGCATCTGCGGCAGGGCTACCGGGCTTTCGGATTGCCGGAGTCGGTGCTGGAGGCGGCGGTCGCGGAGTCGGGCTTCCGCAGCTGAGCCGCACGCGCCACCTGCGCCTCGCGCCGTGTGATGTAGATCGCGCTGCCGATGATCAGCGCAGCACCCAGGCCGAGCCCCCAATCCAGACCCTCGTTGAACAGCGCGATGCCGAACCCGGCGGCGAAGATCAGCCGCACGTAGCTGATCGGGGCAAGGAAGGAGGCATCGGCAAGGCGCAGCGAGGTGATCCACAGATGCATCGCGACCGGCCCGCAGAGCCCGACCAAAACCAGCATCCCCAGGCTCGACCATCCCGGCCAGGCGAGGCCACTCCAGGCCACCGGCAGGGAGACACTGACGGCGACGATGCCAATGTAGAACATGATCGTGTCGGTGCGCTCGGCCCGGGAGAGCAGCTTCGTGGTGAGCAGGATCACCGCCCCCAACAGCGCCGAGCCGATGCTCGCCGCCACCGACCAGTCGAGCGGCAGCGCGCCGGGCCGCAGGATGACGAGCACGCCGGCGAAGCCCACCACCGTGGCGCTCCAGCGGCGCAGGCGGACGCGCTCGCCCAAAACCGGCCCGGCCAGCGCGGTGACGAACAGGACGGAGGTGAAGGACAGCACCGTCGCGGTTGCCAACGGCAGGCCGCTGAAGGCGAAGAAATACAGGTACCAGGAAGTGATCGAGAGCAGCCCGCGCAGGATCTGCATCGGCAGGGCGCGCGTGCGCATCAGGCCGATCGGGTCGCGCAGGATGGCGGGTGCGGTCCACAGCAACTGGCCGATGGAGCGCGCCAGCACGATGGTGGCGAGCGGCACGTCGGTGATGGCCTTCACCACCATCGTCTCCAGCGTGAAGAACAAGGCGGCCGCGATGCTGAGCAGCACGGCGCGCACCATGGGGCTCATCGCCGGCGCGCTTCCGCCACCGTGATGACCAGCGCGCCCGACAGGATGATCGCCGCGCCGATCCAGCCATACAGGTCCGGCACCTCGCCCCAGATCGCCCAGCCCGCGGCCGCCACGACCACCAGGCGCAGATACTGGATGGGCGCGATGGCGCTGGCCTCGCCGAAGCGCAGCGCCTCGGTCACCAGATAGATGATGCCCGGCGCCAACAGCCCGAAGACCAGAAGCAGCAGGCCATCCATCAGGCCGAGCGGCACCCAGGCCATGATGCCGAAGGGCAGGGCGCCCGCCGTGGTGACGAGGCCGACATAGGCGATCACGGTGCGCGTGCTTTCCGTCGCTGTCAGCATGCGGCTGGTCAGGGTGATGCCGCACCACGCCGCCGCCGCGCCGATTGCCGCCGCGGCGCCGAGCGGGTCGAGCGTATTGCCCGGCCGCAGCATCACGGCCACGCCAAGCAGCCCCGCCAGCGTGCCTATCCAGCGCCAACGATCCACCCGCTCGCCGAGCAAAGGGCCGGCAAGCATGGTGGTGAACATCACATTGGTGAAGGACAGCACCGTGCCCGTCGCGAGGTCGAGCCGCGTGAAGGAGAAATAGTACAGCGCCCAGGTGACCAGCGAGGCGCAGCCGCGCAGCAGATGCAGCGCCAGGCGCTTCGTGCGGAATACGGCGATGCCGGTGGCGAGGATGGTCGGCGCGACCCAGAGAAGCTGGCCCGCGGCGCGCGCCGTGACCTGCACCTCGGTGGGGATGCCGCGTGCGCCCAACCAGCGGATGAACAGCAGTTCCACCGCGAAGATCAGCGCCGCAGCGGCCATCAGCATGGCGCCGCGAAGGTTGTCGGGCTTTGCGTTCAAAACGATCTCGTTGGGCGCATTGACCTTGCGCGTGTCCCGGCTAGCTTGCGATGCAGGGTGGGGGTGCGTTGCGGTTCGGCGCAAGTCACCTTGTTGCATGGCCGGTGCGCGAAGGAACAGGGCGTGGCGAAGGCAGCCGAGAGGTTGGCGGCGGGGGACAGCGTTGATCACGGCCCGATCCTGATCTGGGGGGCCGGCGCGATCGGTGGCACGGTGGGTGCGCATCTGGTGCGCGCACGGCATGCGGTGGTGTTCGTCGATGTCGTGCCCGAGCACGTCGCCGCCATCGCGGACCCGGCGCATGGCCTGGTCATCGAGGGGCCGGTCGCGCAGATGAAGGTGGTGGCGCCGGCCTTCACGCCGGGCGCGGTGCAGGGCGTGTTCCGCCGCATCTTCCTGTGCGTGAAGACGCACGACACCGAAGCTGCCTGCCGACAATTGCTGCCGCACCTCGCCCCTGACGGCTATGTGCTGTCACTGCAGAATGGGCTGTGCGAGCGCGTCATCGCCGAGGTTTGTGGCGCCGAGCGCAGCATGGGTGCCTTCGTCAATTTCGGCGCGGATTGGCTGGAGCCCGGGCGTATCCTCTACGGCAATCGCGGCGCGGTGGTGGTGGGCGAGCTTGACGGCGCGACCACGCCACGCCTCGCGGCGCTGCATCGCCTGCTACGCGACACGTTCGAGCCTGACGCGGTGAACTCGCCAAACATCTGGGGCTATCTCTGGGGCAAGCTGGCCTATTCCAGCCTGCTCTACGCGCAGGGGCTGGCCGCGAAGGGCATCGCTGACACGCTGGCGCGCCCTGAATTGCTGCCGCTGGTGCGCGCGCTGTGCGGCGAGGTGATGGATGTGGCGCGCGCCGAAGGGGTGGCGCCGCTCGGCTTCAACGGCTTCGATCCTGGCGCCTTCGGCACCACGGGCAGCGAGGCCGCCGCGCGCGCCTCGATGATCGCGATGGAGGCATTCAATCGCCCCAATGCCAAGACCCATTCCGGCATCTGGCGCGATCTGTGGGTGCGGCACCGCGCCACGCCCGCCGATGCGCAGATCGGCGCCGTGCCGCCGATCGGGCGCGCGCATGGCCTGGCCTGTCCCACGCTGACGCGGCTGATCGCGATGATCCATGAATGCGAGCGCGGCGAGCGTGCGATGTCCGACGACAATCTGCTGGAGTTGATGACATGAATATACGGTTCGACGGCGTTACGGTGGCGGTCACCGGTGCGGGGCACGGCTTCGGCCGCGCCATCGCGCAGGGTTTCGCGGCGCTCGGCGGGACGGTCTTTGCCTGCGATATCTCGGAGTTGGAACTGGCGGAGACGGCGCGCGGCAACGCCATCGCCACCAACGCCTTTGATCTGACAGCGCCGGGCGCCGCGGCGGGCTGGATTGCGGGCATCGAGCAGAAGACCGGCGGGGCTGTCGGCGTGCTGGTCTGCAATGCCGGCGGCGTGCGCGGCCAGGTGAACCGGCCGATCGAGGATGTGCCGCTGGAGGATTGGCACGCCATCTTCGACATCAACACCCACGCCGCCTTCAACCTCGCCCGCGCCGTGGCACCGGGGATGAAGCGCGCCAAGGCCGGGCGGATCGTCACCATCAGCAGCGGTGCGGGGCTCAAGGCGAGCCGCACCGGCATCCAGGCCTATTGCTCGGCGAAGCACGCGCTGGTCGGGCTGACGCGGCAATTGTCGCGTGAGTTCGGCCCGCACGGCATCACGGTGAATTCGGTGGCGCCGGGCTTCGTGCTGTCGAACCCGGCTTCGATCAAGCAGTTCGACAGCTATGGCGCGGAGGGCCAGCGCGTGATGCTGGAGAGCATCGCCATGCGCCGGCTCGGCCAGCCGGAGGACATCGCGAATGCCGTGCTGTTCTTCGCCTCGCCCTATGCCGGCTGGGTGACGGGGCAGATCCTGCCGGTTGACGGCGGAACCTGAATCAGCGTCCGAGCGGCTGGCGCCCCAGCGCCACGCCGTCCTGGGCCTCGGCGGCGCGGCGCTGCGCCTCGGCCTGCTGGCGTCGCGCCTCGGCCAACCGTGCTTCCTGCGCCGCCACGGTGTTCGGCGTGCGCGCGGCCGGCGTGGCGCTGCCAGTGCGTTGGGTGCGCGCCACCTGGCCCTGCGCCACCTGGCCCTGCTGCTGCGCGGCCCGGCGTTGCTGCTGCTGCGCGGCTTGCGAGCGCTGGCGCACCGCCTGGGTGCGGGTCTGCGGCGCCTGGGGCGAGGCGATGCCGCCGCCCGCGGTCGGCGAACCCGGCGCATTGTGCAGATCCTGGCGCATGTCCGGCCGCTGACCGTGGATGACGCCGGAACTGAACCCGGTGGTCGGGTTGCTCTGCGCCATCGCCAGGGTGGGCAGGAGCAGCGCGAGCGCACTAACCGCGAGACGGCGCATGGAACGGTCCTCGACGTGATTTGCCCCACTTTGGAAAGGCCGGGGCCGTGATGCAAGCGCCGCGGCGCAGGATCACGCCAGCGTGGCGAGCAGCCCGGCGAACAGGCGCGCGCGGGGCACCAGGCTGTCCAGCTCGATATGCTCGTCGAGCGTATGCGCCCCGGCGCCGGCCACGCCCAGCCCATCGAGGGTGGGCACGCCCATCGCGCCCGTGAAGTTGCCATCCGACCCGCCGCCAGAGCTCTGGTGCGGCAGCGCGAAGCCGAGTTGCCCGGCCAGTGCCGCGGCCCGCGCGTGCAGCGCCATGGTGCCGGCATCGGGCTCCCAGACCGGGCGCGTGACGCCGCGCGCGACCTCCAGCACCACGTCGCCGGTGCCAGGCGCCAAGGCCAGGATGCGCGCGACCCCGGCATCGAGGTCCGCCTGCCGCTTGGCCATGGAAAGCACCTCCGCCCGGCATTCGGTGGCGACGCAATTCACCCATTGCCCGCCCTGGATGACGCCGACCGAGAAGGTGCAGCTCTCGGTGGTCATCGCGTCGATCGCCAGGGCCTGGCGGCACATCTCGCGGATCGCCGAGCGGCCATCGGAAAGTGTGGCGCCGGCATGGCTCGGCCGGCCGATGCTGCGCAAATTGAAGCGCGCGATGGCGTAGCGCCCGGTCACCACGCCGCCATCCGGCCGGGCGGGCTCTGGCACCAGAACGCAGCTTGCGCGCGCGGCCTCGGCCTCGATCAGGTCGCGGGTGGAGGGGCTGCCGATCTCCTCGTCCGAAGTGAACAGGAAAGTGACGGGAAGTGGCGTCGGCAGGCCGGCGCGCAACAACTGCCGTGCAGCCTCGACGGCGAGGAAGGTGCCGCCCTTCATGTCGAAGATGCCCGGGCCGCGGCATTGCCCGCCCTCGCGCCGCCAGGGCAGCTTTGTCAGTGTCCCGACCGGGTGGACGGTATCGAGATGCGCAAGGATCAGAATGCCGGGCGTTCCCGGGGCCGAGGAATGCGGCAGGCTGGCGCGCAAGCAATCGCCATGGCCCATCCGGCCGGGGATGCGCTCGATCCGCGCGCCCATCATCGCGAGGTGCCGCGCCACGAGGTCCATCATCCGGTTCACCGCCGGCGTGTCGAAGGTCGGGCTTTCGCACTCCACCCAGGTACGAAGCCCAGCCAGCATCGCCTCCCGATCGAAGGGCAGGTCGAGGGCGGCGGGGCGGGTGGCGTGGTCCATGGGCGATCTCCGGTCAGGCTGGCCAGGGGACAGTGTGGCACAGCGCGCCATGCCTGCTAGGGTGGGTGGGATGAGTGGCACCGCACCCCCCCGCCCGCGCCTGGTTCCCCAGGCCGGTCCCGCCGCCTGGCGCGCCACCGATCTGCGCCCGGCCGATTGGATGGTGCCGCTCGGCGCCGATCACGCGACGGAGCTGGAGGCGGCGGTGGCAGCGCTCGGCGGCCGCGCGCCCCTGCAGGTGTCGGAGGCGCCGCTGCCGAGCCTCGGTGTGGTGCTGCGCGATGTGGTACAGCGGCTGGACACCGGCCGCGGCCTGGTGCTGCTGCGCGCCCTGCCGCTGGAACGCCTTGGCGAGGCAAGGCTGGAGGCGGTGCTGGCCGCGCTCGGCGCGCATCTTGGCCGCGCCGTGGTCCCGCCGGGGCCTGGGCCGGGGCCTGGGCCGGGTCCTGGGCAGGGGCCGGGGCAGGGGCCGGGGCCGGGCCTCGTGCAGCGTCTCGACAGCCCGGCAGGGGGCGCGCTGCGCTGGCGCTTCCACGCCGATGCGGCGGACATCGTGGCGCTGTTGGTGCTTCGCCAGCCATCGGATGTCGATCCCGCAATGCTCGTCGCCGCGGCGAGCGTGCACAATGAGCTGATGAAGCGCGACCGTGCCGCGCTCGAATTGCTCTACCGTCCGCTGCCGCATGCCGTGCCCGGCGCGGCGGGCGTGGTGGATTTGCCGGTCTTCTCCACCGCCTCGGGCGCCTTCATCGGCCGCTATGCGCGCGATGCGATCGACGCCGCGCAGCGCCTGCCGGAGACGCCACGCCTGACCGCCGCACAGGTCGAGGCGCTGGATCTGCTCGACGCCATCTGCGCCGAACCCGGCCTCGCGCTGCGGATCGAGGTCCGGCCGGGTGACGTGCTGCTGTTCAACCCGCTCCAGGTCTGGAAGCGCCGGGCCGAGTCCGCGGGTGAGCCTGCCGACGCCACGCCAATGCGCCAGGCGCTGCGACTGATGCTGCTGACGACCAATTCACGCGCCCTGCCGGGCGGGTTGGTGACGCTGGGTGAAGCGCCGAACCCTGCTCCTGGGCCGGGCATGGTGGGGGGGTAGGCCATGCGCATCCTGGTCGCGAATGCGAACACCACCGAGGCCATCACCGCGACCTGCGTCGCCACGGCGCGTCAGGCGGCGGGCATCGGCACTGTCGTCGTCGGCGCCACGCCGAGCTTCGGCCCGGTGGTGATCTCGACCCGCGTCGAGAACGCCATCGCCGCCCATGCGCTGCTCGAGACGCTGGCCGAACATGCCGGGCGCGTCGATGCGGTGGTGCTGGCGGTCAGCCATGACACGGCGCTGGAGGCGGCGCGGCAGCTCATGCCCTGCCCGGTGGTCGGCATGACCGAGGCCGCCTGCCTCACCGCCTGCCTGCTGGGTGGCAGCTTCGGCGTGCTCACGCTCGGCCAGGTGAAGCCCTATGAGGAGCTGGTGGCGCGGCATGGGCTGGCGGCGCGCTGCGCCGAGGTGCGCGGCATCGCCCTCACGCCGCAGCAGGTGCTGGCCGACCCGGACGGCACGGCGCGCGCCGTGCTGGAAGCCGTGACCGCGATGGCCGAGCGCTGCGACAGCGTGGTGCTGGCCGGCGCGGTGCTGGCGGGCATGGACCGGCTGTTGCAGGACCGCTCGCCCTTGCCGCTGCTGGATGGCGTCACCTGCGGCGTCAAGCTCGCCGAGATGCTGGTGGCGCTCGGCGTGCCGAAGCCGTGCGCGGGCAGCTACGCCGCGCCGCAGGGCCGCGCCGCGCTTGGGCTGTCGGAGGCGTTGAGCGCGTTGCTCAAGGGCGGCTGAAACTTCCCCCGGCCTTCCGCGTTGTTTTCGCGGATGTGCGAGGGATTTGCGAATGCGGCTCGAGGACGGGCGCGAGAGCGGCAATGTGGAGGACCGGCGCGGGTCGCGCCGGGGCGGGCTCGCCATCGGCGGCGGCATCGGCAGCGTCGTGCTGGTGGTGATCGCGCTGCTGCTGGGCGTCGATCCCACCGTGATGCTGGATCAGGCGGGCATGACCCAGGGCGGCGCACCCGTCGCGACCGAGCGCACGGAGCGTGCCGCGCCGCCGGCCAATGACGAGGGCGCGCGGTTCGTCCGGCGCGTCCTCGCCGAAACCGAGGATGTCTGGAATCCGATCTTCGCCGCGCGCGGCCAACGCTATGTCGAGCCGCGGCTGGTGCTGTTCACCGGCGCGGTGGACAGCGCCTGCGGCATGGCGCAGGCGGCCGTTGGGCCGTTCTACTGTCCCGGCGACAGCCGCGTTTACATCGACCTCGATTTCCTCGCGGAACTGCAGCGGCGCCTGGGCGCGCCGGGCGATTTCGCCGCCGCCTATGTGATCGCGCATGAGGTTGGCCACCATGTGCAGAACCAGCTTGGCCTACTCGCCCGCGCCGAAGGCGGGCGTGAGGGGGCGAATGCGCGGCAGGTGCGGATCGAGCTGCAGGCGGATTGCCTCGCCGGGCTCTGGGCGCGGCGTGCCCAGGACGCGCGGGGCATCCTCGAACCCGGCGACATCGAGGAAGGGCTGAACGCCGCCGCCGCGGTGGGTGATGACCGGATGCAGCAAAGCGCCGGCCGCCGCGTCACGCCAGACAGCTTCACCCATGGCAGTGCGGCGCAGCGGATGCGCTGGTTCAAGACGGGCCTCGACACCGGCCGCCTCGAAGCCTGCGATACCTTCGCGACTAACGCACGGTGATGCCGCGCTCGGCGTAGTAGCGAAGGGCGCCGGGATGGAAGGGCAGCACGCTGTTGGCGGGCGCATTCGCCGCGACAGTGCCGCCGGCGCTCGGGTGGATTTCCAGCGCCGGGTTGACGGCCGAAAGCGCGGCACGGGTCAGCGCATGGGCGCGCGCCTCCGGTAGCGCGGCATTGCCGACGACGAAGTTCCAGGCGGCGAAGGACAGGATCGGCGCCGTCTGGTCCCGATAGGTGCCGGGCGGCAGCGTCGTCGGTGCCAGATAGGGCAGTCGGGCCACCACCGCGGCCACCAAGGCGGCGTCGAGCCCGAAGACGATCGCATCCGCCTGCGCCTGCGCCGCGACCAGCGAGGGGATGGGCACGATGGCACCCTGCCAGAGCGCGTCGATCTCGCCCCGCGCCAATGCCGTGGCCAAGGCGGCCGGGTCGCCAGGGACGATCTGCGCCTCGATCCCCGCCGCCGCCAGCGCCGCACGGAAGAACACCTCGGCGGGGCCCCGCGCCGGCCCGGCGCCGACGCGCTTGCCGGCGAGGCCAGGGATGGTGGTCAAGCCCGAGGTGCGCAGCGCGGCCACCTGGAAGCTGGTCTCGTACATCGGGAACAGCGCGCGCACGCGGCCATGCACCCGCCCGCCTGCCGCTGGCGTGCCCGCCACCGCATCGGCCGCGGAGCCGAGGAAGGCGGTGCCGAGCGCGTTCGCATCATCCTCCGCCTTGGCCAGGTTTTCGAGCGAACCGGCGCTGCGTGCGACGTTGAGCGCGACGCCCTGGCGCGCGAGGAAGGCCGCCAAGCCCTCGCCATAAGGCAAAAAGGCGCTGCCGGAGCCGGCGGTGTAGAGCGTCAAGGGAGCCTCCTGGGCCAGTGCCGGCCACGCCGAGAGGGCGAGCGGGGCGGCGAGCAGCTTGCGTCGGTGCATGCGAGTGGTCCTTGAGAAGGCTGGGAGAGGGCTGGGAGAGGGCTGGGAGAGGGCTGGCCGCATGCTGGACCCGCGATAGGCTGCCGTCATGACAAAAATCGCGCTCGCTCGGCTTTGGTTCGAGGGCAATTCTTCTCCCCCACCGGCGTTGCCGCGCTGCGTTCCCGCGAATGGGGCGCGGGGCCGGAGGTGCTGGCGCGCCATGCTGGCACCGCGACGGAGCTCGGCGGCCTCGCGGCCTTCCTCGCCACTCGGCCCGACTGGCAGGCGACGGTGCTGCGCTGCACTTCCGCCCAGCCCGGCGGGCCGCTGACGGAGCAGGCTTTTCGCGGCTGGCTGGACGAGGTGCTGCAAGGGCTCGCCTCGGGCGGGAGTGGGGTTGGCGTCCATCTCTCCCTGCAAGGCGCCTGAGTCGCAGCAGGTGAGCCGGCGGCGGACCTCGCCATCATTCGCGCCGTGCGCGCGGCGCTCGGCGTGCCTCCCCTCGTCGCCAGCTTCGACTTCCACGGCAACTTGGCGCCCGAGATCGCGACGCTGCTGGATGGCGCGAGCGTCTGTCGCACCTACCCGCATCTCGACATGGCCGAGACCGCGACGCGCGCGCTGCGGCTGCTGGCGAACAAGGCGAAGAACCATTTCCGCGCGGCCTTTGCCGGGCGGTGCAGCGCCATTGTGGACTGTGATTGCCCGGGTCCGGCGGCGCTCGACCTCGCGGCGCTGCCGTTTCGTCACGTGCCGCTGCGGTGGCGCACGGCCTGAGCTGCTTTTGTCGTCGGATGTCGCCGAGCGCACGACAAAAAGTGACAACAATATCATAATTGAAACTTGCTGAACGAATCTCAATTTGAGATAAACGATTCGGAAAATTCTACGTGTTGTCGAGGTCCCCGCATGCCCACCAGCTTCCGCTTTCGCCGTTCCGATGATTGGGGCCAAGGACTCGTCGGGCACATCTCCCTGCGGCCGGACGCGCAGCTCTCGGGCTGGATGCTCGCCTTCGACGCGGGCTTCGAGATCGTGAACATCTGGGGCGCCGAGATCGTCAGCCACACGGGCAGCCGCTACCTGGTCCGCAGCGCGAGCTGGACCGCCGAGGTGGCGGCTGGAGGGAGTGTGGAGTTTGGCTTCACCGCCTTGAACGCCACGCCGCAACCCGACCCCGCCGGTTTCCTGCTCAGCCCGGCCGAAGCCGCGCCTCCCCTGCCGCCGGCGCCGCCCGTGTTGAGCATCGCCGATGCGGCGGCGGTCGAGAATGATGGCTTCCTTGTCTTCGTGGCCACCCTTTCCCATGCCAGCACCACCGCCGTGCAGTTCCGCGTGGCGACCGAGGCCGGCACGGCGAAGGCCCGCTTCGACTATACTGCGCTGGCCGCGCCGTTCACCTTCGCACCCGGTGAGACGCGCAAGGAGATCCGCATCGCGCTGACCGATGACGCCGCGATCGAGAATGTCGAGCGCCTGACGCTGCGGCTCAGCCAGGTGACCGGCGCCACGGTGTCGGACAGCGTCGCCGCCGGCATCATCACCGATGACGATGCGCCGCGCATCAGCATCGACGATGCCGCGTTGATCGAAGGCGATGCCGGCCAGGCGATGATGCGCTTCACCATCTCCCTCTCGCAGGCCGCGACCAGCAGCGTTGCGGTGAAGTTCAGCACGGCCGACATCACGGCGCTGTCCGGTTCGGACTACACCGGGCGGACCGGCGGCATCACCTTCGCGGCGGGGGAGGCGGGGAAGATCATCTCCATCGCCGTGCGCGGCGACCGTCTCGCCGAAGCGGATGAGACCTTCCTCGTGCGACTGCACGACCCGCTGCGCGGCGTCATCGCGGATGGCGAGGCCATCGGCACCATTCGCAACAACGACCTGCCGCGTATCAGCATCGCCGATGCGGCACCTGTGACCGAGGGCGATGTGGGTGAGAGCCAGGCGTTGCAGGGCGTGCTCTCGACCCGCGGCAACCAGATCATCGACGCCACCGGCACGCCGGTGCGCATCGCCGCGGTGAACTGGTTCGGGATGGAAACCGCGACCATGGCGCCGCATGGGCTGCATGCGCGCAATTGGCAGGACATGATGGACCAGATGGCGGAGCAGGGCTTCAACGCCATCCGCCTGCCTTTCTCGGCCCAGGCGATCCAGGAGAACGGCACGCCGAACGGCATCGATTTCAGCCGCAACCCGGACCTAGTCGGCCTGAACTCGCAGCAGATCATGGACAAGATCGTCGGCTATGCCGGCGAAATCGGGCTGCGCATCCTGCTCGACCACCACCGCAGCGCCGCCGGCGACGGGCCGAACGGCAATGGCCTGTGGTATGATGGCCGCTTCACCGAGGCGCGCTGGATCGACTTGTGGGAGGACCTCGCCTCACGCTATCGCGGCAACCCCACCGTGATCGGCGCCGACCTCAACAACGAACCGCACGGCGCGACCTGGGGTGCCTGGGCCAGTGCCGCGGAACGCGCGGGCAACGCGATCCACGCCGTGAACCCCGACTGGCTGATCGTCGTCGAGGGCGTGGCTTCGCACGCCGGCGAATCCTATTGGTGGGGCGGCAATCTGCTGGGTGCGCGCGACCGGCCGGTCGATCTCGTCCTCGACAACAAGCTGGTCTATTCGCCGCACGACTACCCCGACTCGATCTACCCGCAGCCGTTCTTCTATGCAGCCAACTTCCCGGCCAACCTGCCCGACGTCTTCGACAAGTTCTGGGGCTATCTCTGGAGCGAGAACATCGCCCCCGTGCTGCTCGGCGAATGGGGCTCACGCCTGACGCAGTCCAGGGACCTCGCCTGGTTCGATGCGCTGAGCAGCTACCTGCTGGGCGATACCGACAACAACGGCACGGTCGACCATGCCGAGATCGGGCCTTCCTTCGCCTGGTGGTCGTGGAACCCGAACTCCTCCGACACCGGCGGCATTCTCGCCGATGACTGGCGCACGGTGTTGGCGAACAAGATCGCCGCCCTTGAGCCGCTGCTGCCCGATGCAGTCGAGGCATCTCGGCGCGCGGTCTTCGAGGTGACGCTGGATGCGCCCTCGGCCAGCGTGGTCAATGTCGGCTGGCGCACGGTGAGTGGCAGCGCGACACTCGGCGACTATGTCGCCGCCACCGGCACTTTGAACTTCGCCCCTGGCGAGACTCGCAAGACGGTGGAGATTCTGCTGCGCGCCGATGACGTTACGGAGGCCACGGAGAGTTTCTCCGTGCAGCTCACCACCGTCGAGGGCGCGATCTTCGCCGACCGGCTCGGCATTGCGCAGATCCTCGACGATGACGGGCTGGCCGCCGCGCGCATCGCCTCCGACTGGGCGATCTGACCGAGCAGCCCATCCTCCCAGGCGCCGGGCGCGCGCCGAACCGCGCGTTCGCCGAGCATCGCCGATGCCGCACGCTTCTGGCCTGCGGCGTGAGTGGCCTCGATCAGCAGGCGCTCGAACACATCCCGCTGCGCATGGCTGCCGCCGACGCGCTGAAGGTCGCGCCGCAGCAGGGGGGCAAGGTGCAGCGCCCCCGCCGGACGCCCGCCGAGCGCGGCCGCGATGCCCTCCGCCAGCGGCAGGCCGATGCTGGCGTGAAGTCGCGCCTGGGTGTCCGTATCGCGCAGCGCGCGGCCGCGCATGCCACCGAGGAAGGCGTGCAGCGATGCCGCACGGCCCGCGGCGGCGAGGGTGATCACATGGTGCAGATCGGCGAAGACCAGGCTGTGGTCGCCGATCCGGCGCTCCGCGAGATCCGCGAGTGCGTCCCAGCGTGCCGCGCCGACCGGCACGCCCTGCGCCGCCATTCGCCACAGGAGTGAGGCCGCATTGGCGAGGTCGCGATAATCCTCGCTCATGATGTCGCACACCCGGCTGTCGTAAAGCGCGAGCGCCGCCTCGCCCTCATGCAGATGCAGGTGGAACAATGCGCGGTGCCAATCGATGTGCCGCGCGAAATTGCCGAGTCCAGCCATCTGCCGAGCCACGCTGTCGAGCCAGCCGATACCCTCCCGCGCGCGTCCAGAACTCTCCAGCGCATGCGCCACGGCATGCGCGCCCCACAAGTCGGCCGGTTGCAGCGCCACGGCGTGGCGGCCGACGCGCTCGGCGCGCCAGACGTCGCCGGTCTCCTCCAGCGCGAAGGCGTGGCAGCCGCGGATGTAGCCGGCGTGCGGCATCTCGTCGTTCCAGGCCGGCAGGGCGCGCTCGATCGGCAGGCGCAAGCCGGGCGAATCGCCCAGCATGAATCGGATGCCGTGCGCCAGCTTGAGCGCAGCGGCATCGAGCGGGTAACTGAGCAGATGCTGTTCCAGATGCAGCGCTGCCTGCGCCATGTCGCCCCCCTCCTGCCAGGCGGCGAGGCTGGCGATGAAGGCGTGCTCACGCGGTGTGCCGCCCCGCAGGCGCAGCCCGGTGCGCGCCGCGCCCAGGCTTCTTGCGGCGGCCTGATCGAGGCTGCGCCGCGCCTGCAGGCACGCCATGAGGCCCGCCAGCGCATGGCCCATGACCAGTCCGGGATCAACCGCCAGCGCCGCGGCGAGGTGGCTGGCGGCATCGGCGCGATGGCCGAGCACGGCCTCGATGGTCCTGTCCAACGCGGCTTCGGCTTCGGCGTGCTCGGTGGTGGACGCAAGGCCGCGGGCGGCGAGGTCAGACATCGGAGGCTCCCTGGTTCGCCTCCCTACTTCGCCGCGAGCTGGTGCCGGGTTACGCCCGGATGAGTCTCAGGCGGATGCGCCGGCTCAGGCTGTCGATTACCGCCACGGTGACGAGGATCAGCAGCACGATGAAGGCGGCTTCGTCCCAGTTGTTGAGGCGGATACGGTCGCCGAGCGCAAGCCCGATGCCGCCCGCGCCGACCACGCCGAGTATGGTGGCGCTGCGGGTATTGCTCTCGAAGGTGTAAAGCGTCTGTGAGAGCATCACGGGGGCCACCTGAGGGATCAGGCCGAAACGGATGGCGTGGAGCCGTGAACCGCCGCCGGCGCGCACGCCCTCGACCTGCCGTCTGTCGGCCGACTCCAGCGCTTCGGAGAATACCTTCGCCAACAGGCCGATATCCGGAACGGCCAGCGCCAGGATGCCCGCGAAGGGCCCCATGCCGACGGCCGAGACGAAGATCAGGGCCCAGACGAGGCTGTCGATGCCGCGCAGCCCGTCATAGGTGCGCCGCACGGTGAAACGGGTCAGCGTGTTCGTGACGATGTTGCCGGCACCAAGGAAGCAAAGTGGCAGCGCTACGACCACGGCCAGCAGCGTGCCGAGGAAGGCCATCGCCACTGTCTCCGCGAGGGCGGCGAGCAACTCGGTCAAGGCACCGCCGGCCGAGGGAGGCCACATCAGCACGACCAGCCAGCCGAGCTTCTGTGCGCCCTCGATCAGGCGCAGTGGGGAGGCATCGACGCGCCAAAGGCCAAGCAGCAGCAGCAGGAAGCCGAGGCCGAACATCACGGGCGTGCGGGCAAGACTGCTCATGCCGGCCGCAGACTCTCGGCGCCCAGAATGCGGTGGCGCAGCCGCGTCGTCAGTGCATCGATCAGCGTCACAGTAAGCAGAATCAGCAATATGATCGCCGAGATGTCAGGGTACTCGAATTGCCGCACCGACAAATAGAGTTCCTCCCCGATGCCGCCGGCACCGACGATGCCGAGCACGCTGGCCTCCCGCACATTGATCTCGAAGCGCAACAGGCCGAAGGAAAGCAGGCCGGGCAGGGACTGCGGCAGGACACCAAAGCGCATCGCCTCGGCCCAGGACCCGCCGGCGGCCCGCACCGCCTCGACACTGTGCAGATCGGCATTCTCATGCACTTCGGCGAACAGCTTGCCGAGCGCACCAAAGCTGTGCAGCGCTATCGCCAGCAGCCCGGCCAGTGGACCGAGCCCGAAAGCGTAGACGAAGATCAGGGCGAATACCAAGGTGGGCACGGTGCGGGCGAATTCCAGCAACCGCCGCGACACCGCGACAGCCCAGGACGGTGCGAGCGTGGCGGAGGCCGCGAAGCTCATCAGTAGCGCCGCGCCGCCGCCGAGGACCGTTCCCGCATAGGCGATCAACACCGTATCGAGTAACAGCTCCAGCCACAGGTCAAAACCCCACATCCATTCCGCGAGGTCCTGCGCCAGATGGTCCCAGCGCAGCGTCGGGATGGTGCGGGTGATGTAGTCCGCCGCGCGTGGCAAACCAGCGAGCAGCCGCGCGATATCCACCTGCCCGACCACTGCAGCGACGCTGACGGCAGCGGCGAAAGCCAGGCTCCAGGCCAGGGTACGGCGACGGCCGGCGCTACGTTCCCGCCGCCAGCGTGCCTCGACAGCCTGGGCCGTTGCGCTCAAGAACGGCGCTCACGCCGCTGCGCCTGGTTCTGCTCGGTCATGGCGATGACGTCGGCATAGTCCTCGTGCCGCGCCGGCACCACTTGCGCCGTATTGGCGCTGAGCTGGCGCAGCACCTCCGGCGCCTCCAGGTGCAGGTTCATCATCATCCGCACGAAGTCGCCGCGCAGCGCCTCAGGCACGCCAGCGCGCGTCACCGTGGGGGAGTTCGGAATCAGTGGGCTGCGCCAGATGATGCGCGTGGTGCCGGGCTGGATCATGCCCTTCTCGACCATGCGCTGGATGTTGCCGGTGGCGTCGTTGCTCCAGAAGGTCGCGGCGGCGTCGTAGGTGCCGTTCAGCACCGCGATCACGCTCTGCTCGTGGTTGCCCGAAAAGCCGGTGCGGCCAAAATGACGGGCCGGTTCGATGCCTTCCTTGCGCATGAAATAGCTGGGCGCGGCAAAGCCGGAGGCCGAGTTCGGATCGGCGAAGGCGAAACTACGGCCGCGCAGATCGGCAAGGCTCTGGAAGGGGCTGTCGGCCTTGACGAAGACGACCGAGAAATAACCCTCCGCCCCATCGTTCCCGCGGTGGCGCAACAGGGGCACCACCGAATCGCCCATGGCGCGGCGCGCCAGGGCATAGGCCGCCGGGCCGAGGTGGGCGAATTCGAGTTGCTCGGACCGCAGCGCCTCGACCACGGCGGCGTAGTCGGTTCCGCGGAAGATGCGCATCGGAACGCCAAGCTTGGCCTCGGCATGCGCCGAAAGGCCTTGCAGGCGCGCAATCGCGTCACGTTCATTCTCCGACGAGATGATGCCGTAGCGCAGTTCGCGGAACTGCCCGCGCCAGCCGGACTGGGCGCGGGCGAGGTTGGGCGTGGCGAGCAGGGCGGCGCTGGCGAGCAGCGTGGCGCGGCGACAGATCATGGCTTGGCTCCTTCAAAGGGTGAAGGGGCGCACCGGCCGGCGCGCCCCCGAGCACGGATCAACGCGCGCGCAGCAGTTCCGGCACGCGCAGCAGGATCAACTCGTTGCTGTCGGCCTGGAAGAACTGGCGGCCGGCGCTGAAGGGCAGGTTGTTGTCGTTGCCCACGATGATGTGGTCGGCATCGACCATCGCCACGTCCTCGATGGTGAAGAAGGGGAAGGTGAAGCGGTCACGCGGCGCATTGGCCGGCAGGTCGCCGCGCACCCGCGCCAGGTTTTCAGGGTCGCGGATCGCCATCAGGTCGATATGCGCGATCTTGCGCACGAAGCCCTCGGCATCGGTTTGAGCGAGGTCAACGACGTAGACGCGCTTGAAGCGCGCTGGCAGCGGGAAACAGGGCGCCGCCGCGGTGGGCTGCACGCCCTGCGCGCAAGCCAGGCCGGGATCGCCCTCGCCATTGTCGCGCTCGATCACCAGGGCGCGCGTGGCGTCGATGAAGTTGAAGTCGCCGATCGCGGTCGCGCCGGCTTCGAGCCGGTAGCGCACGGTGCGCCCGGTCCATTCGCCGCGGGGAATGCTGAATTCCAGCACGCGCAGGAACGGGCCTTCGGGCTGGTCCGAATTGGGCGCGAACAGCGGCTGCTCGAGCATCGCCCAGAGCGTCTGGCCATCCGGCGTCAGCGCCATGCCCTCATAGCCGCCAGAGCGGCGCGCGCGATAGGGCACGCCGGCGGTTGGGGAGGCCGGAACCTGCAGCGCCGGATGGTCGGGCGACATCAGCACCTGGCCGTCCAGCCGCGTCTCGACCACGCGCTGCACCACGCCCTGCGCATCGACATGGATCAGGAAGGGGCCGAATTCATCGCCGAACCAGAAGCCATCGGCCACCGGCTGGATGCTCTCCAGGTCGAAATCGGCGCCGGTCAGATACCGCGCGTCGGTGCCTTCATAGGCGATGCGGAAGGGCACGCGGCGCTGCGGGTCGCGCAGGAAGATGGTCTGCTCCACCGCCACCTGACCGGTGCGGAAGTCAGGGCGGACCTTGTGGAACATCAGCAGGGCGTCGGGGCTGTTGCGGCGGTTGCCGAAGCCGTTGTCGGTGGCGATCCAATAGGCGCCGGGATCGTTCGTCACCGGCTTGATGCCGGAGAAGCCCTGGATCGGCTGGCCGATGAAGGGGAAGGCGATGCCGGTCTGGCGCCTGCCGTGCAGCGGGCCGGTATCGCCCATGATGGCGCCCGGACGATCGATTCGCAGGTTGCCCGGGCCCGCGAACTTGCCGGACACCAGCGCATCGCGCGGCGCGTCGGCGGGCGGCACGGCCATGGTGAAGGCCGGCAGGATGGCATGGCCGGCGAGCGTCGCGTCGACGCGTTGATCGGCCATCGCCGAGGCCGTGAGCGCCAGCGTGGCGCAGGCAGAAAGCAGAAGGGCGCGCATGTTTTCGTTGTTCCCCCGAGGATCGGTCCGCGGCATCCCAAGCAGCCTCGGCACGACATCTGGTCACGCCGATGCGGCGTGGCCCGGTGCCGCTGTAGAGCGCCGGCGTTGCCGGCGTTTGACAGTGGTGTGACGGGTTTGCGTCAGCGTCGGCGCCAGCCCTGGGTCGCTCGATCGACCAGGCGGGCGAGCAGCAGCTGCGCAAGCTTCACCGCGGCGGTGGCCGCCAGCAGCATGCAGGCCATGGCAGCCGCGGCGCTCGCCTGGCCGGCTTCGTCCATATGCACGACAGCGACCGAAGCCGGCTTGGTGTCCGGGCCGTAGAGGAAGATCACCGCGCTGACCGTGGTCATCGCATTGACGAAGATATAGACCCAGATCTCCATGATCGCGGGCAGGCAGATCGGCACCGTGACGCGCCCGAAAGTGCTCCAGACCGGCACCCGCAGGCTGGCGCTCACGGCTTCGAATTCCGGATCCAGCTGACGGATCGCCGTGGTCGCCGTCAGATGACCGACGGTGTAGAAATGCACCAGCGAATTCAGCACCAGGATGCCGAGCGTGCCGTACAGCACGCCGAGCGGGTTGGCCGGGTGGTTGAAGAACAGGATGTAGGCCAGGCCGAGCACCAGGCCGGGGATCGCCAGCGGCGCCGTCGCCAGCAGCCCGACCGTGCCACGCAGCAGCCGCGCGATTCGGCTCGCTTGCGGCCCACGTTCCAGGAAATAGGCCACGGTGAAGACGATGGCCGTGCCGATGAAGGCGGTGAGCGTGGCCAACTCCAGCGAGGTGCTGAAGGCGCCCCAGCCGGAACTGTCGAAGCGGGAGAATTCGTAATTGTCGAGCGTGAGGGTGAGGTTGTAGGGCCAGAAGCGGATCAGCGATCCCCAGATGGCCACGCCGACGATACCGATCAGCGCGCCGGCGGTGAGCAGACAGAGCATCAGCAGCGGCACGTCGCGCCGCGCGCGCGGCCTTGGCACATAGGGCACCGCTCGCCCGGTCAGCGTGCCGCTGCGCTTGCCCTCCGCCCAGCGCTGCAAGGCGAAGGCGCCGATCGCGGGCAACAGCAGCACGATGCCGACCACCGCGCCCATATTGAAGTCCTGCAGGCCCACGACCTGCTTGTAGACATCGGTGGCGAGTACCTGGAACTGCCCGCCGATCACCTTCGGAATGCCGAAATCCGTGATCACCTGCGTGAACACCACCACCGCGGCGGAGACCAGGCCGAAGCGCGCGCCCGGCAGCGTGACCGTGCGGAAGATGCGCGCGCGCCCCGCCTTGAGCACCTCGGCCGCCTCGTAGAGCCGCGCATCGGCGGTGGCGAGCGCCACGCTCAGAATTATCGCCGCCGATGGGAAGGTGTAGAAGACCTGGGCGGCGATGATGCCCCCGGGGCCGTAGATGTTGTCGCCGAACAGCATCCAGCGAAGCATGCCCTGGTTGCCGAACAGGTAGATCAGCGCCAGTGCCGGCAACAGCGAAGGGGCCAGGATCGGCAACAGCATCACCGCGCGGAAGGCGCCCTTGAAGGGAATGCAGGATCGCGTCAGCGCGTAGGAATAGGCGAAGGCCAGCGGCACGACGAGCAGGGTCGTCACGCCGGCCGTCCAGACGCTGTTCCAGACCGAGCGGATCAGCGCGGGCGTGGTGACGTAGGTGGCGAAATTGGCGAGGCCCACGAAGGCGCCGTTCGCATCCTCGAAGGCGCGCACCAGCAGCACCCCCATCGGCAGCGCGAGCGCCACGACCAGGAAGCCGAGGGCGAGGCCAAGCCCCGCCTGCATCAGCCGCTGGTCGAGCGAGGCGGTGATCCGCACCGGCGCACCCTGCGGGCCGTCCCGGTTCGGCCGCGGCGGCGAAAGCCGTTCGCCGAGCACCGCGTCAGACATCGGCCTTGAACACCATCAACCGCTCCGACGGCACGCCGACCAGCAGCATCACGCCCGGCACCGCACCGAGCGCCTGCACCAGATCGGGCGAGGCATCGGCCTCGAGGCGCAGGCGAGGCGCTTCGAGCGTGATACGGCAGGTGGCGCCGAGGAACTCCAGATGCACGACCTCCATCTGCAGCGCCCCGGGCAGGCCCGCGGCGGCTGGTCCGAGGCGGACATCCTCGGGCCGGACGAAGACGCGCAACTCGGTGCCGTACAGCAGGCCTCGCGCGGCATTTGCCGGCAGATGATGGCCCGCTGCGACGATCATGCCCGGTGCTGCCTCCACCACCGCGTCGAAGGCCGAGGAGCGGCCGACGAAGCCGGCGACGAAGGCACTCGCGGGGCGCCGATAGACCTCCTCGGGCGTGCCGACCTGCTCGACCCGCCCGCGGCTCATCACCACGAGCCGGTCGGAGACGCCCATCGCCTCCTCCTGGTCATGCGTCACCATGATGGTCGTGACGCCGAGGCGGCGCTGCAAGGCGCGGATTTCCTGGCGAAGATGCAGCCGGACAATGGCATCGAGCGCCGAGAGCGGCTCATCGAGCAGCAGCAGGCCGGGCTCCGGCGCCAGGGCGCGCGCCAGCGCCACGCGCTGCTGCTGGCCGCCCGAGAGCTGTGCCGGATATTTGTGGGCATGTTCGGCGAGGCCGACGAGGCGGATGAGCTCGTCCACCCGCGCCGTCATGCGCGCCCGCGGCCAGGCCGGACCACGCAGCCCGTAGCCCACGTTCTCGGCGACGCTCATGTTCGGGAACAGGGCGTAGGATTGGAAGACGATGCCGAAGTCGCGCTCGGCCGGCGGCAGGCCGGTGATCTCGCGGGCGCCTTGGCGGATCACGCCGGTGGTGGCGGGGTCGAGCCCCGCGATGGCGCGCAGCAAGGTGGTTTTGCCGCAGCCGGACGGGCCGACGAAGGAGACGAACTCGCCTTCGTTGATGGTCAGGGAGACGTCTTTCAGCGCGGTGAAGGTGCCGAAGACCTTGCCGACCGAAACGATGTCGAGATAGGCGGATCTCGGCGTGGGCAACGGCTTGCCGCCCTCGGCCAGGGTTTCGAGGGCGGCGGACATGCGATTGCTCCGGTCGTGGCGCTCAGCGAGGGGCCGACTTGCCATCGAAGCGGGCCGCCCATTCGCGCAGGATACGCTCACGCTGCGAGGCGATCTCGGCGAAGTCGGCGCTGACGAGGCGCTCGGCGAATTCGGCCGGGTAGCCGCGCACCGTGGGTTCGACGCCGGGCAGGGCGAGCATGGCGTAGAAGCGCCCATAGAGTTCGGCCGCCGTGCGAGAGACCGTGAAATCGGCCAGGCGGCGGGCCGCCTCGGCATTACGCGTGCCGCGCATGATCGCCGTGGCCTCGAGGTCGAAGCCGACGCCATCGGTCGGGACGATGATGTCGATCGGTGCGCCCTGGTTCTTCAGCGTAACGGAGCGCATGTCGAAAGACAGGCCGACAGCGAATTCGCCGCGCGCGGCGTTGTTGCAGGGCGCGCTGCCAGAGTGGGTGTATTGCTGGATGTTCTCGTGCAGGCGCGTCATGAAGTCCCAGGCGCCAGCCTCGCCCCGGCTGCCCATCCAGCCGGCGATGGTCAGGAAGCCCGTGCCCGAGGAATTCGGGTTCGGCATCACCACCTGGCCCCGAAAGCGCGGGTCGAGCAGGTCGTTCCAGGTGCTCGGGCGCGGCAGGTTGCGCTGCTGCGCGACGATGGTGTTGAAGCAGATGGCCGAGACGAAGGCGTCCATGCCGGTCCAGGTCATTGGGTTGCGCGGGCTGCGCATGTTGGCGCGCAGCGCCTCGGCGCCGCGCGGGGTATAGGGCTCGAGCATGTCGAGGGCTTCCATCTGCAGGATGGAGAACACCGAAAGCCCCCAGACGACGTCGGCGCGCGGGTTCTGGCGCTCGGCGATCAGGCGCGCGGTGATGACGCCGGTGCTGTCGCGCACCCAGGCGATCTCGATATCGCGCAATGCGGTCTCGGCGGCCTGCTTGAAGGGGGCGAGCTGCTCGTTCTCGACGGCGGTATAGACGATAAGGCGCGTCCGCGGCTGTGCCTCGGCGGGCGGGGCGCCGAATAGCAGGGGCAAGGAGAGGCAGAGGGCCACCAGGCCGCGTCGATCCATCTTGGAAGCCTTTCTCGAATACGTTGCCCGTCGCCCGGCGAGGTGAACGCGGTCGCTGACGAATGCCCGAGTTCGGCGACGGCAGTATGACGAAAATCTTGCAGTTCAGGGTCGGAGTGGAACCGTTTCTGCAAAAAAGTCCTGAAAATAAGATAATTTACAAAGAAAGGCATAAAGGCTTGCCTTCCACTCCGGATCACGTAAACGAGAGTTGAGCGGGGCCCCCCTGCCGCCCGTTGGAGACGTCAAAATAATGTCTGCACAACCGATCGTGAGCTTCCTGGGCGGCGCCGCGCTGAGCGCCCCCATCGGTGGCGAGCGCGCCATCACGATCCGCTTCGACAACATCCCTGATGCCGCGCCGGGCGGCCTGGTCGGCTACTCTCCCTACATCAGCCTCGTCTTGCCGACGAATGGCAGCGACGGCGCTGACGCCGGCAACGCTGAGGTGAATGACGGCCTCGCCTTTCTCGGCGCCACCTATCTCGGCGTGGCGCTGCAGCAATGGGTGCGGGAGTTCCCGGCCTCTGGTCAGGTCACGCACCCCTTCACCACCGATGCGCTGGGCAATCCCCTGATCGTCACGGGCACGCCGGGCGAGACGCTGGTGGTGCTGCGCTTGCCCTTCGGCAGCTTCACCCCCGGCCAGACCGCGGCCGATGTGCTGGTGACGCTCGACATCTCCAGCTTCGCCGACCTCGGCAAGCCGCTTGCCGTGCAGGCCAGCGGCGGCTTTGCCTATGGGCGCGATCCGCTGCTGAACCCCACAGCAGACGCGCCGGTGTTCGGCCCGAGCAGCACGCTTACCATCACGCCCACCGTCATCGAGCTCGACAAGATCTATGTCGGCCCCGAGCAGGAGACGGCGACCGGCCCCTCCTATGCGCGCGAATGGCTGGTGAAGGCGCTGATCGCCGATGGCCAGACGGTCACCGGCCTCAAGCTCACCGACGTGATGCCCGACGGCACCTTCATCAAAATCGTTTCCATCGTGAACGGCACCGGCACGACCAGCTTCGACAACCTAACCGGCCTGGTCGTGGCGAACTTCGCCGGCAGCTACACCGGCGGCGTGGGCGGCGAGCCGATGCTCAAGATCGAGTTCTACGTGCCGGAATTCCTGCGCGACGGCGTGACGCCGGTGCTCGATCCCGTCACCGGCGCCTTCCGCGTGCTGGAGAACAATGCGCGGCTCGACGCCACCTGGGACCCGACCGATGGGCGCGACCCGATCGAGGTCTTCGCCATCGACCCGGGCGGGGCGGAGGACATCATCACCGCGAAGTCCATCGCAGTGCAGAAATCCGTCGATGTGGTCACCACGCTCAAGGCGGGCGAGAACCTGCAATGGACGCTCGACGGCCAGGTCTCCAACTACTTCAACATGGATGACCTGGCACTGATCGATACGCTCGGCGATGGCCAGGTGTTCGACGCTTCCGTGCCCGTCACCATCACGATGCGCGAGGGTGGGTCGACGCTGTTCAGCGGCACCATCAGCCAGTCGAACATCACCATCACGCGCGATCCGCTGACCGGCATCTCCACCATCCGCTTCGACGTGTCGCAGGAGATGCGGGACCGCGGCATCGATGACGTACTGAACGGCCGCCCGGGCGGGGTTGAGAACCAGGCGACTGTCCTGGTGACGTTCCAGTCCACCATCGAGCAGAGCTACATCTCGAACAACCCGGCGCCGTCCAACGAGCCGCTGGTGGACCAAGGCGACCCGCTGGTGAACGGCGTCGACTTCGGCGGCGTGGTGGACGAAACGAACCGGCCGAATTCCGACAACAGCGGCGCCAGCGTGACGCTTCCGGTCAGCGAGGTCGGCAAGTCGATCTACGCCATCAACGGCAACACGACCTTCACCCCTGGCCCGGTTTCGGCAGGCGATGCGATCACCTTCCGCCTCACGCTCGACATGCCGCAGACCGGCGCGCATGACGTGATGCTGAGCGACTTCCTGCCGTTGCCGGTGCTCAAGGCCATCGCCGGCATGACCTTCACCGATGCCGTCAGCGCCGCGGCGCCTGGCGCCAATCAGGCGAAGTGGGGCCCTGGCGCCACCTTCGACAGCTCTGGCGACCCGTCCACCAACCCGATCATCGGCTTCAACGCACTCAGCAACTCGCTGACCTTCGATTTCGGCGATGCGATGGCGCCGGGCAATCCGGCATCGCGCATCGACCTGCTGTTCACCGTGGTGGTGCAGGATCAGGAATTCGGCGACGGCCTGCTGCTGACCAACCAGGTGACCAGCACCGAGACCAACAGCTTCGGCGACATGTCGGAAGACAACGCCATCGTGCAGTTCGTGCTTGGCGAGCCCGAGTTGAACATCACCAAGGGCGTGATTGCCGACACCAATTCGAATGCCAACCTGACCGGCGCCGCCGGCCCTGTGGTCTTCACCGCGCCGGGCAGTGCGGGCAACCGCTTCACCGGCACGATCAGCAGCACCAACCTCGACGCCACGCCGGTCGACGCCAACCTGCTGGGCGCCGATGCAGGGGACCGCGTGTCTTTCGCCATCGTCGTCGAGAATACCGGCAGCGCGTTGAAGGGCGCCTTCGACGTTCTCATCCGCGACACCTTGCCGAACGGCTTCGAGATTCCCGCAAGCGGGCTGAATCTCCGCGTTACGGATGGCGCGGGCAATCTGCTGCTCTTCACCATCGAGGGCAGCAGCATCTTCGACCCCGCCGGCGGCATCCGCCTTGGCGATGCGGCGAACAGCGGCAGCATAGGCACCTACAGCGCGACCAGCGGCGACAACATCGTCGTCATCACCTACGACCTTGAGCTGGTGGACAATGTCGCGGTCTTCGGCGCCGACTTGGTGAACACCGCGACCATCGAGCATTTCGCCGCGATGGAGCAGGGCATCGACCGCACGGACTTCACGCCGGCCGGCGACCTGACCGATACGGCCTTCGTCCGCACCCAGACGCCCACCCCCGCCAAGGTGGTGAAGACTACCAGTGAGGCGCATACCGGCACGCTCGCCGGCAGCGACATGCTCACCGACCTGACGATCGGCGAGACGGTGACCTACACCATCACCGTGACCGTGCCGGAAGGCGCGATGACTGATCTGCGTATCGAAGACTGGCTGCCCACCTCCAACGCCAATGGCGGCGGCGTGATGGAGATGCTGGCGGCGCGGTTCATCGGCGTGACCGGCCTGGGCGGCGGCAGTGTGTTCGACACCACGCCCGTCATCTCGCTGATCGACAGCGACGGCGTGAACGGCAATGACCGCGCCCGCTTCGATTTCGGCGATGTGCAGAACACGGCGAACACCACGGGCACGCAGCCCGCGACCCTGACGCTCGAGATCGACGCGCGGGTCAAGGACCACGCGCTGAACGTCCGCGGCGACAAGCTGACCAACACCGTCATCGTCACCGCCGATGATCCCGACTCATCGAGCGGCCGCAGCGAGACCCGGCGAACGGTGGATGTCGAGGTGGTGGCGCCGAACCTCGACATCGACAAGACGGCAAACAGGACGACCGGGGACGCCTTCGATACCATCAACTACACGATCACCGTCGAGAACAGGGGCGTGCCCGCCGCCGGCAGCGGGACTGGCGACTTCACCGCCCGGGCCTGGGATGTCAGCATCAAGGACCTGCTGGCCGACGTGCTGCTGGACGCAGCCTTCCAGCCGGCGACGGCGGTCATCAAGATCAACGGTGCGCTGGCGCCGTCGCGCATCACGACCAATGGCGGTCCGGTTGACTACACAATCGACTTCCTCGACCCCGGCGAGAAGTTGACCATCACCTTCGACGTCATCGTCGATGGCGATGCCGATGCCGGCGAGACGCTGGTCAACACCGCGACCACCGATGGCAGCTCCATGGACGGCACGGGCAATCCTGATGACCGCACCAACACCGACACTGACGGCCATACCCTCACCATCGACAAGCCGACCATCACCAAGACGATCATCGCGACCTCGGATGCCAATACCGCATCCTCGCGCCACGACACCGGCCGCGTCGATGTACGCATCGGCGAGGAGATCACCTATGAGATCAAGGTCCGGCTGCCCGAGGGCGACAGCACCAAACTGCGCATCACTGATCTGCTCGAGGACCTGACAACCAGCGGCAATGGCACGCTGACCTATGTGGCGAGTTCACTGGAGGTCGTCTCGGTCGGTGCTGGCCTCAAGACCTTCGCGGGCGGGGTGGTACCAGTGCCGACGCTCACCGCTTCAGCGCCCGGCAGCACCGCGGGCAACGACCAGTTCGTGCTGGACTTCGGCGATGTCCGCAACACGGTGGTCAATGCGACGAATGATGAGGAGGTCATCACGCTCCGCATCAAGGCGGTGGTGAACGACCTTGCGCAGAACAACGACGCCGATCGCCTGAGCAACACCGGCAGTTTCACCGCGGGCGGCAGCCCGGCTACGAATGGCTCTGCCGCGGTCGAGATCGATGTGGTGGAGCCGGATCTCGCGATCGACAAATCCTCCTCCATTGTTGGTGGTCAGGCGCTCGATGCCGGCGCACTGGTGAACTACGCCATCACCATCCAGCACCGGGCCGGCTCCGACGCGCCGGCCTATGACCTGGCGCTGTCCGACCTCATTCCGGCCGGCATGGAACTGGTGGCTGGCACGGTGACAGCCAGCGCGGGTAGCGTCTCCAGCAGTGGCAACGCCATCGCCTGGAGCACCGGCCAGTATCTGCTCGGTGCGGCGACCATTACCATCACCTACCAGGCGCGGCTGCTCGATAGCGTCACGCCAGCGCAGGTTCTTTCGAACACGGCGCGGCTGACCTACGACACCAACTCGGCCGATCCGGTAGATCCGCTGAACCCGACCGCGGCCGAGGATCTCGCCAGCCGTTCCTACAATACGCAAGATACCGAGACGCGCACCGTGGCGCTGGCGCCGACCATCGACAAATCGGTGATCGCAACAGGTGATACGAACACTGCGGGCAACTTCGTCAATAGTGCCAGCCCCGATGCCGCCCCTGGCGAGACAGTGACCTACCGCCTGACCGTGACGGTCGGTGAGGGCACGCAGCGTCTCGTGGTGTCGGACAGCCTGCCGACTGGCTTGATTTTCGAGAGCGCCAGTGTCGAGAGCATCGGTGCGACCATTACCGGCTCCGCGCTCGGCGTGGGTTCCGCCGCGACGTCGGTTGTCGGCGGTGCCTACAGCTTTGACTTCGGCACCATCGTCAATGCCGGCGACAATGACCGCGATTCCGGCGACACCGTGACCATCCTCGTCAGTGCCCGCGTCGGCACCACGGCGTCGGCTGGCGCAACGCTGACCAACACCGCGAAGGCCGAGACCTACTCGCCGGGCGGCGGCAAGCCGGGCCTCGCCTCAGTCACCGACGATGCGAAGATCGACGTGGTGCGGCCGGATCTGGTGATCGTGAAGGATGCATCGCCCGGCAATGCGGGTGATGCAGGCAATCTCGTCACCTACACCGTCACACTCAGCCACGCGGCGGGCAGCACCTCGCCTGCCTATCTCGTGAACCTGTCCGACATCCTGCCGCCCGGCGTCACGCTGGTGGCGGGTTCGGCCACGGCCTCGGTCGGCACCGTCACCGAGAGTGGCGGGAATGTCGGCTATACGCTGAGCCAGTACCTGCTGGGTTCGGCGCCGGTTGCGATCACCTACCAGGCGCGCCTCAACGCCAACATCGTCGATGGCCAAAGCATCACCAATACCGCGCAGGTCACCTACAGCTCCGCCCCCGTGCTCGGCGTGAGCGTGACGGAAAGCGACCCGGCGGCGATCACCACCGCCATCGTCAACACGGTGGTGAAGACGCTGGAGAGCACCTCGCTGCTCGGCACCATCGGCAACGCGGTCGGCATCGGCGAGGAAGTGACCTTCCTGGTTACGGCGACGCTCGGCGAAGGTGCGCAGCGCGTCGTGCTGCGCGATGTGCTGCCCACCGGCCTCGATTTCGTGGATAGCGAGCTGGTCTCGCTTGGTGGCATCGCCGGCTCGGCGCTCAGCATCGGTGCCGATGGCGTCTACAATGCCGGCACGCGCACGCTCTCCTTCAACCTTGGCGACATCAACAACCCCTTCAACAACGTCAGCAACGCCGCCGACCAGGTGGTGTTCCGCGTGGTGGCGAAGGTGGCAGATGTGGCCGGCAACGCGGCCGGTACGGTGCTGACCAATGTCGGCGCGGTGGACGCCTCGGCCGCCGTCAACCCCTACGGCGTGACGCCCGGCTCCTCGCCGACGACCGTGACGGAAAACGAGGCGGTGACGGTGGTGCGCGCCTCGCTCGGCGGCATCGCCTTCCGCGACGTCGATGGCGATGGTGTGCGCGGCGCGGGCGACACGGTCCTGGCGGGCATTCCCGTCACGCTGCTTGGCGCCGATGGCTTGCCAACGGGTTTCACCGCGGTGACCGCCGCCGATGGCAGCTACCTGTTCGACGATCTGATCCCAGGCAGCTATCGCGCGCGCTTCGACGAAGTGGGCGGCAATGAGCGCACGCTGAGCAACATCGGCGCCGACACCACTGACAGCGACGCCGACCAGGGCAATGGCATCACCGGAATCTACACGGTCGCCAGCGGCGACAACGTCCGCAACGTCGATGCCGGCTTCTACCAGCTCGGTCGCCTCGGCGATCGGGTTTGGGAGGACACGAATGGCGACGGCCTGCAGAATGATGGCGTGACGGGCCTCGTCGGCGTCACAGTCCGGCTGCTCGATGGCCTCGGCACTGAGGTGACGACGACCATCACCGGCGCGGATGGCTTCTACGAGTTCTCGGGCCTCACGCCGGGTGATTATTCGGTCAGTGTCGCGCCGGCTGGCTATATCGCCACCACGCGCAATGCCGGCGCCAATGCGAACGAGGCGACGGACAGCGATGTCAACGCAGTCGGCCTCAGCGATACCTTCAATCTGGACAGCGGCGAGAACGAGCCGGGTGTCGATGCAGGCTTTTATCGCGGCGCCAAGCTCGGTGGCACCTTGTTCGCGGATGTGAACGGCGATGGCCGGCAAGGCGGCCCTGGCGAGGGCGGCATCTCCGGCCGTCTGGTTCAACTGCTCGACAGCCTGGGCAACGCGACGGGCCGCACGACCTTCACCGATGCCAGCGGCAATTACCTGTTCGACACGCTGGCACCCGGTGCCTATTCCGTGCGCTTCGTGCCGGACGCGGCGACGCCCTTCACGGTGCAAAATGCCGGCCTTGATGACGGCGCCGACAGCGACGCCGATTTGATCAGCGGGCGTACCGCCAGCGTGACGCTGGCGAGCGGCGATGACGACCGCACACTCGATGCGGGCGTCTACATCCCGGCGACCATCGGCGACTTCGTGTGGGAAGACGTCAACGGCAACGGCATCCAGGATAATGGCGAGCTCGGCATCGCTGGCGTGACGGTGCAACTGCATTCGGGTGGTACGGGCGTGACCAGCACGGTCACGGATGCCGATGGCTTCTATCAGTTCACCGGTGTCCGTCCGGGCTCCTACAGCCTGCTCATCAACGATCCGGTATACCAGCCGACCTTGCCGAACCAGGGGTTCGATGACACCAAGGACAGCGATTTCATCCCCTCGCCTGCGCCACTGGGATGGACCGGCTCCTACCAGATCGTCAGCGGCCAGAATGAGACGAGCATCGATGCGGGACTCTACCGCCCGGCCTCGCTCGGCGATCGCGTATTCCTCGATGCCGACAATGACGGCCGGTTCGACATCGGCGAAGTCGGCGTGGGCGGCGTCACGGTAAGGCTGCTCTCGCGCGATGGGCTGACGGTGATCGGCACCGACGTCACGGATGGCGCTGGCCTCTATGGCTTTGGCGCTCTGGCGCCGGGCGACTATCGCGTTCAGTTCGTGGCGCCCGCCGACAAAGCCTTCTCGAAGCAGGATCTCGGCCCGGACGGGTCGGACAGCGATCCGGATCGTACCACCGGCATCACCGGCATCATCACCCTCAGTTCGGGTGAGAACGACAGCGCCGTCGATGCGGGCCTCGTGGAGCTCGGTGACCTCACCGGTCGCGTCTGGGTGGATCGCGACGGCGATGGGCTGGAGGAGTTGGGTGAGGCCTCGCGCGCCGGCATTCTGGT